>NZ_ANAH02000015.1 GCF_000335475.2 Cystobacter fuscus DSM 2262 | reverse complement strand
CGGGCCCGGAAGAAGGCACGAGAGCTTCGCAGTGGAAGTTGATTCACCTACCCTTCGTATGGACTGTCCTGTTTTTCCGGTGGCAATGTCGGAGGGGTCCCACCCGTTCCCATCCCGAACACGGAAGTTAAGCCCTCCAGAGCCGATGGTACTCCGCGGGAAACCGCGCGGGAGAGTAGGTCGCTGCCGGATTTTTTTTGAAGGCCCCGAGTCCCCACCGCAAGGTGTCGACTCGGGGCCTTCGCCTTTGCGGGCTTCGCCGTGGCAGGCTCCGAAGGCCGTCCGCTGGGCGACACGCGTTTCTTCTTCGTGCTTTCGTACTGGCGGTGTCGCTCCAGGCTTGGTTGATTGGCATTCATCCATTCAACCCGGAGCGCTTTGCTCATGAAGCAGCTGTCGCGTCCTCTCGTCGCCGTCCTCTTCGCGCTTGCCGTGTGCCTCGCCCCGACTCAATCCGAGGCGAGATCCGACTTCCGTCTGACGCTCGGCGCCGATTACCACGTCAACCACGGACCCTTCTTCGACATCACCGGCGCGGTGGACTTCATCTTCATCGGGCCTCTGTCCATTGGCGCCCGGTTTGGCGCGATGCTGGCGACCAGTCCCACGTCGTTCGGTATCCCCATCGATCTGGATCTGCGCATCAGCCCCCGCGGCGCGCCCATCTACCTGGAGGCGCTCGTCGGCCCGTGGCTGCGCTTCAGCGGCGACTTCGTTCGCGCCCACGGCGCCTTTGGCTTCGGCTACCAGAACAGCTCGTTCACCTTCGGCCTCGAAGTGGGCTACCTCACGCCCAGCCCCCACGTCGGTCTGCGGGTCGGCTGGCGGTTGTAGGCTCGTGCCCGGTGAAGGGGCCGCCGCTCAGTAATGCGGTGGCTTCTCCTGCCGCTGCGCATCCACCAGGCCGGGCTCGCCCTCGAGCTTCTTCTTCATGAGGGCGACCTCCACCCGGAGTCCTTCCAACTCGCGTCCCTGGGCGTACAGCACCTCGCTCAGTTCCTGCAGCAACTCCTGCTGCTGCATGTAGCGCAGCTCCAGCTCCACGATTCGCGATTCGTCGTCCATGTTCCCTGGGATAACCCGGCCCCGGCCATGTTGTCCCTCCTCGTGTCTCTGGGAGTCCCCTCCATGGATGCGTCCCGTCACCTTCAGCGCGCTCGTGAGCTTCTCGAGCGGGGCCGGCCCGAACTCGCCGAGTCCGCCTTGAGTGATGCGATCGACGCCGCGGTGCTCGCCGAGGATCTGGTCGTGCTCACCCGCGTGCGCATGGCGCTCGGCAGTCTCCTGGTCGAGCAGCACCGTGAGGAGGAGGCGATGGCCTTCCTCCAGGCCGTCGTGCGAACCGAGATCGCCGATGGTTCCGTGGACGCCGAGGTGAAGGCGGCCGCGCAGTTGCTCCGGCGCATTCGTGGCATCCCCGAGGAGTAGGAGCCGCCGTCCTCAGCGAGTGATGCAGGCGGTTCGCACCGCGTCCAACCGCTCGGGAAACCGGCGCTCGAGGTCCATGCGCGTCGCCGTCACCGCGTCCGTCCTCCCCGTGCTGCGCTGAATCTCACACAGCGCCGACAGGGCCTTCATGTCCGTCATGTCCAGGCGGTCCGCCATCCTCAACGCGTCCTCCGCTCCCTGGATGTCCCCCAGCCGGAAGGCCGTGACGCCCAGGTGGTAGTACCCCATCACCAGCTTCGGATCCGCCTCCACCGCCCTCGAGAAGAGCTGCCGCGCTTCCTCGAGCCGCCCCTGGTCCACCCGCACCAGGCCCTCCTCCAGCCACAGTCGGGCCTTCCCCAGGTTCACCCCCTGCGTCCTGAGCACTTCCAGGGCCGCTTCTCCCTGGTGTGCCGCGCTCAGCAGCCGCGCGTACCTCACGCCCACTCCCTTCCTCCCGGGCTCCTTGTGGTACGCCTCCTCCACCGACTTCAGCGCCCCCGCGAGGTCGCCCTCCGCCTCCCGGAAGTCCGCTCGCAACAACGCCGATCGGCCATCCCCCGGTGCCACTTCCTCCGCCTTCCGGAGGGCTTCCTCCTCGCACCGGTTCATCCGCTGCCCATGGCAGATCCGCGCCATCAGCAGCTGCGTCTCCACTGAACCGGGCTCCCTGCGCTCCGACTCCTTCGTCAGCTCGTAGGCATCCATCGGCGAGCCCTCGCGCAGCAGCTCCGCCGCCTCCCGCAGGTCCGCTCCCGTGGCCTTCGGGTGCTCCTTCAACGGCTTCAACAGCGCCACCCGCTTCGCCGAATCGGGGATCGCTCGCGCGATCGCCAGCTCCTGCTCGGGCATGTTCCTCGGCAACAACAGCACCAACAGGTGCAACACCAGCGCCGCCAGGCAGACGAGCAGCACCTTGCGCACGCCTGGATCCATCCCGAAGCGACGGGCGCGGTCCTGATTCTCGGCTCGGGGAGAGCCCGGGTCCTCCCAGGCTTCTTCGGCGCGTGGCTCGTTCGACACGGGTTCTCTCGAGGGTAGGGGCTTCACTGTATCCGGGGGGTCTTGCTCAGGACACCGCCCGGAGTCGCGGTCGCGGCGAGGCGGGCAGTTCCTCCTCGCAGTTCCAGCACAGCTCGAAGTTCCCCGGGCTGCCCTCTCCACAGCGCGGACAGTCCACGATCCGCTCCGCCTTCTCCTTGCCCTCCTCCACCTCGGCTTCCAATTCCCTCGCGCGCGCGACTTCCTCCTCCGGAAGCCACAGCTCCACCCACGTCTCCGTGTTGGGAATCTCCCCGCCCAGCGGCGAGAGGGCCTCTCCTCGCACCTCGACCGAGAACCCCGAGCCCGACAACAACCCTGCTCGAAGTCTCGCCTCTCCCACTGTCCGGTGGACCGAGAACCGCACTCGCTTCATGCTGTCTCTCTGGCATGGTCGCTCGCCGCCGGCAACCCGACGTGCGCCGCCCATACCCCGGCTCCCTCCGCTCCCTGTCTTCCTTCCCAGGAAAGCAGCCGCTCAGGCCGCCAGACCTCCCCCGGTGCCCTCCGGGGGGACGTCCGTCACGGCCTCCCTCACTCCTGTTGCCGCAACTCGTGGGGCAACACCGCGTAGGCGTGCCTCGGCGAGCGCGTGTGCAGCTCCTCCGTCAGGAGCTCGTCCAGATCCTCCAACAACGCGTCGTAGGGCGAGCCCACTCCTCGTAGGGGTTGCCCGGGATGGGCCCCCGCTCTCACCCGCGGTGCTTCCTCCCCCTCGAACGCCAGACTCACCGCCATCCCCGTCGGGCCTCCCGGGGTGGGCAGCACGATGACCGGTGCCGGTTGGCGTCTGGCTTCCTCCACCAGCGGGCCCAGGCGCCCCTGCTCCTCCACCGTCAGCGCTCGCTCCAGCACCGTCTCCCCCTGCACCAGGACGCGCAGGTTCCTCATGCCCTCGATCCGGACCGCCTGCGCCCCCGTGTTCGTCCTCCCGCTGCGCTCGTACGTCAACGTGCTCACGCGCCACCTCCCCACTTCGCGCTCCAGTGGTGGAGGTATTCATGCCCCGCCTTCCAGGCACCTCTCCCCCTCGTCCGCACGACACTCCCCGACGCTCCCCGCCGGTGCAGTGTCCGTTGCTCCTCACCCTCCCGCCCTCCGTTGTCTCTTCGTCGCTCCTTCGTTACCCCCTTGACGCGCCGCGTTTCGTTCCCACTGCCACCCACTCCCCTTCGCCGCTAGACTCCCTCCGTGACTCCTGAATCCGCCGCCCCGAGTGCCCTGGTTCCCTTCTCCCGCCAAGAGGTCCAGTCGCTCGTCTCCCTGCCCGCCCCCCGTCCGCCCGCTCCTCGCTCCGAGCGCCTGCTCGCCCTGGCGGCCCAGGTCTTCGATGTTCTCGTCATCGGCGGCGGCATCACCGGCTGCGGCATCGCTCGCGACGCGGCCCTGCGGGGCTTGCGCGTGGCGCTCGTGGAGCGCGAGGACTTCGCTTCCGGCACCTCCAGCCGCTCCTCGCGCCTCGTCCACGGCGGCGTGCGCTACCTGGAGCATGGCCACCTCGGTCTCGTCTTCGAATCCAGCATCGAGCGCTACCGGCTGCTGCGGCTCGCGCCCCACCTGGTGCGTCCCCTGGCCTTCGTCTGGCCCGTCTACAAGGGCGCCCGCCTGAAGCGCTGGAAGCTCGCCGCCGGCCTCAAGCTCTATGACGCCCTCGCGCTCTTCCGCAACGTGCGCAACTCGCGCCTGCTCAACCCGCGCCAGGTCTCCGACACCTTCCCGGGCATCCGCTCCGAGGGCCTCACCGGCGGCGCCCGCTACTACGACGCCGCCACCGACGATGCCCGGCTCACGCTCGCCAACGTGCTCGCCGCCTCCGAGGCTGGCGCCGTCATCCTCAACCACGCCTCCGTGCGCGCGCTCCTCCTGGAGAACGGCAAGGCCCAGGGCGCCACCGTCGTCGACACGCTCACCGGCCAGGAGCACACCGTGCGCGCCCGCGCCGTCGTCAGCGCCACCGGCCCCTGGAGCGATGAGATCCGCAAGCTCGACGACGCCCAGGATGGCTCGCCCGCCGTGCGCGGCTCCAAGGGCGTGCACATCGCCGTGCCCCGTGAGCGCCTGCCCACGCCCCCCGATACCGCCATCACCCTCCTGTCCCCCGTGGACGGCCGGGTGATGTTCATCCTCCCCGCCGCGACCCACACCATCATCGGCACCACCGAGACCCCCACCCAGTCCCATCCCGCCGAGGTGCGCGCCAGCGTGTCCGATCTGGACTACCTGCTCGCCTCCGCCAACGGCCTCTTCCCCGAGGCCCGCCTGGTGCGCGAGGACGTCGTGAGCGCCTGGGCCGGCATCCGCCCGCTCGTGGCGAGCGCCTACTCCGGCTCCGGTGACGCCAACAGCGCCAGCCGCGAACACGCCATCCACGCGAGCCCCTCGGGCGTGCTCGCCATCTCCGGCGGCAAGCTCACCACCTACCGCGTCATGGCGAGCGACATGGTCAACGCCGTCGAGAAGCAGCTCGGCGTGCCCCACCAGAAGGCCCGCACCGGCTCGCTCGCGCTGCCCGGCGGGGACTTCGCCTCGTTCGACGCGGAGCTCGCCGCCGCGCGCGCCGAGGTGGGCCGGGACGACGTCGCCCTCCACCTCGTGCGCGCCTACGGCAACCGCTGGCGTCTGCCCTGGGCCCTCACCCGCGAGCGGCCCGCGCTCGCAGAGCCGCTTGCCCCCGGTCTGCCCTACCTGCGCGCCGAGGCCGTCCACGGCGTCACCCACGAGTTCGTCCACTCCCTGGATGATCTGCTCGTGCGCCGCCTCAAGCTGGCCTTCGAGACGCGCGACCTCGGCCGCGCCGCCGCCCGCGTCGCCGCCGCCGACATGGCCCCCCTGCTGGGCTGGAGCCCCGAGGACGTCGAGCGGCAACTCGCCGAGTACTCGCGCCACGTGGAGCGGTTGTTCGGAATCGAGCCCGCCTCGCGCTGAGGAGCCCACCCCCACACCCGGGGGGCCCTATCGCCGGGCGAGTAGACGGCCTAGCCTGTTGCCCCAGGAATGGGTCCGGCGCATCCGCCGTTGGTGAGGCCCGGCCCGACCGTAGGGCGCAGAGCACCGGCGTGGTGCGATCCCCCGTCGCTGACGGGGTGCAAGGAGACGTCACGACATGAGGCGACTGGTTCTGTTGGGCCTGCTGGGAATCGCGGGGGGCGGCTGCGGGGTCGAGCCCCCTCCGGATGATGTCACGCCGCAGGAGCAGCCGTTGTGCCCGGAGCTCGTCGTCCAAGCGAAGGCGGCGCCCATCGCTTCCTCCCGCGCCACGGGCTCGGCCTCTTCCGCCCTGTCCTCCTCCGGCGACGCCCAGCCCATGCTGGTGCGCTTCCGTCCCCAGAAGGGCCTGCGCACCGCCGCCGCGCTGCGCGGCCGCGAGGACCGCGTGCGCTCCCTGGGCGCGCGCGTCAAGCGCCACTGGCCCACGCTCGATGCCATGGCCCTCTCCCTCACCCCGGAGGCCCAGGCCCGGCTCGCCAAGGACCCGGACGTGCTCTCCATCGAGCCGGACCACGAGGTGTTCGCGCTCGGCAACGTCTCCACCTGGACGCGGCCCATGGCGGCGTCGTCCGCCACGCCGAGGCTCCAGGGCGGTGGCATCCCCTCGGAGTACACCCAGGCCCTGCGCATGACGCAGGCCAACGAGGTGTGGGACCCCAACAACCAGGGCTCGCTCCAGGAGGGGGCGCCCACCGGCTCGGGCCGGATCGTCTGTGTCGTCGACAGCGGCATGGACCTGCAACACCCCGAACTCCAGGCCGTCTACGCCGGGGGCAGGGACTTCGTCGATGACGACGACGAGCCCGAGGACAAGGACGCGCAGGGCGTGTGGGGCGGAGGCCACGGCACCCACGTGGCGGGCATCATCGCCGCGCAGCCCGGTGTGCACGGCAGCGTCAATCCCAATGATCCCACCCTGAGCCCCTCGGGCGTGGTGGGGGCCTCGCCGGGCGCGCGGTTGCTCGTCGCGCGCGTGCTCGACACGGAGGGCAGCGGCAAGGTGTCCGACGTCATCTCCGCCGTCGAGTGGTGCGTGGAGAAGAAGGCGAACATCATCTCGCTCTCGCTGGGCTCGTCGGATAGCAGTGATCTCGAGAAGGAGGCCTTCGACAAGGCCAAGGCCGCGGGGCTGCTGTCCTTCGCGGCCAGTGGCAACGGCGGCGAGACGGCCACCGAGGAGTCCCGCGTCTACCCGGCCGCCTATGACTCCGTCATCGCCGTGGGCGCGGTGGACGAGGAGGCCAAGCACCCCGGGTTCTCCCAGATCGGCCCCCACCTGGACTTCGTGGCCCCTGGCGTGAACATCTACTCCACCTATCCCCGGGGCAAGGCGCCCTTCGCCAACCTGTGGATCGGCAGCACCTTCTACGTCTCGTCGGCCCTGGATTACGTGCCCTTCGAGGAGTACGAGGGCAAGCTCCTCAACTGCGGTCAGGGCAAGGGCCTGCGCTCCTGCCCCGAGGCCACCTGCGACGGCTTCGTCGCCTTCGTGGAGCGCGGGGGGGAAATCACCTTCGCCGACAAGGTGCGCAACGTGCGCTCCCAGGGCGCGCGCGCCGTCATCATCGGCAACAACGATCCCGAGGATGACGACTCGCTGCTCTTCACGCTCAACACCGACGCGAACTGGCCCCCGGTGACGGCGGTGACCACCACGCTCGTGCCCACCTTCCTCGCCCAGGTGGGTCAGAACGTGCGCCTGGGCATCCAGGGCAGCGACTACGCCTTCAGCACCGGCACCTCCATGGCCACGCCCTACGCGTCCGCCGTCGCCGCGCTGGTGTGGAGCGCCCGCCCGGACCTCAAGAGCGACCAGGTGCTGGAGATCCTCCAGAAGTCCGCCCGGTACATCCCCAACCCCGCGCAGCCCTCGAAGACGGACCAGAACGACGTGTTCGGCTACGGCCTCGTGCAGGCCAGGGCCGCGGTGGACCGGGCGCTCGCCTATCCGTCGTCCCCCTGAGGCGGCTGGCTCACCACGGAGGCTGGGTGGGCGAGGCCAACAGGCATGCTCCCACCCGGGCCTCCACGCGGGCCACCGCCTCGATGCCCGGATCCGTGCACATCTCCACCCGGGCCATGGACACGAGCCCGTCTCCCCAGGGCTCCTCGGGGCGGGCCGTGGGGCGCGCCGTGGACAGCAGGCTGAGCGTCACGCACGACACCAGCGCCGCCGCGGCCCACATCCCCCCGCGCCACTCCCTCGGCCAGGAGCGCGACGGCGCGGGCCGCAACCGGGCCTCCCACGCGCCCGTCTCCAACGCCCGCCGCGCGGGTTGACGCCTCGCCCGCCGCGCCATCCACCCACGCTCCATCCTCAGCCACTCCAGCGTCCGCGCGCACGTGTCACACGCGGCCGCATGCGCGCCCACGCGACCGGCTTCCTCCGCGGACAACTCTCCGGCGAGCAGGGCGTCCAGGTCCGACTCGCGGCAGGGGAGATTCATGGCCGACCTCCTGTTCCCACGTGCCCGGCCAGCCGCTCGCGCAGCTGCAACCGGGCCCGGTGGATCTCATTCTTCACCTTGGGCAGTGACCAGCCCATCACCTGGGCGATGTCCTCGTAGGCCAGCCCATGGTCGATGCGCAGCAGCAGCGCCGCCCGGCGCTCCTCTCGCACCTCGCCGAGGGCCTCGCTCAAGAGGCCCTCCAATTCGCGATCCAGCAACCACGCCTCGGGGGTGGGCGAGGGCCGCGCCGCCTCCAGCAGGGGCTCGTTCTCCTCGTCGGCGATGTCCAGGTGCGTGGCCTGGCCGCGGCGTGACTCCAGATAGACGTGGCGCGCGATACCCAGCAGCCACGAGACGAACCGCGTGTCGTCTCGCAGCGCCCCGAGCCGCGCATGGGCCCGCACGAACGTTTCCTGGGTGGCCTCGTCCGCGGCGGCCTCGTCCCGCAGCAGGTCGCGCAGGAAGCGCCAGACGGCGGGCGAGTGCTGTTCGAAGAGGCCACGGAAGGCGGCCGGGTCCCCTCGCCGCGCGCGCGCGACGAGCCGTCGCTCGGTATCGACGGCCGGTACCGCGCTGCCCGTGAAGGGCATTCGGATCGCGAAGAGATGGGCCACGCCTCAACGTGACACGAAGCCGCCGGAAGTTTCACCCGTCCCCTCCTTTCATTCCGTTTTCCGCCGTCCGGCCCGTTCCCCCGCCCCAAGGGCAGCCTGGGAGTCAGCCCTTCCCCGCGTCCGGGTGGGTGTCTTGGTGAACGATTCCCACCTTGCGGGCAGGTAGGGGTTCACGACGAGGAGGAGTGAGATGCGCGGAGCCATGTGGATGGCGCTGGCCTTGCTGGGGACCACCCCTCTGGTGGCCGTGGCGCAGCAGCAGGGCGCGGTGGGGCAGCAACAGCAGCCCGCGGCGGGACCGACGGGCGCGGCCAGCATCCAGCAAGGGCAGGACACGGCGGGCCCGGGCCTCTTCGGGCCGTTCGGGCAACAGGGCAACGCGGGGCTCAATGGCGTGCCCTTGCAGAACAACACCCAGGCGGGGGGCACGGGGCTTCAGGGAACGGGCGGCACCGGGACGGTGGGACCCGGGGGGCCCACCTATTGGGGGACCACTCCGGAGATGCCCTCCGCTTCGCCCTTCTTGAGCCCGAGCACCCAGACGGGCACGGGGGCGGCGGGTGGAACGGGTGGTTCAGGCGCAACCGGCGGTTCGGGTGGCAATGCCGGCGCCACGGGAGGCAGCGGCGGGCAGGGGACGTCTCTCACCGACCTCCAGCGGCGCGTGGAAGCCCTGGAGCGCGAGGTGTCCAATCTGCGCGGGACGGGAGGCACGGGCGGGGCAGGGGGCTCCGGCGCGGGGGGCTCGGCTTCGGCTCCCCGAGACACGAACAACACGGCGAATGCCTCCCGGGACGATGACGCCCAGCCGGTCACGGTGGTCACCGTGGAGTTCGACGGGCGGGTGCGCGACGTCACGCCCCAGCACATCGAGGTCGTCGACATCACGGATGGCACCGTCTCCCGGCTCGCCATCGACGATCAGACGCGGGCGTTCAAGGGCTCGACGCGCCAGCAGATTCCCCTCAAGCAGATCTCCGAGGGCGCGCGGGTGCAGACCTCGTTCGCGTACGTCGATGGTGTCGAGCGTGCGCGCGACATCGTCGTGCAGTCCTCGCCGCGCAAGTCCCAGAAGTAGGCCCACCCCCGGGGGTCACCCCGGGGTTTCGCGAAGAAGGGAGCGCAAGTCCGATGGCAAGACAGACCTGGATGGGATTGGGCGTGGCGGCGCTCGGCATGGCCCTCGTGCTGGGCGCGGAGCAGGGGGCCGCCCAGACGACGGAGCAGGACAGCGGCACGCAGTCGCAGGCCGAGGTCGAGGCCCAACAACGCCTGGAAGTGGCCCGGCTGCGCACGCAGGTGGCCCAGCTCCAGCAGCAGCTCGCGCGGATGCGTGCCCAGCTCGCGCAGGCCCAGTCCAATGAGCCCGCGTCCTCGTCGGAGCAGGGCGTGGGCGGCAGCGGCACGGGCGGCACGGACACGACCGGTGACGGCACCGGCCGGACCTCGGCCATCGGAGACCCCAACGCCGAGGCCCCCGAGGGCGCCACGGGCATCGGCTCCCCCACGAGCATCGGCTACCCCACGGGCTCGGCGCCCGACGAGGACGACTCGGGCTACGCCCTCGCCAACGTCCTGCATACCGGCCGCGTGCGCTCCGTGTCCGGCCAGCAGATCGTCCTCGCGGAGGAAGGGGGCGTTTCGACTACCCTGCCCCTCGCGAGCAACGTCCAGGTCCTGCGCGGCAGACAGCGGGTGTCCCTGCAGAGCCTCGAGGAGGGGACGCTCGTGCGCACCTCCGCGAACCTGTCCTCCCCGGGCAACCCGGTGACGCGCATCGAGATCCTCCCCACCCGTTGAGCCGCTGCTCCGGGCCGGGGGTTCAGTGCTTCTCTCGCGCGTGCGAGTCCCGCATCCGCGAGGCGCCTCTTCCCCCATCGCAGCTCTCCCACGCCCAGGCATTCACCCGGCCACCTGCGCTTCCTGCGCCCAGGGGGCTGTCCGTCTTCGTGGGAAGAAGTAGGACAGTAGGCGCAACAGGCCGCCTGATTTTTACGATAACCTCTTCAAAGCCGTTCACTTTTTCCAGTCTGGCAGGAGCCGTCCATGACGAGCATCGACCGCAACCTTGCTTCGCCCGCCTTGCGCACGACCCCGTCATCGGCTCCCGCCGAGAAGAAGCCGGTGCTCCCGGGGGCGGGACCGGTCCCGCCCCCGACGACAGGGGGGCGCGCTGACGGCTTCGAGGCGACGGGCGCGGCGCGCGGCGCGGCGGCGAACAAGCTGCTCGGCGGCATCTTCGGGGGCGGAGACAAGAAGTACGACGGGGTGCTGGTGGGGGCCAAGGGCGCGACGTTCCCGCCGGGCACACCGCTGAGCCAGGTGCCGGGCGTCACCCCGCGCAACAACGCCCACCCGGCCGAGACGCTCATCTACGTCAACGGCATCAACAACAACAAGGACACGCAGTTCGCGAGCATGCAGCAGCTCGCCGACCGCACGGGTGCCAAGGTCATCGGCGTGCACAACGCCACCGAGGGCATGGTGAGCGACCTGGCCCAGTGCGTGAAGGACAAGCTGGACAAGGGCAAGAACCCGGCCGTGGACACCATGGCGGACACCGTCTACGCGGAGCTCAAGGCGGGCCGGGGCGTGCACCTGGTGGCGCACAGCCAGGGCGCGCTCGTCACCAGCCGCGCCCTCAACGACGTGGCCAACCGCCTGCGCATCGAGGACGGAATGTCCTCGGCCCAGGTGGAGAAGGCGATGAGCAAGCTCAAGGTGGAGACCTTCGGCGGCGCCGCGGCCCACTTCCCGGATGGCCCCCAGTACGTGCACTACGTGAACAAGAACGACATCGTCCCCACGTGGTTCGGCCAGGGCGACGGTGACGGCGTGGACGAGTGGGCACGTGATGGGGGCAAGGGCGCCGTCGTCCGCCGCTTCGAGCAGGGCTCGGGCATCGAGGGGACGCACTCGTTCGACAGCGTCTACCTGAAACATCGTGTCCCCTTCGAGCAGGCTCGGGCGGGCCGCTAGTCGCGAAAGGGTGCGCACAGCATGCTCCAATGGTTGATGTCCGCGGTGGGACTCGGTCCGCCCCCGCCCGCGAGTGGTGGCCGCCTGACACGGGAGACGGCCGGCGAACTGGTGCGCTGGTTCATGCGCTCCCAGGGCGCGGCGCCCGGCCCCGGTCTCAACCCCCAGGGCTTCGGGGGGTTCGCCGTGGGCGGCGCCCAGGTGTACTTCGAGTACCACGAGGAGCGTGGGGTGCTCGAGTGCAGCGCGCTCGTGTATCGCTTCAATGAGCCGCCCAGGCCGGGGGTCATCGAGGGCTTCGAGGCCGAGGCGCGCGAGGGCACCGATACGGGCGGCGGCTCGGTGGATTATGAGCGGGACAACCGCGGCTTGTTCCTCAGCCGCGAGTACGCCGTGGTGCCCGAGGGCGCCGCCTTCGCCCGGGACATGAAGCGCCTGGCCAAGGCGAGCCTCGTGTGGGGCGACGAGGTGCTCGACCGCGTCGCCTCGCGCGTCTTCCACCCCGAGGAGCTCGAGAAGCGCTGAGCCGGCCCGGGCTCCCCTCGCCGGGGGAGCCCGCCAGGCACGCCTTCCGGGCTTCAATCCCTTACAGCATCACGCCGCCGCCTGGCGTGGAAGACTCCAATGCGTGACCGGTTCCGCGCGGCGTTAATTATTGCCACTTCAGCGGCCGGGAGCCGCCAGCGGTGACACCCGCGTGACGGCCAGAACAGCACCTCGCCAGACGCGCGGTCACGCTGCCGTCAACGCGGTGTGGCACCCTCCGAGCCTCATCGTGCTGAAAGAGCCGTTCGACTTTTGGTTCTGATTGAAATTTCCTCACAGGGGGCCGCGAGGTGGATTGCCAGACATCCGCCCCAATGGCCCAACGCCTCGCGCTTGCCAGCCCGGGCAGATTCTTCCAGGTCGACGAACCCAGCCGCCCTTCATGACGCGCTGCCGCAATCCCTGGCGGAGAGCCGTGCCACCAGGCCTTGAAATCATTGATTCCGTGAAGAGAAGGCTCTCCCGGAGAATGCCAGCAAGCCCTGCTCGGCTTCGTCCGAGACAATCACATCTCTTGACGTGGATGAAACAGACATGCAGTAGTGAGAGGCAACGCACGGCGCGGGTAACGAAATGCCCGCGCGTGCGTTGGGGGTATAATCATGAACAGCCATTGGAGTCGCGGCACGAAACGCGGTCTGGTGCTTGGTGGAATGATGGGAGCGGTGGGGCTCCTGCCGCTCGCGAGCCAGGCGCAGTCTCCCGCCAATGTCATTTTCTTGTTGGACAACAGCGAGTCCATGCAGGACTTCCCCACCTGGCTGCCCGAGGCCTTCACTCCGGGCTACTCCCCCACCTCGGGGCTCAAGAAGGGGGACCTGGGTTTCAATGACCCGGACTACGGCCACTTCATCAACACGGGGTGCTCGGATCCGGCGCTCGTCGCCGCGATGAGCTGGTTCGACAAGAACAGCCCGGATCCGGCGAAGAATGGCTCGGTGGTCTATGACAGCGACCCCGATCTCAACGACCCCTACTTCGACCCGGCCGAGTACTATCACTCCCGAGGCCGGCGGATCGCCTGGCAGGCGGAAGAGTTCCCGTACTCGATGGGGATGCAGTTCAGGAGCATGAACAGCACCGCCGACGCCTCGACCGTCTGTCGGCAGGTGTGGAATTTCGACAGCAAGTACCCGAACTCGCCCGTCTTCAATGAGTGCTTGAGTTGTCTGGGGATCAAGGGGTGGTGGCGCGGCCCCCTGGTGCCCGCCACGATCAACGACAAGAGCGGGCACATGGGGCCACCGCGGGCCAAGGACGAGCCGCTGCTGCCCCAAGAGGCCAAGCGCAAGTGGGTGGTCAGCGGCCGCGTCTTGAACCTGCGCCCGCCCAAGTTCGTGGTGGCCCGCAAGGCGCTCAAGGACGTCCTCCAGACGGCGAGCCACGTGCGCATGGGCGTGGCCACCTTTGGAGGCGATCGCGGCTGGTTCGATCCGACCTGGGTGCTCGCGGACGTGAGCCCGAGCTGCAGCGCGTCCGCGCCCTTCGACGAGACCCGGTTGGATCGCTCCCAGCTGGCCAGAGCCGTCAACGACACGCTCTTCCGCAACAACGAGCGCTCCACGGGAGAGGCCCTGTTCGGCCTGGGTGGCTACTTCTCCTCGCAAGGGGTGGATGGCCGGTGGAACTCGTGGTTCGCCCAGCCGATTGGCAATACGAACTGGGGCTGGCCGGGTCAGCCGAGTGGCGGGACCTATGACAATCCCTACGGGGGTAATCAGGTCGGTGCCGGCTACGGCAAGAGCACGGATGAGTGGCTCAAGTACCCCTACGTGGACCCCGCCACGGGCTTGGTCCTTCCGGGCCAGCGCTGGGAATCGGGGGGCGATCACCGCTCCATCTGCTTCGCGGAGCAATCCAGCGCCGTCATCGTGGTGACAGGGGGCGAGCCCCGCTACGACAACTCGGTGCCCATCACCAAGATGATGAGCCTCCTGCTGGCGGAGGGGGCCCGGCACCCGAGCGGCGAGCTGCTCACGTTCGACCCGGTCGATCCCGAGCACAACCCCAACTCGGGCGGGGTCAATTACTGCCACCTGTTCGGTGCCACGAAGGCGGACTGCGACTACACCGATTACAACTGGCCCACGGGACTGGCGGCGGGCAACAAGAACTTCATGGATGACGTGGCCTTCTTCCTCTCGCACGCGGACCTGCGTGGGGATCTGCCCGGTACGCAGAACGTGCGAACGTACGTCATCGGCTATGGCTCCGCCCACCCCATGCTCCAGAGCATCGCCCTGGCGGGTCAGGGCCGCTTCTTCCAGGTGAACGAAGGGGCCGCGCTGCGCGAGGCCCTCCAGTCCGCCATCGGAGAGGCCAGCGCCGCCACGCCGTGAGGTCTACGTGCGCGGCCTCCGGGCGCTGGGGGCCGCGCGCTGCAGGGCCTCCTCGAAGGGCGCCTCCTCCAGGTAGACGCGGATGAGCTCGCCCGTGCGGGAGAAGAACTTCACCATCTCGGCGGTGAAGTGCATGTACTTGCTGCGCGTGAGGATGCTCACGCTCTTGAGCGCCGAGCGGTGGGTGTTGAACCAGTCGGTCCACGCCTCCTGCACGGGCAGCCTGGCCTCCGCCGAGTCCTCCATCTCGATGAACAGCTCGATGGGGGCGTAGCGGCTGATGTCCCCGCGCAGCTCGTCCATGGGGGTGGTGCCGAACTCGCCCCGGTCCTCCCCCACGATGCGGAGCACCACGACGCCCGGCCGCGGCCGCCAGTAGATGAACGTGCACCGCTCGCTCTTCAGCCGGACCTCTCCGCCCTCACGCTCTTCTCTCTGGAATGTCATGTCCCTGGTTCCCCTCGGGGCCTAACCCTTCCACACCACGCGCTCGTCCTCCACCACGCACCGGCCCTGGCTCGCGAGCAGCTCCACGCCCCCCTGCAACACCGGCAGCACCGTGCGCGTGAGCCGCTGCACCCCGAAGAGCTTGCCCGTCGCGCGCAGCAAGTCCTCCTGGCCGAGCGACAGCGCCTGGGACAGCACCCAGGCCGCCGCATTGGCCACCTCCTCGGCGGGCAGTTGCGCCGCCTCGCGCTCGGGGTGTGCTCCCCGGAAGTCCGTGTAGCGCTCGGGGCCGTTGGCTCCCGACCAGAGGAAGTCGCCCCGTTCGATCACCGCCCCCCGCTTCGTCAGCTCCGCCACCTGCTCCTCGATGCGCTGGCGCACCCGCGGCGTCAGCTTCTGCAGCCCCCAGGCCTCCAGGAGCCGCCGCGCGAGCAACTCCTCGTGCACCGGCCCCTCCTGCTCCAACACCAGGTGGATCTGCTCGCGCAGGCGCGTGGCGGCCGTGGGCGCGAAGAAGTCCGCGCCGGCCTTCACCGGGGGCAGCTTCGTGGGCACGTAGGGCCGCACGGCCCGGGCCTCGTCCTGGAGCGCCAGGGGCTCGGGCGGAGCCTCCTCGGCGGGAGCGGCCTCGGGGACCGGCTCGGGAGCGGGAGGCGGTGGCGCCGCGGGCCGGTTGCTGGCCTCCAGCGCGTCCCGCACCGCCGTCCCGAGCGCCTTCACCTGGGCCTCGCGGTCCGTGGCCCAGTCGGAGGACCACACGCGGTGCAGCCGCCAGCCGAGCCCCTGGAGCACCTCCCCGCGCAGCCTGTCCCGGTCCCGTGCGCTCGCCGCCGAGCGGTAGTGCGGTCCGTCACACTCCACTCCCAGCACGTACTCGCCCGGCCGCTCGGGGTGCGCCACCGCGAGGTCCACCCGGTAGCCCCCGCTGCCCACGTCCGCGTGCACCGTGTGGCCCAGGCCCCGCAGCGCCTCGGCCACCTCGGCCTCCAGCGCGCCCTCGGGCTTGCGCTCGGCCGCATGGGCCACTGGGGCCGCCGCCTCCGCCGCCTTGCGCAGGAACTCGCGCAGATGGCGCGCTCCCACGGCCCCGGTGCGTGTCAGGTCGATCTGCTCGTGCGTCAGCGTGGAGAACACCCGCAGGCAGCAGCGCGCGCGGGTGATGGCCACGTTCAACCGCCGCTCGCCGCCCGCCCGGCTCAGCGGGCCGAAGTGCATGCGCAGCTTGCCCGTCTCGTCCTTCGCGTAGCAGATGCTGAAGAAGATCTCGTCCCGCTCGTCGCCCTGCACGTTCTCCAGGTTCTTCACGAACACCGGCTCGGCGGAGGCGAAGTGGGGTTCGATCTCCGGGAAGCGCGCCCGCTCGGCGTCGAGCAGCTCCAGGATGAGCTGCTGCTGCACCACGCTGAAGGTGACCACCCCGAAGGTGCGCTCGTGCGGCGCATGGCGGCGCAGCGCCTGGACCAGCTCGTCCACCAGCACCCGGGCCTCGCGGGGATTGATGGCGGCCGTCTTGCCGCTCGTGCGCGACTGGTAGACGCCGTCGGGCACGGGGTGCCACTTGACGCCCAGGTCCTCCACGCGCGCCCGGGCGGCGGGGAACACGTGCAGGCGGCCCTCGTAGTACTGCCGGTTGCTGAAGTCGATGAGGCTGTCGTGGCGGCTGCGGTAGTGCCAGCCGAGCATCTGTTGCGGCAACTGCTTGGCGAGCGCCTCCTCCAGGATGCTCTCCAGCTCCAGCACGTCGTTCTCGTCGGGGACGGCCTCGGTGTCCTCGCCGCGGGTGAAGAACGTGGTGGGCGGCAGCTGCTTGGAGTCGCCCACGACGATCACCTGGTCCGCCCGGGCGATGGCGCCGATGGCGTCATGGGTGCCGATCTGCGACGCCTCGTCGAAGACGAGCAGGTCGAAGCGCCGCCCGTCCGCCGGGAGGTACTGGGCGACGGACAGGGGGCTCATGAGGAAGCAGGGCTTGAGCCTCCGCGACAACTGGGGAATGGAGGCGAGCAGCTTGCGCAGCGCCATGTGCCGCGCCTTCTTGCGCAGCTCGCGCGCGAGGATGCCGGGCTCGGAGCTGTCGGCGGCGGCGGCGAGCCCCGTGGGCAGCTTCTGCTCCAGCGAGGCGATGACGTGCTGGCGGGACAGCTGCACGTGCTCCCCGTCGAGCCGGCGGAAGCGCTCGATGCGCCCCGAGTGGGTGGTGCCCTCGAAGTCGCGCAGCACGGGCTCCGCGTCCCGCAGCGCCCGCGTCCAGGCCGAGAGCACCGCGCGCTCGAAGGCGCGCTCCAGCGTGTCGGCGGGCAGGCCCTGGTCCTCCACCGCGTCCACGAACCGTCCATGGCCGAGCGTGCGGAGCTTCTCGGCCTGCGCCTGGTACAGGCACCAGGGCCGCAAGCCGCGCAGGCCCGCCTTCCACGCGTCCACCTGGTGGCGGAGCGACTCGCGGTGGCGGGGCGAGGTGAGGGGCTCCCAGGGGCGCGCCTGGAGCAGTCCGGCGAGGGCTTCCTCGGCCTGGGCGAGCCTCCCCAGGGCGGTGCGCAGCGCCAGGGCCTGGGCGGCCAGCACCTCCCGCGACGCCGCGTCCGAGGGCAGTTGTACGCGTCTCGCGCCGAGCGCCTCGCGCAGCGCGCGCACCTGGAGCACGCGCTGGCCGAGCGCCTCGAGTGCCTCGGGGCGGTCCATGAACTCGGGGGGCACGCCGCTCAGCACGCCCGAGAGCGAGCGGGCCTGGGCGGCGAGCACCGGCCGGCTCTCCACGACCTTGAGGGCGGTGGACAGATCCTTTTCGATCTCCGGGTTGCCGGGCAGTCCGCGCGTGGCGAGCGCCGCCAGTTGCTTGCGCGCGCTCCACAGGAAGAAGAGGGCGAAGAGGAAGAAGGCGCGGGCCCACTTGAGGAAGAGGGCGTGCAGGGAGGGCAGCTCCAGGGAGAACAGCTCGGGCTTCCACCGGGAGGAGAGCTGGCTCTCGCGCGACGACTGCTCGCGCAGGGCGAGGGCGTGCTCCTGGGTGCGCCGCGCCACCTCGGGCCAGGCGTCATCGAGCAGGGCGACGGCGGGCACGGGCCCACTGGCGAGCACCTCGGCCAGCTCGAGCAGCGGACGCAGCGCCTGGGTGGAAGCGGGCACCTCCAGGGCCAGGCTGGCGGCGAGCGGCGCGGCTGTCTTCTCCACGCCGTCGAGCGCGGCCCGGGCCTCGTCCAGGGCGCGCTCGAGCTGCTCCTCCAGCGCGTTGGACCAGGTGAGGCCTCGCACGGGGCCCCACGGGTGTTCCCCGAGCGCCTGCACGGCGCGCAGCGTGCTCGCCAGGGACTCCACCTCGGCGCGGGCCTCGCGGAAGCGCGCCTCGGTCAGCTCCTGGGGGGCGGGCAGGGACAGGCGCACCTCGGGGGCATCGCGCAGGAAGAGCAGCCGGCTGGTGGCGCCATAGAGGCTCAGGCCGAGCGGCCAGGAGTGGTGCAGCGCGCGCACGTAGGCGTTGAGGTCCTCGCGCGTGGTGGTGAGCTCGCGCGAGCGCGCCTGCCAGGGGGGCTCGGGGGTGCGTCGGGTGCGCTCGTAGGCGCGGCCGAAGGAGGCGAGCACCTCCTTCTTGTTGCTCTTGTGGCTGTGCAGCTCCAGGCAGAAGTCGCCGAGCCCCACGTCCTCGAGGCGGCGGTGGACGACGTCCAGGGCGGCCATCTTCTCGGAGACGAAGAGGACGCTCTTGCCCCGGGCGAGCGCGGCGGCGATGAGGTTGGTGATGGTCTGCGACTTGCCCGTGCCGGGCGGGCCCTGGAGGACGAAGGAGCGTCCCGAGAGCGCCGAGGCCACGGCGGCCATCTGCGTGGAGTCCGCGTTGACGACGCAGGGCAGCTCGGCGGCGGGCAGCTCGGTGTCGAGGTGCTCGGGGTGGAACTCGCGCCCCTTCACCGGCGGCGCCGAGGTGCCCGCGGCGGCGATGTGGCGCACGAGCGGGTTGGAGAGCAGGACGGACTCGTTGTCTTCCAGGTCCTTCCACATGAGGAACTTGGTGAAGGTGAAGAGGCCCACGTGCGCCTCGTCCAGCACCTCCCAGCCCGGCCGGCTCTGGATGGCCGAGCGCATGGCGCGCAGCATGCCCGCCACGTCCAGGCCCTTCTCGTCGGGCTCGAGCTGGGTGAGCACGCTCGCGTCGAGGCCGAAGTCGCGCCGGAGCTTCTCCGCGAGCGTCACGTTGCCCAGCGGCTCCTCGGGCAGGCGCGTGAGGCTCAGCCGCTGGCGGTCGCGGTCGAGCCGGAAGGCCACGGGGTAGAGCAGCAGCGGGGCGAGCCGCGGCGTCGGGTCCCCCTCGGCCACCCAGCGCAGCATGCCGATGCCCAGGTAGAGCGTCTGGGCTCCCCCTTCCTCCAGGTCCGTGCGCGAGGTGCGGTCCAGGTTGCGCGCGCGGTTCCACAGCTCGGCCTCGCGCAGCGGCGAGTGGACGCGCCCCTTGCCGAGGTCCTCCAGGCGGCGCGCGGCGACTTCCTCCTCGGTGCCCCGGGCGCGCTGCAGCTTCGCCGTGCGTCCGTCCCGGGGGTCCTCCTCGGGGGCGGGCAATAGCTCATAGGGCTCGCCGCTGGAGAACAGGTCCTCGAAGCTCGCGAGGTCCGGCACGTGCAGCGGCAGGGCGCCCTGGGTGTCGAGCCGGAAGTTGAGCAGCTTGTTGCGCAGGGTGAGGTCGAGCAGCTTCTCCTTCCACTTGCTGAAGCGCGAGACGACCTGGGCGGAGGCGGGCCTGTCCTCGGTGACGGGCGGCGTGGTGGCGGCGCGCTCGAGCAGGGTGCGGATGCGGGCGTGGGCCTCCCCGGGGGAGGCGCCGAGCTGCGGCGCGGGCGTCTCCACGATGCGCAGGGGCAGGGGCCGGTAGCGGTCCAGCCGGAGCACCCGCACGTCGAGCGCGGCGGCGAAGCGCGCGTCGTCCTGGAGGTGCTCCTTCGCCACGGTGATGGCCTGGTCGAGCATGGGCCGGCCCGCGTCCACGGCCGTGGAGGAGTCGAAGGGCAAGAGGTGGCCGAGCGCGATGAGGTTGCGCAGGCGCGCGGCGTCCTCGACGAGGCCCTCGGGGAAGCGCTCGTCGATGAGCCACACCGCGGGAAAGGCATGGCCCTCGATGAGGACGAGCAGGGAGTGCAGGCCCATGGCCTCGAGCGCCGAGGCGAAGAAGAGCGTCAGGTCCAGGCAGCACCCCGCGCGCTCGCGCAGGAGCTGATCCGGCAGGCGCACCTTCTGTCCCCGCTCCTCGAAGCTCGGGGGACTCTCCCGGTAGCCGAGCCCCAGGGCCTGCACCGCCTCGTAGAGGGCGGCCACCTGGGTGTGCACGTGCAACGGGTCGCGCTTCTGGTAGCCACACAGGGCCCCGTCGCCCACCGCCTGCTCCAAGAGCCGCCGCACGTCTTGAAGCAGCTCGGGGATGACGGGGTGGTTGGGCGTGACGAAGGAGGCCAGCAGCCCCAGCGGCGCGCGCGCCCCGGGCCAGTGGTTGTAGGGCAGCACCTCCACGTCCGACACGCCCTCGGCGAGCGTCGTGTCCTCCCGGCGCAGCGACCAGCGCAGTTGGGCGCGCTCGGTCTCGAGCACGGAGCGCAGCCGCCCCGGGGGCGGGCGGGGATCCACCACCCCGAGGTTCGTCTCCTCTCCGGCGGGCAGTGGGGGGACGGGTACCCGGAGGGGCTCGCCCAGGTCCGGCTCCAGCCGCACCTCGAGCACGGTGGGCCCGAGCGCCGTGTCGCTCGTGTTGCGCAGGAGCACGTCCCGGATGAGGGGCACGCCGCTCTGCTCCATGGCGAAGGTGAGCGTGGGCGCGGTGAGCAGTTCGACCTGGACCGGGGACGGCGTCGGGGCGGGTGCGGAAGTCGACATGTGGGGCGATCATGCCATGTCGGCATCGCCCGTCACGGGACTCCCCGTGGGACTCAGCGTCCGTCCAAGAGCCCCATCCGGTCCTTGAGACGCAGCACCCGCCGTACCGCCGCGTCCAGGCGTCCGAGCCGCTGCGCGTCCGTCCCCACCAGCTCCGTGAGGATGCCGAAGTAGTCCAGGCCGCCGGACCAGTCGGGGGGCTCGGTGGTGAGGATGAGATCATTGCCCGCGAGGAAGGCCCGCCGCACCACCTCCTCGCGGGTGGTGCCCAGGTGCGCGGCGAGGGCCTGGATGGCCACGTCGTCCGTCACCGAGAGGCCTCCGCCCTCGTGGGCCAGCGCGACGAGCGAGGGCTCGAGGATGGCGGGGGCGGGGCCGAACGCCGTGTAGACGATGTTCGACATCATCACCCCGCCGAGGAACCGGTCCGCGGCGCGGAACGCCGAGGCCTCGTGGCGCACGCGCTCCTGGCTCCAGTCGGCGAGGGCGCGCACATGGTCCGAGTCCGCGTCGAGGTCCCCATAGCCCGGGAAGTGCTTGCCGATGGAGACCACGCCCGCGCGGGAGAGGCCGCGGGCGAAGGCGGTGGCCTTGCGCTGGACGACCGCGGGCTCGCCGGAGAAGGCGCGCCCGTTGCGGAACATGTGCCCGGCGGGGGCCACGTCGAACACGGGTGCCAGGTTCATGTTGAGGCCCACCTGCCGCATGGCCTCGCCCACGCGCCGGCCCCAGTCCTCCACCTGGGCGTCCTCCAGGGAGGCCATGTCCCGCGCGAGGGGAAGCTCCTTGAGCGCGGCGTGCCGGGAGAGACGATTGAAGCCGCCACCCTCGATGTCCACGGCGAAGAAGGGGGGCACGCGGGCGCGCTCCCGGGACGAGCGGATGCGCTCCCTGGCCGCGTCGGGCTTGCGCAGGGTGCCGCCCACGAAGAGCACGCCGCCCACCTCGACGGGGGTGTCCTTGCCCACCTGGGGGTAGGCGAGCAGCAGCTGCCCCACCTTGTCCCGGAGGGAGAGGGATCCGAGCACGCGCTCCACGCGGGCCTCATCGGGCGCGCGCTCGGAGAAGGGGAGGGGGCGAGGGGGCGCGGCTCGGGCGCCGGTGGCCAGGAGCAGGGTGAACAGGAGGGCCGGGACGGCGGGCATCGGGGATGGGGATAGTCCAGGAGCGCGGGTGTGGGCAATCCAGGGCGAGGTGGGGCCTGGATGGGTGCTCGCTCCTCGTTCAGGGGTCGGCGAGCGCGTCATAGCCCCGGCCGTGGAACTCCAGGAGACAGAAGCCATGGCCGAAGGGGTCCGCGAGGTTGGCCATGCGGCCCCAGGGGAACGATTGGATGCCCACGTCGACGGTGGCGCCGGCGGCCTGGGCGCGGAGCACGGCGGCGTCGAGGTCGGTGACGGTGAAGTCCAGGTGGACGGGGGTCCAGTGACGGCGGTAGTCGCGCGTGGAGGAGGCGCCCGGGTGGGGCGGGCTTCCGGAGGGTTTGGCGAGCAGGTCGATGGGGGAGGAGGCCCCGAGCAGCTCGGCCCAGTCGGAGCCCTGGCGGCGGCCCGGCGTCAGACCGAGGGCCTGGGTGTAGAAGGCGAGGGCCCGGTCGAGGTCGTCGACATCGATGCAGACACGCAGTGGGAGCATGGTCGTGGACGGGGAGGGTGCACCGCCTTCGGGGCCTGGGCAACCTCCGGAACCTTGACTTGACGTCTTGCTCGTTCGTGACTTCACCCGAGGCGGAAGAGAGCATCGGCCATGCTCGAGTCCATTTCCTCCCATGGCAAGAGTGGTGCCCGAAAGGAACACGCCCAACTGCTGGCATGAAATCCAAAGGGAATGAGTCTTCCGCGTGTCAATGAGTTCGAACTTCACGCCGAGCCCACCTTGGCGATGAAGGCTGTTCCTTTTTTGGAAGTGAACCCAAGCCTTCTTTTGGAAGATGGGTATGAGGAAGATCTCTCCTTTGGAGTGAGGCGTATCACAGAGCCAACACGGTTTACGTGGCAACGTGACTTCTGCAGGGCGCCAGTAGGTGTTTCTGGTGAGAAGTTGCAGAATACCTTACATCTGGAGGTATCCATGTCGTCCTTACCTGGAACCAGGGTGGAGCGCGTTGCACGTGTGGTCATGGCTTCAGCGCTGCTGTGGCTGGCTTGCGGTGAGGTTCCGCAGGGCAGGGATGGAGCGCTGTACCGCGAGTGGCTCGAGTCCAAGGCTCTTCAAGCCATGTTCAATGGGGCGTGGATACCCACCGGCGCTTTGGCCACGGCCCGTTCCCAACACACCGCGACGCTACTGCCGAGTGGCAAGGTGCTTGTCGTTGGGGGGCGAGCTGCTAACGATGCTCCCCTCGCAAGTGTGGAGATGTACGACCCGGACACGAGAGGGTGGCGTCCGACAGGCGCTCTGGCCACGGCTCGTATAGAGCCCTCGGCCACGCTGTTGGATGATGGCAAGGTGCTGGTCTCCGGAGGTACAGGCCGAGGCGGCATTCACCTCTCCAGCGCGGAGGTTTATGACCCGGGCACGGCTGTGTGGAACTCTACGTCCCCCATGGCTACGCCTCGCCTCTCGCACACTTCGACGCTGTTGGATGATGGCAAGGTGCTGGTCTCCGGAGGTATTGGTCCCCAGGGCTATCTTTTTAGCGCAGAGATATACAACCCGGCCAAGAGTGCGTGGAGCCCGACGGGCTCGCAGTCCAATGCCCGCCATAATCACACGGCGACGCTGTTGTCTGACGGTAGGGTGCTGGTCACAGGCGGCTGGGGCTCAAGCGGCTGGGTCCCAAGCGGCTCTCTCTCCAGCACGGAGGTGTATGATCCGCAAACGGGGGCGTGGCGCTCAACGGGTGCTCTTGCCCAGGGCCGCTACGATCATACGGCGACGCTGTTGTCTGACGGCAGGGTGTTGGTTTCCGGAGGCAGGGACGCAAGCGGGTCTCTCGCCAGCGCGGAGGTGTACGACCCACGCACGGGGGAGTGGAGCCCAACAGGTTCTCTGGCCCAAGTCCGCTATTGGCACACTTCGACGCTGTTGCCTGACGGTAGGGTGCTGGCCGCTGGAGGCTGGGGCTCAAGCGAGTATCTTGCTAGCGCGGAGGTGTACGACCCGCTTACGGGGCAGTGGAGTTCTGCGGGCTTTCTTGCCGCAGGCCGCACTGGTCACACGGCGACGCTGTTGCGCTCAGGTATGGTGTTGGTCACTGGAGGCGATGGCCCAGCCCGCCTCGCTGGTACGGAGGTATATCTTTCGCTTTTGATGGTTAGCCCAGCCAATGGTTCGACGATCAATAAAAGCCAACCGATTTATGAAGGGATGGCGAGGGCGGGCAGCACTGTCACAGTATTCGTGGACGGGAAGGCGGTGGGCAGCACGACGGTCGAGGCTTCGGGGACGTGGAATTTCGCGCAGCCTGCGGAGCTATTGGCGGGCAGCCACACGGTAATGGCGCGGGTCACGAATACAGGGAGCAGCAACAGCCTCGAATCGAACTCCAATACCTTCATGGTGGACATCACGCCTCCGGCTGCTCCGGTAGTTGACACCCCAGCCAACGGTTCGACGCTCAAGGACACCCAACCGACCTACAGCGGGAGGGCGGAGGTGGGAAGCACTGTCACAGTATTCGTGGACGGGAATGCGGTGGGCAGCACGAAGGCCGATGCTTCGGGGACGTGGAACTTCGCGCGGCCTACGGAACTGTCGGAGGGCAACCACTCAGTGAGAGCGCGAGCCAGGGATGCAGGAGGCAATGACAGCACCGACTCGCACACCAACACCTTCATGGTGGACATCACGCCTCCGGCCGCTCCGGTAGTTGACACCCCAGCCGACGGTTCGGCGCTCAAGGACACCCAGCCGACCTACAGCGGGAGGGCGGAGGTGGGAAGCACTGTCACGGTATTCGTGGACGGGAATGCGGTGGGCAGCACGAAGGCCGATGCTTCGGGGACGTGGAACTTCGCGCAGCCTACGGAACTGTCGGAGGGCAGCCACACGGTGAAGGCACTGGCCACGGACGCAGGGGGCAATGCCAGCGGCGAATCTTATACCAATACCTTCTTGGTTCGAGACACCGTGTTGAAAAGAAGCCATTATGGTTGGAGCTGCTCCTCCACTCCTTCCTTCCCGGTTACCTGGGCTTTGCTCACACTGGCCATCATGCTTGGCAGACATTGCCGAACTCACGATCAGCGAAACACGCGGCGCCAGTTCCATGGAGAAGAAAGCCACCGTCACAGTGTTTCAGCCACGACGCGTCACTGATATGTCAGTGACCTGAATCGTCCCGATATACGCTGAGTATAGTGAGATGGGCCTTGGAGTCACCTCCCGGGCTCGCCCCGTTCAGGTATGAGCAAAGGGAATCGACAGGGAGAACTTCGCGTCGGGAGGAGAAGCTTTGCTCCCCCGGGGCGTGCCTACGGTCTCGCGCCATGAGCGCGTAGCCTAGGGCAAGAATGATCTGGGTCAACTGGGTCTTGGCGCGCGTGGCGCCAGTGTCTTTCCAATGCAGATTCCGAAACTGGCCAATGTGAAATCCATCACCGCCGGGACTGGTTGGATGTTGCCCTGTTGGAAGCGGGTGCTCGGCCTTCGGTGTTCATGGACAGTGACGGAACTGTCTGGGCGCGGGGCTACGATTTCGTCATGGGCAGTCCTTCCCCCGTTCGAGTTCCGATGGTGTCGGATTGATATGTTTGCCCTGGTTCGTGGCCGTGCTCGCACCTGGCGGCCATTGCCTGTTTTCCTTTGTCTCGGTGGTGCGTGGTAACGCAGCAGGACAGGCGGGTGGGATATCTCATCCTCTGCTGGCACCCGATTTCTTCACTTGAGCCCAACACTGTCAGTGTGCTTAGGTTGAGAAAACGAGGTCACCCCACATGCGCCACTCCTTCTGGAAGTCCTTTCTGGTGGGATTTCCATGTCTCGCCTTGGTCGTGCTGCCCCCCGCGGTAGGACATGCGGAGGACGACGACAAAATCTGGGACGCCGTCTACGAGATCAGCCAGCTCTACGAGAAACTCGAGTATGAGCAGGCTTTCACCCTGATCCAGGGCGCGCGGCGGCTGCCCCGGGGAGTTGATGGCGAGGTGACGCTGTCGCTGTATGAGGGCATCATCTTGTGCGAGATGGGTCTCCTGGGTCCTTCTCGGGCGGCGTTCCGTGAAGCACTCTTGATGCGGCCCGGCGCGGAGCTTCCCGAGGATGTTGCCCCCAAGGTTGCTCTCTTCTTCGAGGCCATCCGGCTGGAGGTCACGGGACAGAAGGCCGTTGTTCCGGCTCCCAGTGAAGAAGAGGAAGAAGAGGAGGACGACGAGGAGACCGAGGAGCAGGACGGCCCCGTCCAGGTGCATCCCGAGCAGCAGACCGCTCCCGTCTCGGAGAAGCGCCCCGTTCAGGCTGTGCCGGAGAAGCAGAGTCCTTCCACCGTGGTGCCCGCTGAGCTGCCGGTGACCGCTTCCTCGGTGACCGCCTCTCCGTAAGCTCCAGACGAAAGCCCACCTCGGCGTCCAGTGACCGAATGCTCCCCATGAGGGGCACCGCGCCGCCCGGGCGGCCTACTCGAGGAAGTTGAACTTGAGGAGGTAGGGCTTGTTGGGTTCGATCTCGACATTATCGAACTTCTTCTCCCCGGACTCCTCGTTGACGAGCCTCACGCTGTGGCGCCCCGCGGGCAGTTCGAGGGGCGCCAGGGGCGTTTCGCCCACCTTCTTCCCGTCCACATAGACGATGGCGTAGGGCCGGATGCGGAACTCCAGGATGCCCTTCGCGGCGGACTTCGCGCGAGGCGCGGCTCGCTTGGGGTCCTGCGTCGCTGGCTTCGCGGGGGCGGGGACTGTCTTCTCCGCGACGGGCTCCGGAGTCGCGGGAGTGGGCTC
Organism: Cystobacter fuscus DSM 2262; assembly: GCF_000335475.2. NCBI lineage: Bacteria > Pseudomonadati > Myxococcota > Myxococcia > Myxococcales > Archangiaceae > Cystobacter > Cystobacter fuscus. The sequence goes on along the minus strand of NZ_ANAH02000015.1, from coordinate 336,608 downwards.
CGGGCTCACCGGCTTCGCTTCCTCCTCGGGACGCGTGGCCACCTGGGGCTCGGAGGTCTCCGGCTCCGCAGGAGTGGGGCTCTTCTCTGCCGGCGTCTCCTGGAGCCCAGCGGGCGGGGCCTCCGCCACGGTCCCGGTGGGCGGGGTGTTCCCTGTCCCAGGGGCCGGAGACGGCGTGGACGTCGGGGGCTCGGCCTGTCGCGGAGGCGTCGTTTCCGCGGCGGGAGGGACTTCGGGCCGCGTGGCCGCGGCGGGCGGCTCCTGCCGCTCGGGGGCGGAATTCGTCTTCACGAGCAGGACGCCGCCTCCGCCGAGCAGCAGCGCGGCCACGCACACCCCCAGGACCCAGCGGCCCGCTCCGCGGGATGTGTCGGGCGCCGTCTCCCGCCGTGCATCCACGGCCTTGGAGGCGGAGGGCTTCGCCGCCGGGAGCGGCTGTACCGGGGTGCGCAGCGGGCGGGGGGTCCGTACCTTCGTCGTCTGGGAATCGGGCGGCTCGTGGGCCGCGGCGCGAATCCTCGTCCCCGAGGGCAGGTGCTCCGGGGGGGGCGTCATCGCGCTCAGGGACGAATCGAGAGACCTCGGCTGGGGAGTCTCCATCCTCGTGGGCTGTGACCGGGGCGACTGCATCGTGGGTTCCACGTCGACGGAGGGCTCGTGGTCGAGGCCCAGCCGGGCGGGATGCGGCGTGTGGGTCGGCGTACCGGGCGCCTGGGGCCCCCGCGGGGCCAGAGTGGTTGTCGGGAGCGAGTGGGTGTCGGTGCTCGTCACATGGGTGATGAGCTGGGCCACCTGCTGTGCCGTCACGGGCTTGCCCGCCGAGAGGATGTAGTCCTCCAGGTCCGACTGGAACGCGTGGCAGTCCGGGTAGCGCTGCTCGCGCTCCTTCGAGAGCGCTCGGGTGAGGATGTGGCGCAGGGCCTCGGGCAGGTCCGACCGGTGTTTGGTCGCGGGCACCGCGGGCTCGAAGAGGATGGACTGCATCAGGCCGACCTCGGAGGTCGACTCGTGGGGTTTGCGCGCCGTGAGCAGCTCGTAGAGCACCACCCCGAGCGCGTACACGTCCACGCGCCGGTCCAGCTCCTGGGCGCGCAGCTGCTCGGGCGGCATGTACGAGATCTTCCCCTTGATGACGCCGCTGGCCGTGCGGTGCCCCTGGTCCGCCGCCTTGGCGATGCCGAAGTCCACCACCTTCGCCGCCCCCTGCCGCGTGAGCAGGATGTTGTCCGGGCTGATGTCGCGGTGGATGAGGCCCAGGGGCTTGCCCGTGTCCGGGTCGGTGAAGTCGTGGGCGAAGGCGAGTCCCTCGCACGCTTGGGAGACCATGCGCGCGCACAGGGTGGTGGGCAGCGGCAGGCCCTGGGCTGCGGCGCGCTTGATGAGCGTGCGCAGGCTGGGCCCGTCGATGTACTCCATGGCGAGGAAGTACGCGCCGTCCGCCTCGCCGAAGTCGAAGATCTGCACGATGTGGGGGTGCGAGAGCCGAGCGGCGAGCATGGCCTCGGAGAGGAACATCTCCACGAAGGTGGGCTCCTCGGCCAGGTGGGGCAGGATGCGCTTGAGCACCAGGGTCTTCTCGAAGCCCCGCGGACCCGCGGCCTTGGCGAGGTACACCTCGGCCATGCCTCCCGTGGCGAGCTTGCGGATGAGCTGGTACTTGCCAACCTGTTGCATCACGAGCGCACTCCCCTCCGCCACATCCGGTCTGGCGGCCCGCGGAGCATCACGGGGTGTCGCCCGTGCGGCGTGCGGACGGGGCGAATGAATAGCAGGAGGCGCCGCTCTTGTCGTTTTCCGGCTGGTGCGGAACCGGGGCTGCCGCGCCGTGTTTCCTCCACTTCCGGACCCTTCGGGGCTCCCTCACGGGTCCGCGCCGGCCGGGACGCCCCATTGGGGGGCATTCCAGCGGCCGGCGCGGCCGGGAAAGGGCCAGGTCGCTGCTACGGCAGGGAGATGGTCTCGACGCTCGAGCCCGCGTGGTCGATGATGTCCTGCCAGTCGGTGCGCATCGGGCGCCACTGCTTCGCGGAGAACAGCTCCGTCTGGTCGCTGTAGTGGGGCGACTGGGCGTCCTCGGACTCGCCATACGAGAGCAGGCCCTCGGCGCGCACGCCGTTCTCCGTGTACTCCAGGGCCATGAGGAAGCTGGTGCCCATGCTGATGACGTAGCCCTGGGTGGTCAGGTTCGTCGAGCGGTTGATGACCGTGCCCTGAGGGGCGCGGGGCTCCATGGACAGCATGGAGCCGTTGCGGCCGACGATGTTCGCCGTCCCCTCGATGTCACGGCCTCCATGGAGGGGGATGCGCTTGCCGCCGCGCGGGGCGTTCTGCACCTGGCCGAGTGGCACGTCGAGCGCGAGATTCGCCTGCTCCAGGATGCGCACCGCCCGGCCCAGCCGCGTGAGCAGCGGATCCTCTCCGGTGGCGGGCGCGGGCCGCAGTCCCGCGGGGGTGGTGAGGGGGTGGGCCGGATCGAACGGCGTGGCGAACAGCGCCCCGGCGTCGAACGTCTGCGAGAAGGAGAAGGTGCCGAGGAACTCGCGCCAGAGCACCGCGCCGGTGCTGCCCAGGTCGAAGCGCCCTTCCCAGCCGGCGAGCGTGGCGCAGGCGCGCGTCAGGTCCACGGTCTGGCCCTCGACGGTGGCCGAGGGATGGGCCTGGCAGCGGGCGGCGAGCTCCTCGCGCAGCAGTTCCGCGGTGAAGGCCCGGTTGCCGAGGATGGCCTCCTTGAGCTCCGGCTGGGTGAACTTCCCATCCGCGCCAGAGGCGCCGCCCTCGCGCACCTCGGTGAGCAGCGTGAGGTTCATGCGCGTGCGCGGCATCTGGGGCGTGCGCTCGATGCCCTGCAGCGGGGAGAAGCCCTCCAAGGGGGCCGCCGGGTGGGTGAGCCAATGGCTGTCATTGGAGTTGAAGACGAAGTCGTTGCGCGACAACTGGGGCGAGCGCGCGAAGGGAATGACTCCTGGCTGGCCGGCGCCGGCCTCGACGAGCCACTCGTTGGAGGGGTCCGAGCCATCCAGCAGCACCGCGCCGGAGCTCTGGTAGACGAGCGCCGCCGGGGTGTCGCCCGCGCCCACCTGCTCCTGCCAGCGGGTGAGGGACTTGGTGCTGAGGTTGGGCGTGCGCGACGAGTCCGTGAACCAGGTATGGCCCTGGCGATCCACGCTGATGGTGTTGACCCAGGGCAGGCTTTGATAGGTGGCGTGGGCCTGCTGGAGCGCTTGCAGCGAGTCGGCCTGGGCCATGGCCAGGTACTGCGCCACCATCGAGCCATTGTCGCGGTTGGCGTCCCGGTAGGAGATGGCGAACTGCGGGTTCCACTCGAGCCCCTCGAGGGAGAGGATGGGGCCGTAGTGGCTGCTGTAGGCGGTGCGCGTCACGTCCACGAGCGAGCCGTCCGGCTGCAGCACCTTGACGGTGATGGCCTTGGCGACCATCTCGCGCTCCTCGTTGCCGTAGTAGTAGCGGGTGGGCTTGCCGGGCACGAGCGGCAGCAGGTAGAGGTTGAAGCGCTGGCCCGAGGAGAAGGTGTGGGTCCACGCCACGTTCGGGTTGAAGCCGATGAGGATGCCCGGAAAGCCCAGCAGCGAGGCGCCGTAGACGTCGAGCATGCCCGGGACGCTCAGGTGGCTCTCCCACAGCCGCAGCTCACCCTCCCAGGGGAAGTGCGGGTTGGCGACGAGCATGCCGCGGCCGCTCCGCGTGCGTTCGCGTCCCAGGGCCCAGCCATTGCTGCCGAAGTCCTTGCCCTTGGCGATCGCCAGGGAGTTGAGGGCCGGGGGCGGGGTCTGGCTCGGGGTGGTGGTGCCGGGCGGCTGCGCGGCGGCGATGCCGGGCAGGAGCTGGAGGCTGCTGGCGAGCATCCCCAGCGTCAGGTGATGCGCCATCAACTCCGTCTCGGTGATGGGGGCGACCCACGGCGCGCCGTGGCACCAGCCCGGCACGTTCGCCGGACCCACGCGTGCCAGGTAGTGGTTGTAGCCGGCGACGAAGCCACCGAGCAGATCCCGCACGGGCTGCGGTTGCTGGGGCAGTAGCTGCTCGGCCCGGCCCAGCGGATCCAGCAACCGGTGGGCGATGTCGATGCCGACGAACTCCGGACCCCGGTAGCGCGCCTGTTCGCCGCGCAGCCGGAGCACGGCTTCCGCGAGGCCACACGCCTGGTCCTGGGCGAAGGCATGGCCCTGACCAAAGGCCACGCCGGCCAGGTTGTCGGCGCGGATGTGGGGCACGCCATACTCGGTGCGGTAGATGGTCGCCTGGTAGCGGGGGGCTGGTGGCTGGGGCTCGGGAGGGGGCTCGGGCGGATCCTCGCAGCCCGTGGCGAGCAACAGGGCCAACACGGAGAGCCAGCGCGTGGCGCGGGGGGTGAAGCGGTTCGTTTCGGACATGGAGCAACCAGATGAAGGGGGAGGGCACATCAGTCCACGCGGCGAACACCTGACCGGCCCGGTGCCCGGTTCGCGAATGGACCGGCGCGCGAGTGTACACGACCTGCTGTCATCCGTACGCCGGCACGCCAGCCGCCCCCTCACACTCGGGGTGAGGTGCCCGCTCGTGAAAGCGCCTTGCACGACGCGTCACAGTGAACGAGGCCGTGCGACCCCATCTCTTTTCATCAGGCCTCGTCGAACCGCCCACCCACGATGCCGGTTCGCTCCAGCGCTTCCTTGACCTCTCCATCGACGATGATCGGCGGGTGCCAGCCCCAGAGACGGAACACGCGAGCCTCGCCCACCTTCGACTTGTCGATACGTAGGCCGGAAACGGAGCGGTATTCACCGGCCCGATGCGCCTGCACACCCTCCGCAGTGTAGAACTGGACTTCTTCACAAGCCGCGTCGTCGATGCAACGAATCTGCCTGGCCACGTTGAGCAGATAATAGGGCTCGGTCTCTCCCTCGACCTCGACTGGGAAGAGCTGGGTGTCGCTCGGTGCCAGCGCACGGAACACGGATGCGGCCCTCTCGCTGAGAATCGGAGTTCGCCCTGCTCCCGCGGTAGTGAAGTCCAGCGGCTTCCCAGGATGGTAGATTGGAATGCGCAGCCGCTCGTGAAGCTCTACTGGCCGGCCATTGGAAAACCGCCAGATGTCGTCGATCTCGTCTCCAGAGAGGTGGGTCGGATCCGTGAGATACCAACGCCCTGGCACGTAGACGTCGATGTTCAGATCAAAGAAGCGCCGTTCCATGATGTCACCCCTTTAAACTTTTCGTGATGAGCTTACGCAGCCTGGTCCCCTCTGTTGTGAGGTCTCGCGCAATCTTTACCAACTCTTCAACCAACGCGGCTCGGCACTGCGCGGGGCCTCGGCATCCCAGCGTGGCTTGATCGATACGTCTGAGCACTTCTTTATGGTATTCGGCCGGGTGCGGTCCCTTGTGCCCTTGGATACGCACTTTGTTCGCGACGTCGTCGAGGCTCATCCTGGCCCGGTCGAATACTTGCTGAAAGAGAGGTGTCCAGGGGCCACCGGAGGTTTCAGAAATTTCGTTCTTGTTCGTGCAGATGTGGTGGATATCGCCTTCGGGGTCTCCCTGTATGGTGTTTCCAGGGCCCATGGCAACCGCTGCAACGGCAGTAGGAGCAAGCGCGACGTTCAGCACGCCCGCCGAAGGGAGGGCGATCGATTGCACCTCGCCTGCCCACGCCGCGGATAGCTTGAATCCGCCTTCGACCTGGGCCCTCAGCGTGGCCTGTGCAGCACCCGGCAGCTTGGAACCTTGCGCGGCTGTCGCGTTCTGGCCACCGAGAACGGCCAAGGCGGCGATGACCAGGACGCGAGCTCCGTTGTCCCCGAGCACCTTCCCGAAACGGTGCCCAACCACCTCCAACTCAGGAATGGTACGGGCGTTTCTTGATTCCTCCATGAGTCGCAGGAATCCCTGCCCGAGGTTCCACACGGGGCCGGTGCCGAGATACGCGATCAATGATGCCGTCAACGCAATCGCAACGAGCTTGGTGATGGGTTCGGGTGCAACCAACATCACAAGTGCGGTCCCAACCATGGATACAACCATTGCGCGCAGGGCGGCCGGGTTCGACAAGTCCTTTATCGCGTCCTCGACGCCTTCCCATACCGTATCGAATGCGAAGGAGAGCGCCATCATGCGCGGCTCCGATGGCTCCAGCGCCAAACCTCTCGCGAGCGGATTCAGGCTCCATCTGGGGTCACTCCGCTGCTGGCCCATCCGCGCATACGACCAGGCCATCGTGCACCCCTGAGCGCAGTCAGCCACCCCTCGAGCCGAAGCAAGGAGCGAGAGCCGGGTGTCCTGTTCGGACTCCTCCTTCATGACGTTCAGGTTCATGTCGAGCACGAGCTGCGCGACAGCTCTCTTGAACCCTGCTTCATCAAGCTCGATCGGGTCGGTATCAACAGGTTGGTAGACGATCGGCGTCCCCTGTCCCGTGTCCAGGTTCACGACTCGTGTCGTTGCACATCCTGACGCGAGCAGCAGCAGCGCGACGATTCCGCAGAGCTTCATGGCGCTCCCCGAGAGCAATGTCCCCATGTATCTGATGTCAGGACGGAAGCGTCGCCCACCAGAGGAGCAGCTCCACGATCACGAGCAGCGCGACCGCCGCCAGTGCCAGCATCCACGGGCGGATCCGCCTCGGAGGAGTGTGGGCCTCGGCGACGGCTCGCGCGGCGGAGCGGACCTTCAGGGACAAGGGCGCGGGGGGGATCACCGGGCGGCCGCGCGCGGGGGACTCTCCGGAGGGCTCCCCGGAGAACTCTTCAGGAGCTCGCGTCTCCTGGGTCCGGGGCGCGACCATCGTCTCGTCCGTCGAATCCTCTCCCAGCGCGACCCGGGGGACGGGCTCGTGGCTCCCCGTGGACAGGGGAGGGAGTTCCGGGAGCGCGTCGCCGGGCCGCGGCACGAGCCCTGGTGTCTCGGGGGCGAGCCTGTGGTGGACCGCGGTGTCGAGCCGGGGGTACTGCGGCAGTTCGGGCTCGGCGTCGAGCTGGGTGATGAGCTGGGCGAGGTGCTGCGCCGTCACCGGCTTGCCGGACTCGACGATGAACTCCTCCAGGTCCGCCTGGAAGGCGACACAGTCCTGGTAGCGCAGCCCGGGGTCGCGGGCGAGCGCCTGATCGAGGATGCGCCGCAGGGGCTCGGGGAGATCGGGCCGGAACGTCACCGCGGGGGTGGGCGCGTCCTGGAGCAGGGCGCGCATGAGATCGGCCTTGGCCTTCGACTCGTGGGGCCGGTGTCCCGTGAGCAGCTCATAGAGCACCACCCCGAGCGAGTACACATCCGCGCGCCGGTCCAGGGTCTCTCCCCGGAGTTGCTCGGGCGCCATGTACGAGAGCTTGCCCCGGATGAGTCCTACCTGCGTCTGGTGGTTCTGCCCGGCGGCCTTGGCGATGCCAAAGTCCACCACCTTCACCTCGCCCTGGTGCGACAGCAGCAGGTTGTCCGGGCTGACGTCCCGGTGGATGAGGTGCAGGGGCCGCCGCGTCTCCGGATCCTTGAAGCCGTGGGCGAAGGCGAGCCCCTCGCAGGCATGGGAGATGATGCGGGCGCACAGGGTGAACGGCAGCGCCTGCTGTCGCCGCGCGGCCTTCTTGATGAGCTCGCCGACGCTGGGCCCGTCGATGTACTCCATGGCGAGGAAGTACGCGCCATCCGCCTCGCCGAAGTCGAAGATCTGCGCGATGTGCGAATGGGTGAGCCGGGCGGCGAGCTTCGCCTCGGAGAGGAACATCTTCACGAAGGAAGGCTCCTCGGCGAGCTGGGGCAGGATGCGCTTGAGCACCAGGGTCTTCTCGAAGCCCATGGGCCCGGCGGCCTTGGCGAGATACACCTCGGCCATGCCGCCCGTGGCGAGCTTGCGGATGAGCTGATACTTGCCGATCTGCCGCGTCACGCGCTCAGTCCCTCGTTTCCGTTCCCGCGGGGAAGCCTCGTGGATATCAGTCCCGTGGCGCGTTGTCGTCGCCGGCTCGCCGGACTACTCCAACTGGGCGGCGCGCTTCGGCAGGCGCCCGGCGTTGTCCGGCACGGGGTCCACGGGAACCGCGACCGGAGGCGCGCGGGGAGGGGTGCTCCGGGGGGCCGGCTTGTCCTGTCCCACGAGCTTCGCGAGCGCCTGCCGGGCCTCGTCCGAGCGCGGGTGGAGGGCCACGGCGCGCTCGAGCCAGCGCCGCTGCTTCTCGCGCAGTCCCAGGCGGCCCTGGAGCGCGGCGACCTGCAGCATCTCCTCCACGTAGTCCGGGTGGGTCGACACGCCCGCCGTGGCCGCCTCCAGCGTGGGCCAGAGCGTCTCGGGGCGGGCCACCTCGTCCAGCCGGACGTGCAGCAACTCGGACACTTGCGAGCGCCGCCAGTCCTGCTCGTAGCGCCGCGCGTCCTCGCGCAGGGACTCGCCAAAGCGCAGCGGCGCGGGGCAGTTCACCCGCTCGCACGCGGCGACATAGGCGTTGAAGAAGGCGAGCGGGCCCCGCCGGGGCTGGTCGAGCAGTGCCTGGGCTCCCTCCACCTGCTCCAGCGTGCGGGCCATGTGCGCGCCCACGCGGATGAGGAGTGAGTCCGCGAGGGGGTGATGGCCCTCGCGCACGCGCGCCATCGCCTCCTGGGGGTTCTCGGAGATGCGCGCGCGGTCGAGCAACGTGCTCACCTGGGTGAAGGCCGCGCTCAAGTCACCCGGCTCGGGGAGGACGCCGGGCCCGCGTGTCGCCCACTGGTGGTAGGCGAGCCCATAGGTGAAGAGCCGGGCGAGGCCCTCGTGCACCACGGCGTCCACCGGATCCTCCAGCGAGGCCTCGCGGCGCACCTGCCCGTCCTCCAGCAGCGTCTCGAGGATGCGGCTGGACACACGCCGCAGCCGCTTCGCGTCGTTCTCCAGGTTGGTGGCGAGCGCGAGCACGACGTCCTCGGCGGGGAGCAGCACCAGCAGCGTGCTCGTCTCGGGCTGCCCGCCGGCGTGCGTCACCGTGTAGTGGCCGCGCAGCGGGTAGGCGGCGAAGCCCATGCCATAGTCGGTGAGCTGGCCCTCGCGGGTGCTCATGGACGTCTGCATGAGGCGCGCGGTGTCCGCGGTGACGAGCTTGTGTTGGAGCATGGCCTGCCCGAAGGCGAGCAGATCCTCCACCGAGGCGCGCGTGCCTCCGCCGGCGAAGCGGCTGGAGACATCCAGGTACTGCGAGGGCAGGAGCTGCCGCTTCTCCAGGCGGTAGCCCACGGCGTGCTGCCGGTCGCGCGTGCGGTAGTCGTCCAGCGCCGCGTGGCGCATGCCGGCGGGCTCGAAGACGTGCTCGCGCAGGTAGTCGCCATAGCCCTGGCCCGAGGCCGTCTCCACGGCGGCGCCGAGCAGGTTGTAGCCCCAGGTGGTGTAGACGAACTTCGTGCCGGGCTCGGCCACCAGGGGCTTCTGGACGAAGAGCGCGAGGGCGCCCGCGGTGTCCAGGTGGCGCACGTTGTTGGAGGACTCGGGCCCGTCGTAGTTCGGCACGCCGCCCAGGTGCCCGAGCAGCTCGCGTACGGTGACGGGCCACTCCTTCGGGGGGAAGGCCGGCACGAGCGATTGGATCTCCGCGTCGAGCCCGAGCTTTCCCTGTTGGGCGAGCTGGAGCACGGCCACGGCGGTGAAGGACTTGGTGATGGACGCCATCCGGTAGGTCGTCCGGGGCGTGGCGGGCAGCCGGTGGGCGAGGTCCCTCCACCCATAGCCCCGCGTCCAGCGCTTGCCCGCGTGCAGCACGCCCACCGACAGCCCCGCGTGGGGGCCGCGGGCGAGCTCGGCGCGCACCAGCTCATCCAACGCGCGCTGGATGTCCTCGGAGAAGGGCGGGGCCGGGGGAAGGATGGACTCGGTGGCGGACTCGGCGGAAACGGACGCACGGGCCACGCGGGGGGCTGCCCGAGGGGCCGCCTGGGCCGGGACGCTCAGCAGCAGCAGCGCGGTGAGCAACGTCTTCTTCATGGGAGGCTCTCCGTGGAGTGCTCTGAAGGGGGCTCTGCGGGGGGCTCGGGTGGACGTTCCGGGGCCGGGCCCGCGTCCACCCAGGCGCGCAGGAGCGCGTCGGTGAGGAGTTGTCCGAGCAGGTCCAACCCCTTGCCGCGCGGGTGGACGAGGTCGTCGTGGACGAGCCCGGCCTGGGCGAAGCGCGAGATGGCGCCCGAGCCGCCCATGGCGGAGAACATGTCGAAGAAGGCACAGCCCTCGTCGAGGGCGATCTTCCGCTCCAGGGTGATGACCTCGTCCAGGAAGGGCCGCTGCACGAGCCGCTGGGGACCGGTGCCTCCGCGCACCGCGTCAATGGGGCCGACCACGAGACAGGCCGCGTCCGGCACGGCGGCGCGCGAGCGGCGCACCAGGGTGCGCAGACCCGTCTCGACCTCGTCGAGCTCCGAGCGGCGCCACTCCAGGCGCTTGGCCTCGTTGCCGCCGAGGATGAAGAGCAGCAGGCGCGGGGCGCGCTCGGCGAGCTGGGCGCGGAAGAGGTCCTCTCGCGCGCGCAGGAAGAGGTTCGCGTCCGCGGAGGGCACGCCGAGCGTGTCGAGCACGATGCCGGGGCGGGAGTGCTGCAGGACGAGCCCCTGCACCACGGCGCCCCCGCCCTCGGCGACGAGTTCGAGGGAGCGCGCGCCCGCGGGGAGCTTGAAGCGCTGGGAATGGGCCTCGCCGGTGCCCAGGGGCAGGGTGGTGGTGAGGGGCTGGCCGTCGACGTGGACGTACAGCGGGCCGCTGCCGGGCGCATCGAACCACCACAGGGTGGCCTGGGCCTCACCCTCCAGCGCGAAGCGGCTCCGGGCCTTGGAGGCGGCCTGGTGGTAGACGCCGCTGATGCCGAAGGGCAGCTCGGCGAGCTTCATCTCCCCGAGCGTGCGCGGCTCCCAACCGCCCTGGGCGAGACCCGAGCGGACGCGGGGCCCATAGGACGCGAGCCGATCCGCGAGCAGCACGCCCCGGCCCGCGTCGCCGAAGGTGGCGCCCAGTTCCTCGCGCAGGATGTCGACGATGCGGTCTCCAGCGATGAGCGAGTTGCCGAACGCGGCGATGACGGTGGGGGCGGAGGCGGTGCCCGTGGCGAGGGCGTTGAGCGACTCGAAGAAGGGAGCGAGGGCGGTGCGCTCGCAGGAGCCGTCCGCCGGGGTGACGCAGGGGTTCTCCAGCCGGGGCGGCCGGGTGCCGAGCTTCTTGCCGAGCGCGGCCAGTTGGAGCGCGCGGGGCGAGGGCTTGGGCAGCGTGGGCGCCCAGGCGAGCACGCACACGAGAAGGGGGACGAGCGGGAGGAGCCTCCACCGCTGGTCACGGGATGCGTCGATCATTCGGGCGCGAACTCTAGACGAAAGCCCCGGGCCGACACAGGAAGCGGCCAGGGCGCGGCCTCGAGAGGGCCGCCTGCTTCCCCGCCCTTCAGGGGAGGGCCTTGTCCTCGCGGCGCAACACCTCGCCCTCGACCACGGTGACCCCATCGGGGGAGGCGGGCGGACCGAGCGTGGCGACGAGCTTGCGGTGGGCCTCCTCCAGGCGGCGGTGCAGGGTGGTGAAGGTCTGCTGGGCGGTGCTGGGCATGTCCTCGGTGTAGGTGAAGTACCAACGCATCGTGTCGAGGCACTCGTAGAAGTGGTCCACGACGGATTGCTCGCGCACGGGCAGGTGCACGAGCTCCTGGAAGGTGGCGCTGGTGTAGCGCGTGGCGAGCGTCTGGAGCATGGGCTCGCGGCTGCGCAGGCGCGAGAAGAGGACGAACATCTCGCCGCGGCGCGCCTCGAGCCGTCGCATGAGGCCCGCGGCATCCAGGGCGATCAGGTTGCGCACGCGGAGGGTGGTTTCATCGGCCTGTTTGCGGCGAGCCATGACGTGGGAGTCTAGCGCGCGGAGCGCAGGGGAGAACCATGGCGAACACACGCATCGAGGCCGGCCGCATCCAACGGCTCAACACCCGGGAGTCCAGCGAGGGCGACTACGTCCTCTATTGGATGCAGCAGAGCGCGCGGGCCGAGCACAACCCGGCGCTGGAGTTCGCCATCCAGCGCGCCAACGAGGCGAAGCTGCCGCTGCTCGTGGGCTTCGGCCTCATGGATGACTACCCCGAGGCCAACGCGCGCCACTACCGCTTCCTGCTGGAGGGGTTGCGCGACACGGCGCGTGCGCTCGCGCGCCGGAGGATTCCCTTCGTCGTCCAGCGGGGCAGTCCGGAGGTGGTGGCGCTCAAGCTCGCGCGGCGCGCGGCGCTCGTGGTGGCGGACCGGGGCTACCTGCGTCACCAGAAGCAGTGGCGCCGCACGCTGGCGGACAAGGCGGCCTGTCCGGTGTTCCAGGTGGAGGGCGACGTGGTGGTGCCCGTGGACATCGCCTCCAACAAGGCCGAGTGGGCCGCGCGCACCCTGCGGCCGAAGCTCCACCGGGCGTGGGACGCCTACCTGGTGCCGCTCGCGCCCACGCCGCTCCGGACGGACTCGACGCGCCTGGAGGTGAAGGGACTGGACCTGGAGGACGTGGATGCGCTGCTCGGCAAGCTGAAGGTGGATCGCGGCGTGCCTCCCGTCCACCACTGCTTCCGGGGCGGCACGAGCGAGGCGCTCCGCCTGCTGCGCGCGTTCGTCACCGACCACCTGCCCGAGTACAAGGAGAGCCGGCCGCATCCGGAGAGCGGGCACGTGTCGCACATGAGCAAGTATCTGCACTTCGGGCAGGTGAGCCCGGTGGTGGTGGCGCTCGCGGCGCGCGCGGCGAAGGCGGCGGACCCTCAGCGCGAGAGCTTCCTGGAGGAGCTCATCGTCCGGCGCGAGCTGACGCAGAACTTCTGCGAGTTCACGCCTCATTACGACACCTACGACTGCCTGCCCAAGTGGGCGCGCGAGACGTTGCACCAGCACCGCGGCGACGAGCGGCAGCACCAGTACAGCCTGGCGCAGCTCGAGCGGGCGCGGACGCATGACCCGTACTGGAACGCCTCCATGCGGGAGATGCGTTACACGGGCTACATGCACAACGCGATGCGCATGTACTGGGGGAAGAAGATCCTCGAGTGGAGCAGCACCCCGGAGCACGCGTACCGCACGCTGCTCACGCTCAACAACACCTACTTCCTGGATGGGCGGGACGCGAACTCCTACGCCAACGCGGGCTGGGTGTTCGGCCTGCATGACCGGCCCTGGGCCCGGCGGGAGATCTTCGGCACCGTGCGCTACATGTCCGCGGGGGGACTGGAGCGCAAGGCGGACATGGACGCGTATATCCGCAAGGTGGACGCCCTCGTGGCCGAGGCGAAGGCGGCCGGAGTCCGCTTCGACGGGGACTGAGGTGCCTCAGGGGGCGGAAGGCGAGGGCGGAGCGTCGCTCGAGGCATCCTCGGTGGGCGCTTGCACCTGCACCCCCTCCGCGGCCTGCACGCCCGCCGCGCGCAGCACGCGCGTCACCTCGGCGGCCATGACCTGGTGGCCCTTGGCGCTCGGGTGGATGCCATCCACCTCCAACCCATCGAGGAAGAGGTGCACGTTGCCGGGCTGGCGCGTCACCGCCTCGAGGTCGATGAGCGAGGTGCCGTAGGTGGTGCGCAGCCAGGCGTTGAAGGCGAGCCGATCCCGCTTCACCACCTCGTAGTCGCCGTGGTTGCTCTTCTCCTTGGGCAGCAGGGTGCTCACCCACGTGCGGCACCGTGGCTGGAGGCGCGTGACGAGCGTCTCCATGCGCTTCTGCAACCCCCCCATGTCCAGTGAGCTCAAGTCGTTGGTGCCCAGCAGCACGATGCAGTCGGTGATGCCCTGGAGCGAGAGCACCTCCTGATCCAGATGCTCGAGCTCCTCGTAGAAGCCCTGGCCGGAGACGCCCGAGTTGACGACGGGGACGCCGAGCTGGGCCTCGGCGAGCGAGGGCCAGGCCTTGCGCGTGTCGTCCCGCTCGGAGATGTAGCCCTCGGTGATGCTGTCGCCGATCGCGACGAAGGCGCGGGAGGGCGGGCCTTCCACGTCCACGGTGGCCAGCCCCAGGCCGACTCCCGACGCCGTGCCGCCCAGGGCGCCGGCGGTGCTCGCGTAGGAGCCCGACCGGAGGTAGCTGCCGGGCAGCGTCTCGATGGCGCTGGCGCCCAGGGCGCCCTTCACCTCGAAGGAGATGGCGAGCTCGTCGCGGAAGCCCACGGTGAAGGGGATGGGATCGGACACCGCGAGCGCGCGGGCGCCCACGGAGAAGCCCGCGGAACCCGCGAACGTCACCGCCACCGGGCTCGAGGCCAGCGCGCCATTGGCTCCCGCCTTGGCGACCGTGGCCTTGCTCAGCGTCAGCGAGCCGTCTCCCGAGCGGAAGGTGAGCCGCACGCGTTGGCCCGGGCGCCCCACCGGCACGCGCAGACGCACCGTGAGGGTGCCACTGGTCATCTGGGACGTGCCGTAGGACCAGCGCAGCGCCTGATGGAAGCCAGGCTGGAACATCGGCGGGGCGGGGCGGGGATCGCTCGCCTGCTCGTCATCGGGCCGCACCGGGGCCACGACGATGACATCTGGCAGGGGCTGCTCCTGGGGCGGCGTGGGCGCCTCCAGCGCGGGCGGCTCCTCTCCGGCGATGGGGGGCTCCACGGCGGGGCCGTCCGACGGCCCGCATCCCACCATCAGGAGCGCCCACGTCCACACCGCCCACCGCGTTCGTCCATATCCGCCCATACCCACCCCTCCGATCGCGTCCAGAGGGTGTGCACGCTCCCGGCGGATGGGGAGATGCACCCGCGTCGGAATCGCGTTCCGGGAACCTGGAAAACGAGACAACCTCCCCCCATCACGTGGACGGGAGGAGGCTGGATGGCCTCAGATGTGCCGGGGTCTCACGGCAGGATGCGGGCGAGCAGGTTCCACCGGGTGCTGGTGGAGGCCTGGTTGTCCAGCCAGGTGGACACGCCGATCAGGCCCGCCATGCTGATGATGCTGAAGAGGCCCAGGCCGTTGACGAGGCGGGTGGCGTTCTTGACGTCTTGCGGCGCCTCGGGCGAGGCCTTGTAGCCCGAGTCCATGGGGATGCCATCCTTGAGGGCGCGCTTGGCGAGGAAGCCGCCGCTCAGCAGGTTGACGAAGCCGCTGACGAGCGTGGCGCCCATCAGGAAGTCCTTGGCGATGACGAGCCTGCGCGTCTCGGCCGAGATGAAGCGGCCGCTGATGGCGGTGCGGCCCACCAGCCAGGTGATGGCGGCGGTTCCGATGCTCAGGGCATTGATGATGTTGTAGCCGTTCCACGCCGTGTTGACGAGCTTGGCGCGCTCTTGCTTGTCGCTGATGAGCTTGACCGACGGATTGAGGGCCGCCTGGCCGAAGAGCGAGCCACCAAAGCCCACGGCGAGGCCGAGGTTGTGGAGGACATAGGCGCTGGTGGTGAGAACGGGTGTCATCATGGGAAAACCCCTCCGTACTGCGTGTGTGGTGTGACGCTGAAGCTACACACGCCGCACATGTCGGCAGGTCAGTGGGGGCGGCTCGCCTGGTGGGCGAGGCAGGAGCCGGCGTGGATCCGCGCGGCTCCTCGGGTTCACTGCATGAGCGAGCACACCTCATCACGCTGCCAGAGGGTCTCTCGGGAGGCGCGGGACAGCTCGCCCGGACTGGGGCCATGGGGAGGGCCCTGGGCCTCGGCGCCGGAGTCGATGAGGGCCTGGTTGACCACTTCCTCGAACTGGCTCAGCTCCGCGCATTTGGAGAGGAAGGCGGTGACCCCGGGGGCGTGCGGGTCCGTCGCGGCGCTGTGCATGATGATGGGAATGTCGCGCAGCTCCTCGTCCTGGATGAGGTGCTGGCACAACTCCACTCCCGTCATGCGCGGCATCTGCCAGTCGGTCACCACCAGATCCGGATGCCGTTGCTGGGCGAGGTGCAGCGCCTCGCGTCCATCCCGGGCGCGTAGGACCCGATGGTCCATCAGCTCCAGGATCTCCGTATAGAGATCGAGCAGTTCGGTCTCGTCATCCACTAGCAAAATGGTGCTCATGGCCGCACCGGTCCCTTTCACGTCGCAGCGGTGAGAACGTTTCGCCTCGACCAGGAGGGCCGTCCGGGCACACCACTTCATGACCGGTTCTTCGTCCGCTCACTGGGTGACATGTATGATTTGGTACGCAGGTCGTTGAAAGACCAGCGTTTCCACCCCGGGGCCCGCTTGCCCCGCCGGTGGAGGCGGAAGGGTTTGGGGGCATAGTGCCAAGTCCCTTGCCCGAGGATGGACGGCGGGACAGGACAGCCGGGCGGACGAGGACTCCCTGGGACGGCGGGGGTCGCGGGCCCTCGGCTCTTCACCTTCGAGGAGCGGGCCGCGCGCGACGCGCCGCGGTGTAGGGGCGGTATGGGGGGGAGAGGCCGAGGGCTCCCGGGACAGCGTGGGACCGGAATCTCCAATCGATTCCAGGCCCGGTCGCCGCCACCGGCGCCCATCAAGCGGTTTCACTCGAATTCACTCGGTTTCACATCTCCAGCGGCGGCTGGGGACCGGGGACGATGCCCGCGATATCGGGATCCTCCTCACCGGGCAGCCGAGCGGGCTTGGTGTCCCGGTCGCGCTGTCGCTCGGCCTTCTTGGCCTCCTTGTCGCGCTGCTTCTGCTGACGGGCCATTTCCTTCTGTCTCTTCGTGGACCTTCCCTGCATGGTTGCTCCGGGGAAAGAGGAAAAAAGAAGCCCGGCCTCTGGGGAGGCCGGGCCTCATGACTGAAAAATAAGGTGTGGTGTGCGGCGGATCAGCCGGTAACGCGCACGTTCTCGGCCTGCAGGCCCTTGGGGCCGCGCTTCACGTCGAACTCCACCCGCTGGCCCTCGGCCAGGGTGCGGAAGCCGTCCGACTGAATGGCGGTGTGGTGGCAGAACACATCCTCGCCACCATCCTGCGCGATGAAACCGAAGCCCTTCGAATCGTTGAACCACTTCACGGTGCCAGTTGCCATTGACTTGTTGCTTTCCGGTACAGCAGGGCGTCCAATCGCCAAACTGTTCGCTCTCGCGAGCGTTGATCGGGACCTATAACCCGCCCCCCCGTGAAGTCGAGCCAGGAAATCTCCCAGCGGCATTTTCACGACAGTCGGGTGGGGATCACGATCTGCTGGAAAACGCGCTCGGTCCGTTTTCTCTTCCATGCGGAAGGTGGATGTGGGGTGCCCTGGTCCGCCTGCTCTACAGGCGGCCCCTGGAGCGTCCTCCGGAGCGGAAGGTTTGAATGGGGCCGGGGGAGGCCACGTCGGAGCAGGCCAGTTCCAGCTTCCGCCTTTCCTCCGAGAGATGATTCCATGAAAGCCCTGTTCGCCGCCCTGGCCCTGCTCACCGCGTTCACCGCCTCCGCCCAGACCCCTCCGCCCTCGGGTGAGGCCACGGGTCTGGCGCCTCCGGGTGCGTCCGCGAGTGCGCGCTCCGGTGACGCCGAGTCCTGGCGCGGCGGGGGCAGGAGTACTCAGGTGGTGGTCGAGCGCGAGGACCTGGAGCGGCGCCTGGCCCGTCTGGAGTCGCTGCTGAAGGAGTCCGAGCGCGGCCGGCGCGGCGATGGCCGCCTGAACGAGGCGTACCAGGAGCTCTCCGCCCTGCGCCAGGTGGTGGCCCGCGCGCCCGAGGCGCGTGGCGGCTACAACGGCCCGCCGTCGCGTCCGCCCGCGCCGCCCTCGCCCGCGGTCTCCGCCATCCCGGAGCAGCGGCTGCGCGACATCCTCAACGCCGTGTCGCGCGAGTCCTTCTCCTCGGAGAAGCTGCGTGTCCTCGAGACGGCCAGCCGCGGGGACTACTTCCTCGTGAGCCAGGTGGCGCGGGCGGTCGACCAGTTCTCCTTCTCCGCGGACCGGCTGTCCGTGGTGCGCATGTTGTGGCCGCGCGTGCTGGATCGTCAGAACGGCTACCAGCTCAACGGCTCGTTCTCGTTCTCCGGCGACAAGCAGGAACTGCAGCGCATCATCTCCGGCTGAGCCCGGAGCGGGCGAGCCCCGGGCCCGCGGGTTTCGTGGGTGCGCGTTCGCTGGTTGAATGCGCCCCCCGATGCGCTTGCCCTTGCCCTTCCGCCGCGTGACGCTCCTGGCCCTGCTGGGAGCGATGCTGCTCTCGGTCCCGCTCTCTCTTCATCCCCTGCTCCGGGGGTTGTCGCTCGTGGCCCGCGCCTCCGGTCGGGACGAGGGCCTGGCCGGGCAGCTGGCGCGGTGGGACACCCAGTCCTTCACCGTGGAGGACACCCCGGTGCCCTCGCGCCATGGGCCCCTGCGCGCCCGCGTCTTCCGCCCCGCGCGGCCCGAGGGCCGCACCGTCCTGCTCATTCCCGGGGTGCACGCGGAGGGCATCGACGAGCCCCGTCTGGGCGCGCTCGCGGGGCAGCTCGCCACCGGGGGGCTCACCGTCCTCACGCTCGAGCTGCCGGACCTGCTGCGCTACCAGCTCACCCCGCGCGAGCCGGACATGATCGAGGACGCCGCGCTCTGGGCCTCCGCGCGGCCGGAGCTCGCGCCCGACGGACGGGTGGGCCTCATGGGCATCAGCTTCTCGGGAGGGCTGTCGCTCGTGGCCGCGGGGAGGCCGGCGCTCGCGGACAAGGTGGCCTTCACCTTCTCGCTCGGGGGACATGGCGACCTCACGCGCGTGCTCGCCTTCCTGTGCACGGGGGTCCAGGCGGATGGCGTGCACCGCGCGCCGCATGACTATGGCGTCGTCATCCTCCTGCTCAACGTGGCCGGACAGCTCGTGCCCGCGGAGCAGGTGGAGCCGCTGCGCGCGGGCATCCTCACCTTCCTGCGCGCCTCGCACCTGGCCATGCACGACGCGCGGCGGGCGGCGGAGACCTTCGCCGAGGCCCGCCGCCAGCAAGCGGCGCTGCCCGAGCCCGCCGCCACCCTGCTGCGGCACGTGAACGAGCGCAACGTCGCCGCGCTCGGGCCCCTGCTGTTGCCGCACGTGAAGGACTTCGCCAGCGCCCGGGCCCTGTCTCCCGAGCACTCGCCCGCGCCCCCCACGCCCGTCTTCCTGCTGCATGGCACGGATGACACCGTCATCCCCGCCGTCGAGTCCGAGCGCCTCGCGCGGGTGCTGGAGCCCCGGACGCGGGTGCGCCTGTTGCTCACGCCCCTCATCACCCACGCCGAGATGGATCGGGTGGCGGGCGCCCCGGACGTCTGGCGGCTCGCGGACTTCTGGGCGGCCCTGCTCGACGCGTAGGGTGGGGCCGCCTCAGGCCGGGGGCAGGCCGAGCATCTCGCGCACCTGCGCGAGCATCTCCGCCTCGGACACGTGCACCGAGGAGTCGCTCGCGATGAGCGTGCGCACGGTGGCGATCGCCTCGTCGGGGTGCTGGCGCAAGAGGCCGAGGTTCGGCGCGGGCAGGGGCTCGCCCAGCTCCAGACAGCGCTCCAGCCGTTGCAGCTCGGGCAGGGGCACCTTCCAGCGCGCCGCCGCGCCCACGAGCGCCTGGGCCTCGCGCGGGTCGATCTCGTCATCACTCCAGGCCACGTGCAGCAGCAGCTTGAGCAGCTCGATGTAGAAGCGGTCGTCGATGGGGGTCGTCATTCCCGGGGGGTCTCCGCGGGCCCAGCGTCGCCTTTTCTTCCACCCACGTCCATCCACCCTGGGCGAAGGGGCGCGCGTGCTAGCGTGGCGCCCCATGACTTCGTCGGATCGGACTCGAGCAACGCCTGCTTCGCGCAAGGAGGACGGGGGGACCGTGGAGGTGCCTGGGGCCGTGGACGCCCAGGACCTGAGCGTGACCCGGCCCTACGCGCACGTGCCGAACGCGCCCGAGGTGCCCGCCGTCCGCCGCTTCCTGCTCACCGTGGTGGAGGGGCCCGGGCCGGGGACCGTGTGGGACTCGGTGTCGGATGCGTGCTCCATCGGCTCGCACCCGAGCAACGACTTCACGCTGGATGACCCCACGGTGTCGCGCTTCCACTGTGAAATCCGCGTGGGCCCCCGAGGGGCGCGGGTGAAGGACCTGGACAGCACCAACGGCGTCATCCTGGATGGGGTGCAGGTGTTCGAGGGCTCCCTGCGCGGGGGCAGCCTGCTGCGGCTGGGGCGCGCCGTGGTGCGCTTCGACTACAGCACGGACAGCAACCGGTTGCCGGTGTCCGAGCGCACGCGCTTCGGCTCGCTCGTGGGCGTGTCGGTGCCCATGCGCATGTGCTTCGCGCTGCTCGAGCGCGCGGCGGCCCGGGACGTGACGGTGCTGCTGGAGGGGGAGACGGGCACGGGCAAGAGCCAGGCGGCGCAGGCCATCCACCAGGAGAGCGCCCGCCGGGACAAGCCCTTCCTCACCGTGGACTGTGGTGCCATTCCGGCGGACCTGCTGGAGAGCGAGCTGTTCGGCCACGAGAAGGGGGCCTTCACGGGCGCGGCCACGCGGCGCATCGGCGCCTTCGAGGAGGCGCATGGGGGCACCGTCTTCCTCGACGAGATTGGCGAGCTGCCCGCCGAGCTCCAGCCCAAGCTCCTGCGGGTGCTGGAGGCGCGGGAGATCCGCCGGGTGGGCACCAACGCCTACGTGCCGGTGGACGTGCGCATCATCGCCGCCACCAACCGGGACCTGCGCGCGGAGGTGAACGCGGGGCGCTTCCGCTCGGACCTGTTCTTCCGCCTGGCGGTGCTGCGCGTGCCGCTGCCCCCCGTGCGCCAGCGGCCCGAGGACTTGCAGTTGTTGGTGGAGCAGATCCTCCTGGGGCTGGGCGCGGAGCCGGAGCGGACCCAGGCGCTGCGCTCGCCCGGCTTCATCTCGCGGCTGGAGCAGGCGGCGTGGCCGGGCAACGTGCGCGAGCTGCGCAACTACCTCGAGCGCTGCCTCGTCTTCGAGGACACGCTGGAACTCACGGACGTGGCCCCACAGGGCAGCCGCGCCGAGGTGGACCCGAAGGTGCCGTACGCCGAGGCGCGGCGCCTGGCGCTGGACGACTTCGAGCGGCGCTACCTGCGCGCGCTCCTGGCGCTGCACCAGGGCAAGGTGTCCCAGGCGGCCGCGGGCGCGGACATGGACCGGGTGTACCTCTACCGCCTGCTCCGGCGCCACGGCATCAAGTAGGGCCTCTTCCCGCCTCGTAGGGCCTCTTGCCTCCTCACGCGCGGGGGAGCGCCCCGGGCCTTGTCCGCCCCAGACAGTTGATAAATATCAACAAACGGCCCGCGAGGTGTTATGGTGGATGAAAGTCCACTATTTCCAGTGGCTGGAATCTCCGCGAGGAAGAGGGACGCATGTCGGACGCTCTCGTGATCGTCATCACCGGTGCCACCCATGGCATTGGCCGTGCCGCCGCCATCGAACTGGCCCGGCGTGGCGCGCACCTGGGACTCGTCGCGCGCAGTGAGACCAAGGCGGCCCAGACCCGGGCCGACATCCAGCGCGAGGCTCCCGGTGCCGTGGTGGATGTCTTTCTCGCGGATCTCTCCGTGCTCGACGACGTGCGCCGCGTGGCCAGACAGCTCGATGAGCACTACGACCGCATCGACGTGCTGGTGAACAATGCCGGCCTGCACGCCTTCTCCCAGCGGGTGACCGGGGACGGGCTGCCGGAGATGGTCGCCGTGAACTATGTCGCTCCGTGGCTGCTGACCGACCTGCTGCGCGACAAGCTGATCGCCTCGGCGCCGTGCCGCATCGTCAACGTCGCATCCGATGCCCACCGGCAGGTTCGTACGCTCGAGCCGGAGCGGGACCTGCGCTCCACCGGCGCCTTCAGCATGGCGGAGTCGTTCGAGCTCTATGCCCGCTCGAAGCTGATGGACATCCTGTTCACCCAGGAGCTGGCTCTTCGACTCGCCGGTACCGGGGTCACGGCCAATAGCTGTTGCCCTGGCCTCAACGCCAGCGGGCTCGGGCGGGAATCGAAGCTGTTCAACGGGTTGGCGGGTCTCCTCACCCGGTGGGGGCTCCTGAGTCCCGAGCGGGGCGCCCGCATCATTGTTCGACTGGCGACCGATCCGGAGTTCAAGGAGGTGACGGGAGGGTTCTTCTCCTCCACGCGTCGCTTCCGCTCCCTGCCTCCGGCGTCCCTGTGCCGTGACGCCGAGCTGCAACGACGTCTGTGGCGAGCCACCGCCGAACTGGTCGCCAGGAACTGAACTCCGGCTGCCCGCTCTGCTCCCGGACCCGCGCGACGTGTCCTCGCGCACGGGTTATGGTCGGGGGGTGACTGGCCTGAAGCAGGACCGTGGCGACGATGACGTTCGCGAACAACTCCTCGCCTCCGTGGGAGAGCAGCTCGGTGCGTTGCTCTCCGCCGCCAGGGCCTTGACGGCCGCCTCGGCGGCTCAGGTCCATCCCGATCTACAGCCCGCGGCGTTCCATGTCGTGCGGTGGCTCCATGCGTTTGGCCCGGCCCATGCGGGAGCGATCGCCGAGGGGGTGGCCATGGACAAGAGCGCCGTGAGCCGGCTGATTCGCGACCTCAAGGGGGTGGGCCTTCTTCGCGCGGCACCGGATCCGGAGGATCGCCGTGCGACGATCCTGTCCCTGACGCCCCTGGGGGAGAAGCGGATGAAGAAGGCCTTCGAGCAGAAGGGGCAGGTGTTCCTCCAGCGGACCGCGCACTGGAGCACCGAAGAACTCGCGACCTTCGCCGAGCTCTTGCGGCGCTTCAACACGCCGCCTCCTTGAGAGCGAGTCCTGGCTCTTGCCGGGGGCTCATTCCAGGAAGCGGCGCTCCCAGCGACGCAGTTGCTCGGTCGCTACCCGGAAGTCCGACGCGGGCCAGCGGTGCAGGTAGGGCTCGAGGTGCCGGGCGAGGGCGCGGTGTCTGGGAAGTGTCTGGCCGGCCAGTATGTCTCCCGGTTCGGGCTGCTCGCCCAGGGTGATGAGTACCCGGTCTCCGCTCATCTCTTGCAAGGTGATGCCTGGAAGGGACAGGGCCTCCCTCAGGGCGGCCACACCGCCGAGCTGGCCCAGCACGGGTTGCCCGAGGAAGTTCATCCAGTGAACTCCCTCCACCCAGGTGTCCATGCTCAGCACCGCGCTGTTCGATGCGAGATGGATCCCCGGGAAGCGTGGGTGGATGAGGGGGAGTACCTCGTTGAAGTTCCACGGGTCCGTGCAGAGCGCGAAGTCCACATATCCGGAGTTGAAGGGCAACTCCGCCGCTAGATCGAGGGCCAGGGCACGCACGTGGTCCGGGCCTCGTTCTTCCAGATATTCCGTGGGCAAGCGGATGTACAAGACGCTCACGTCATGTTTCCGATTTGGCCAGGGAAGCGGGACGACGTCCAAGCCCCGGTAGTCCACGTGGAGTTCATCCACATCGTCTGACTTGCCCTCCAGGACAAGAAAAACGGCCTCCTCGGGTCCTGGTGCGAGCGTTTGCTGGAGGAGTCTCTTCCAGGAGGGTTCATCGAGCGGTTCGGCTTGTCCTTCGCCGACGTATCGTTCAAAGGAATAGGGGCGTATTCTCTCTCGCAAGAGTTCCAGGGCGCGTACGATGGCCGGTGCGAACCGCTCATTGGGATGCCGTAGGTAAAAGCTCAGAATCACCGCATCGCTTGCGCGCAATCCACCATGTTCGTTGAAGTGTCTTATCCGAGGGTATCCCATGATGAGTAGCTCTTCCTATTTCCGGATGACTCCCTGCCGAGGTGAGACGAGGCGAGGAGTGACCTGGAGTGCCGCCTTGTACAGCTCTCCTTGAAACCAATCCCGCCAGGGTCCTCTGCTATATCTCTCCCATCGGGCAATATTGCTGTCTGGGCAAGGGAACTTGAGATCGTACACGCTGACGATGACACCCTGGCCATCCAAGAGGATGAGGTCGGGCTCTATGGTTCCCGTCAGGCCCTTCCAGCCCTGCTTCGCCACGATTTCCTCCACCCTCTTCTTGTCCAGGAACTCCCATTGGCCGGTCCGGTCATCGAGCCGGAACCGAGGTTGGAGCCAGTAGCGTCCCGGGAGTAGCTGGTCCAATTCCTTGTGCAGGCAGGGCCAGGCCTGCTCGTGCTTGAATAGCCCCAGATAGACGGCCCACGTCACCTGGTCGCCCGCCTTGAGTTGCTGGCAGATCTCCGCGCTCGGGCTTCGGCCTTGGAAGTGGTGGTCGTTGACCTGCTGGTCCGCCTTGCGCGTGCACCGTTCGATCGCCCTCTCGACCTTCGCGAGCAGGTCCGCCGCCAGCTCCACTCCCCGATGTTCGGCGGCATTGATCCGGGGCTGCATCGTCACCGCGACGATGGTCGCTGTGCTGACGGCAGCGAGCTTCATCGCCGGGGATGGCGAGCGCACCACCTGCTCCGCCTCGGGTGCACCCGTGCAGCGCTCCCATTGGCCTGGAAACCGTTTGATACAGCACTCTGGGGTGAGGTCTCGCGGGCCGCAGTTGCTCTCTGTTCCGGGGTCGGACTCCGCCAGGCAGTCGACCTGGAGCAGGGCCAGGAGGGCGAGCGTCCAGGACACCTTCTTCGAGGAGTGGAGGGCCACGCACCTGATGGTAACATGAGGCTCCGAGGGCTCATGGGAACATCGGGTGAAGGCGGAGAGGCGGGGCGGGAAGGCGGACAGTCTCATTACTGGACACGCCGTCGGGTGTTGTTCTGGTCCCTGAGTCTGCTGCCCCTCTCGGCGGGGGTAGGGTGGTCGGCCTTCGAGTGGTTCGACGAACGCAAGAAGACGCGAGATTCGGCCGCGCGACTCACCCAGAAAGCCGCCGAGCATGCCTTTGACGGCTCTCTGGGCGGGCTCCCCTTGCTCGGCCAGGTGCTGAAAGCCGCCAGGACCCATGCGCCCGCCCAACTGTTGGCGGCGTGCTGGTTCATGCAGGTGGGCAGGTGGGACCTTGCTCTCGATTACCTCGAAGGCGCCGTGATCAGGCAGTCACCGGAGGCACTCCTGTTGCGCCACCTCGCCGAGCGCCAGCCGGGGGTGTCTCGATGGCGCCATGCCTTCTTCGATGCCTGGCAGTCGCTCGGAAGGCCAGACTTCCGTCAGAGCACCCTGCTCCCCAATCCCTTGCAGTGGAATCACCTGATGGCCGACACCTGGTCGCCCTGGGATGCAACCCACGAATCTCGGCGCTTGCCCCTGGTGGTGTTGAATCCCGATCTGGCTCGGGTACACCTGGAAGAGGTGCGCGGGCTGGTCCTCTCTTCTGACTCCCTTCCCATTCTCATGGCATTGCGTGAGCACCTCCTCGCCTACGAGGAACAAGATCCGCCGCGTCCGGGCTTGTTGCCCGCCGTGGACGAGCGGATCGGACAGCTCGCCGGCTCCTCACCTCGCACCCTCCAACTGGCCTTGATTCCTTTCCTGACCGGCAGTTCGTTCTCTCAGCCCTTCACCCGACGGGATCTGGAAACACTCGAGAATCTGGTCACCTTGGCTGAGTGGAAGCAGCCCTCCAGCGAGCAATTCTTCGTGGAGATGCGTGGGTATTACGAGGCGTTGCCCCCACCGGGTCATCATGCGTGGTCGGCGGCCACCCTGGCGCAGGGGGTCTCCCTGGGCGTGTGGCTCTACCACCGGGCCCGGGCCAGCAAGGCGCACCTGAACGACGAGGACCGGCGGTGGTTGGGACGTCTGCTCTGGCTCGCCGGAGCGCGCTTGCGCGAGCAGCGCTCGTGCCTGGAAGTGGAACAGGGGCTCCGGTTGCAGATGCTCGGCAGTGAATGGATGGAGCACTCACCGTCGCGTGACGACTGCATCACGGTGTGGGTGGACGTCGGGCGATGGCAGGCGTCCTTGATGCAGGCGGCCTACTACCGCTGGCCCCTGGCCTCCTTGCAGGAGGAGTCCTGCGAACCCAGGGCCCGGGACGAGCTGACCTGGATGCGAGCCTTCGCGGACAAAAGCCCCCTGCCTTGAGCTGGTTTCGGGGCGCGCGGATCCGCTCCAGCTCCAGAATTCCAATACCTCGGGATGTCGACCAACGATTGCCCGGCCGCATGTGATGGTGTTCACACCTCCGGCGTGAAACGAAACACAGCCGGGAATGGCAGCGTGTGGCACCTTGGTGCGTGTCAGGGGTTGGTCCCTGATGTTGGACGCGAACGAATCCGGGCACTGGGGGAACCATGTTTCATCTCGATCGTCATTTTTCGTTGGGGGGGGCGCTGTTCACGCTCGATGGGATTCTGGAGGCCTTTGGTGGACGCCAGGCGGAGCCGGGCTTCCTCGAACGGCCCACGGCCTTGCCCGAGGCCCTCAGGGGCCAGTCGATGATCGTCTACTCGCCGCGGCGGCGCGTGGACGAATCGCTCCTGCGCCCGCTGGGGCCCCCGGAGGACATCGGTGGTGAGGTCCTCGAAGGCAATCCCGTCCTCTCCGCCCGGGTCGACTTCAGCGAGCAGGGCATGATGGCTGGCATCTTCAAGTCGACCACCGGGAAGGTGAGGATCCACTTCCCCTTCACCGAACACGCCACCATCCTCGAGGGGGAAGTCACCCTCACCGATGAGACGAAGCAGACCCGCACCTTGAAGAAGGGTGACAGCTACTTCATCCGCCAGGGGCAGACCGTCGTCTGGGATGTCAAGGGCAAGCACGTCATCAAGAGCTTCTTCAACATCACCCGGTGACTCGCTTGCAAGGAACAGGGGGACGAGGACAGGCCGCGTGTGGGGAGGGCACGGGTGGAGCCGAGGCGAACCCGGTCCCCCTCACGGCTTGCGCGTGGGAGTGGACCGCTTACTTCGAGGAGTCCGGATCCGCTCGAATTCAACCGCGGCCTTCTTTAGAGAGGGCATCACATTGGAGGGCAGCGGCCGCCTTTTCTCAAGAAGGTGAGCGAACCGTTCAGCCGCGGGCTTGTACTCCGGACTCCTGCGCCCATGCTCGCG
Source organism: Cystobacter fuscus DSM 2262 (assembly GCF_000335475.2). Taxonomy (NCBI): domain Bacteria; kingdom Pseudomonadati; phylum Myxococcota; class Myxococcia; order Myxococcales; family Archangiaceae; genus Cystobacter; species Cystobacter fuscus. The sequence continues at coordinate 309,925 of NZ_ANAH02000015.1, read as the reverse complement.
CTTGTAGTCCGTCTCTTCGTCCGCCTTCCCATGCGTCAGGAAATGAATCCAGGTTTCGAGCTGGCGCTTCGGAACCCAGAGCGCAATCCTCTCTCCTTTCTTTCGTGGCTCCTGGTCCGCGTCGCGAAGGCGCTTGTCGAGCGCCTTCTCCCTTCCTCCCTCCGGCTCCGTATCCGCGTCAACGAGCACGAGCAGGGCGCGCGCCATATGCCCCTTACGATTCTCCCTGACCTCCACCGCGTAACGCTCGAGAACGAAGGTGAATCCCGATCCACCACCCGCGGGCGAAACCTTGGGGGCGATCTGGTCTGGCCTCCATCCACATCTCACCAAGCACCTGCGGGCAAAATTATAGTCCTTCAACCCCTCGCAAAGCACCACCACCTGTACCCGCCGGCTGCTCATTCGAGCCAACCTCGCGCGAGGAGCTCGGAAACGGGAAGCCCAGCGCCATCACCCGGCACGCCTTGCACTTGAACGGGCCCACCCTCCTGCCGGGCGAGGAGGATTCCATTCGAGGGAGCGAGCAGGTCAATCAATCCTGGATTGTGCGAAATGAGGAGCGCCTGCCCTCCCTCCTCTGTCATCTCCATGAGATGGTTGAGCCAAGGATGGATCTCGCGCGGCGAGAGGAACTCCTCGGGTTCATCGATACAAAGCGTGGCATCGCGCGGAACGGCATGGAGCAAGGTGTAGAGAACCACGAGAGCACGCTGACCTTCAGAGAGTTCATTGAAAAAGAAAGCGATGAAGTCGGAGCGCCGGCGTGGCGAGGAGAACATGAACATCAGGGCGTTGGTTTCTCGTCCCAGTGGCACGAACTGATAGTTGAGAAAGCCGTCGAGTACAACTCGTAGGCTCTGCTTCAAGGTGCGACTGAGGCTCCGACGAACCTTCTGCATCGCCAGGAGCCACGAGGCGAAGTTGGAGAGGTCGGGTTCGAGGAAGTCGCTCCGGCGGTCGGTGAACGGTTCCAACTTTGGAGGCACGGGACGGAAGACCCAGATACGGGAAATCCGGTCCGTCAACCAGTCCAGGCGCTTCGAACGAACTTGAAGTGGCAGGTTCGAAAGCGGCGAGAGCTTGTTTCCCGCCGGAAAACGGTGTGCCGGGGATTTGTCATGTGCATGGATCAAGACCTCTTCCCGAGAGAAGGAGTAGAGCGGCTGCTGCTCGTACAGAATCTCCTCGCGTTCGAGCTGACCACTTTGCGCGCCCTTCCCATGGCGGATGACGAGGCGATACGTGTAGTCCCCATCAGGTCCACGGAAACCGAGCTCGAATCGTTGCCTGCTCTGGCGCCCCCAGCGCATTCGTGTTGCGTCGGGAAAAAGTTCCGAGGCGCTTCCCCCGGTGATGACGAGTTGGCGGATGTTCCAGAGTGCATCGAATACAGTGCTCTTCCCTGCTCCGTTCGGGCCAACGAGCAGGGCAAGCGAGCCCGGCTCGATGACGGCCTGCTCGAAGCAGCGGTAGTTCTCCATGAGAAGGCGTGTGAGCATTTGTAGCTTGGAGCTTATCAGGACACGTGCTCGCGCGGACACTCTCGTGGTCGCGCTGTGCTGAAGGGGCCGTGATGTCTCCCTCTACCGGACACCCGGCACGGCACCATGATGAGCCTGCCCCAGGTGGCCAAGGACTTTCCCCGGCCAGCCCCATGGCACCTGGGCCACGGACATGACCTACGTGGGGCGAGGCAGGGCTGGCCCTACCTGGCCGTAGTCCTGGAACTTTTCTCGCGCGAGGTGGTGGGTGGGTCCATGCGCCAGAACATCGACCGACGCCTGGTGCTCGGCGCGCTCGACATGGCGCTCCAGAGCCGCCATTCGCTCGGGCCCTCCTCACTCCGGCCCCTCCTTTTCCCCCGCTTGGGGGAGGTCCCTTCCTGGGAAGTCACCTTCCGGGTTGAACTTCCCGAGTAGGGCATTATCCTGTACTGGGCAGCCCCGACACGGACGGGGCCCATCACGGACTCCTCATCGGTCCTGGAGGGCATCCGTCCCAATTCAATGGAGACGTCATGCACAGCTCGCGGGAGACAGGCCTTGAGCGCGCCGAGTTCGCGCCGCTCGAGCCGCAAGCATTGACTCCGCTCCTCACCCGGCCGAGGGACTCAGTGGCCGCCGTGGCCCACACCCTGCGGGCCCATGCGCTCGCGTCCGCCGAGCAGTTCGAGGAGCTGCTCGCCTTCTCCTCCCTCCACGGAGTGGAGCCCCATGTCTACCAACTCGAGACGGTCCGGCGAGTGCTGCGCCAGCACCGGGGCCGGGCCCTGCTCGCCGACGAGGTGGGCCTGGGCAAGACGGTGGAGGCACTCATGGTGCTGCGCGAGTACCAGTTGCGCGGCATGGTGCGCCGGGTGCTGGTGCTGGTGCCGCCCACGCTCGTCCTCCAATGGAAGGGCGAGCTGGTCGCCAAGGCCGGTCTCGAGGCACAGGCCACCTCGGACCTCTCCCCCGGTACGCCGCCCGAGTCCTTCTGGCGGAGCGAGGGGGTGCTCATCGCCTCGCTGGCCCTGGCCCGGAGCGCCCGGCACGCGCCGCTCGTCCAGGCACAGCCCTGGGACCTGGTCATCGTCGACGAGGCCCACCACGTGAAGAACCGGCGCACGCTGGCCTGGAAGCTGGTGGACGGGCTCAAGAGCCGCTTCCTCCTGTTGCTCACGGCGACTCCGGTGGAGAACGACCTGGAGGAGGTCTACAACCTCGTCACCCTGCTGCGGCCCGGGCAGCTCGCCACGCCCGCCGACTTCCGGCGCCAGTACGTGGACACGAAGGACCCCACCTCTCCACGCAACCGGGAGAAGCTGCGGCGCCTGCTGTCCGAGGTGCTCATCCGCAACACCCGGGCCCGCTGCGGGCTGAAACTGCCGCCGCGCTACGTGACGACGGTGGCGGTGGAGCCGCTGGAGGGCGAGCGCGCCCTCTACACCGAGGTGCGGGGCTTCCTCCAGCGCCACGCGGGCGAGGCTCGGGCCCGTCTCTCCGCCTCGACGTTGCTGCTGGAGGCGGGTTCCAGCCCCGCCGCGGTCCGCGGCACCCTGCGCCGCCAGAGCGAGCGCCACCTCACCGGACAGGACGGGCGCTCGCCCACTGTCGCCCGCGAGCTCGAGCGGCTGGGGCGCCAGGCCGAGGCGGTGCGCGAGTCGGCCAAGGCCCGGGCCCTGGTGGACATCCTCCGCGCCCACCGCGAGCAGGTGCTTGTCTTCAGCCGCTACCGCGAGACACTCGGCTATGTGGAGCAGGTGCTGGAGGAGGCGGGAGTGCCCCGCGAGGTGGTGCATGGGGGGATGAGCCAGACGCAGAAACACGAGGCCCTCACGCGCTTCCGCGCCGGTGCGCCCGTGCTGCTGGCCACTGACGTGGGCAGCGAGGGGCACAACCTCCAGTCCTGTCACGTGCTGGTGAACTTCGATCTGCCATGGAACCCCATGGTGATTGAACAGCGCATCGGCCGGCTGCACCGCTTCGGACAGACGGAAGAGGTGCGCGTCTACAACCTCTGCGCGAAGGGGACGGCGGAGGACCGGGTGCTGGACGTGCTGGACCGGCGCATCCACCTCTTCGAGCTGGTGGTGGGGGAGATGGACATGGTGCTGGGCAACCTCGCCGACGAGCGCGACCTGGAGGAGCGCATCCTCTCCATCTATGCCGAGTCCCGTGGGGAGGAGGAGGTGATACGGGCCTTCGATGACATCGCGGAGGAACTGGCGCGGGCGCGCGGGCAGTACGAGCGGACGCGGGCGCTCGACGCGGCGCTCTTCGGAAAGGACTTCGAGGCATGAGGGCGGAGGCGGCACGGGGGGTGCCGGATCCCCTCGCATTCACGGCACAGTCGCTCGCGCGACGAGGGGCGCTGCTGGAGGCGGAGGATGGGGGGGAGGTGCTGGCGCTGCTGCCGCCGGAACTCTCCCGGGAGATGGGTCTGGCCGAGGAGGTGCGGCTGTCGGCGGTGGGAGGCGGGGACGTGGTGGCGTGCGGTCTGGGGACGCCCCTGCTGGAGGCGGTGGTGGGGGCGGCGCGGCGAGAGGTGCCGGTCACGGCGGCGCGGATGAAGCGGGAGCCGTCGCCCAAGGCGGGGTACGCGCGCAGCCTGGCCGAGCGTTACGTCATCCGCAACGGCGTGGCCGAGGTGCTCGAGGTGGCGGGGGGGGAGGCGACGTATCTGGTGGCGTGGCTGGCGTACGTGGCCGAGGCGGACGAGCGGCACGAGGGGGTGGTGGCGTTGGGGGTGCACGCCCAGGAGGGGGCGGTGCCAGACGAGGGATTCATCGCCGCGTGTGACGTGGGCGCGGAAGGAGCGCTGGCGCCGTGGCCGGAGTCGGCGGTGGTACCCGGCGCGGAGCGGTGGCTGGCGCGCTACGCGCCAGAGGTCGAGGAGCGGGTGCTGCGAGGAGTGAGGGAGGCGACGGCCCGGAGGCACGCGAGGGATTACGAGCGCATGGCCGCGTATTACGCGGCGATGGTGGCGGAGGCGCGGGCGCCCCGGCGGAGGGTGGACGCCGCCGCGATGGAGGCCAAGGTTCGACACCTGGTGGCGGAGCGGGACAGCAAGCTGAGGGATCTGGCGGACCGCTTCACCTTGCGCGTGCACACCCGGCTGGCGGCGGCGCTGTGGGTGGCCGCGCCGGTGGCCCGCGTGAGGATGCGCGTGCGGCGGCGTAAGGGCTCGCGCGAGCTGGAACTGCGGCTGCCCGCTGGAGCCCAGGTCTTCGACCGGCTGCCCTGCGAGGGCTGTCTGGGTACCACCGAGCGGCCCGCCCTTTGTGACGAGCGGCTCCACGTGCTGTGCGAGACGTGCGTTCCCCTGGCCTCCGGCCGCCCCCACTGTCCCGCCTGCGGCACGTGAATGCGCTGTGCTTCGGCCGCCGCGCCGTGGACCGCGACGTATCAGAAGAGTGTCTGAGCAGAGATCCAGACAACTGGTCGGGGTGAGGTGTCGGAGCAAATCCTTTGACACCTGCCTTGTGGGGACACCTGCCTTGCTTGGATGGAACAGGGGGACGAGGACAGGCCGCGCGTGAGGGGGAGCCGGGTGAAGCCGAGGCGAACCCGGTGGTCAGACCCGGAAGAGGGCGATAAGAGGCCTCGGACGGGGAGCCGTCACGCCCCATCCAGAGGGAGGCCTCCTTGTCGTCCCATCTCTTCATGCCCCTCCGTGGCGCCGGCCTGGTGCTGGGTGCCCTTCTCCTGGCCCTCGACGCCCAGGCCCAGGCTCCGACGCCAGTCCAGGAGGTGAATCCCTTCATCGGCACGACGAACGGAGGCAACGTCTTTCCGGGACCCGTCGCTCCGTTCGGCATGGTGTCTTTCAGTCCCGACCAGAGCCCCCTGCCCGGCCGGCGCGCGCCCATCGCCGCGCCCGGCGGGTACGAGTGGCGCTCCAATGGAATCCGGGGCTTCAGCCTCACCCACCTGTCGGGCAGCGGTTGCGCCGGAGCAGGGGGCGACATCCCCCTCATGCCCATCACCACCCCGGTGCGCATCTCTCCGTCCTCGCCAGACGCCTACACCGCCTATTCCAGCCTGATGAGCCATGCGAAGGAGAGCGCCTCGCCCGGTGCCTATCGCGTGGCGATGGAGAACGGTGTGACCGTCGAGCTGGCGGCGACGCCGAGGACGGCGGTGGGCCGGTTCTCCTTCCCGGCCGACAAGCCCGCGAACGTCCTGTTCCGCACCTCCGACTCGCAGACCGGCAGCACCGCCGCCGTCACCCGCATCTCGCCGGACAAACGAACGGTCTCGGGCTCGGTGACCAGCGGCAACTTCTGCGGCTACCTCGCCACCGACCGGCGCGAGAGCTACTACACGCTTCATTTCGTGGCGGTGTTCGACCAGCCCTTCACGACGGGCGGCACGTGGCGCGATGGCGTGGTGACGCCCGGCTCGACCTCGACGGAGGGAGGAACCACCTATGGCGAGCAGGGCTTCCCACCGGCGGGCAAGGGCTCCGGCGGATGGATCTCCTTCGAGCCGAAGACCGCTCCCGTCGTCAACGTGCGCATAGGCGTGTCCTATGTCGACGAGGCGGGCGCCCTGGCCAATCTGGAGGCCGAGAGCCCGGTCTCGGCGACGCTGGAGGGGACGCAAGGCGCCACGCGTGACGCCTGGAACCAGCTGCTGGGGAAGGTCCGCATCGAGGGCGGAAGCCGCGATGACCGCACGGTGTTCTACACGGCGCTCTACCATTCCCTGATTCATCCCAGCCTGCACAGCGACGTGGATGGCCGCTACCTCGGCATGGACGGCAGGATCCACGAGGTCTCGGGCGCCCAGAAGGCGCAATACGCCAACTTCTCCGGCTGGGACGTCTATCGCTCGCAGGTGCAGCTCGTCACACTGTTGGAGCCCAAGGTCGGCTCCGACCTCGCGCAGTCCCTGCTCAACCAGGCCCGCCAGAACGGCGGTGTCTGGGATCGCTGGACGCACGTCACGGGGGCGACGGGGGTGATGAACGGCGATCCCTCGCCGCCCACCGTGGCCGCCATCCATGCCTTCGGTGGACGCGACTTCGACCTGAAGGGCGCCTATGCCTCGCTCCTCAAGGCCGCGACGGTTCCGACGCCCAAGGACCTCGGCCGCGTCGGCTGTCCGGTCCTCTGTCAGGGCCAGCGGCCGGGGCTCGATCAATGGTTGTCGCACCACTACATGCCCGTCGGCTCGCCCGGCTGGGGCAGCGCGTCCGACACGCTGGAACTGGCGGCGGCGGATTTCGCCATGGCGCAGCTGGCGCGCCTGGCCGGCGACAAGACGAACGTCCGGCGCTTCACCGAACGGTCGGGCTGGTGGCGCAACCTGTACAACCCCGCCGCCACGAGCGCGGGCGGCTATATCCAGCCGCGCAACGCCGATGGGAGCTGGCCCGCCTTCGATCCGGCCTCCGATGATGAGTTCGTCGAGGGGTCGGGGGCCCACTACTTGTGGATGGTTCCGTTCGATCCCGCTGGCTTGTTCGAGCTGATGGGCGGACGTGACAAGGCGCGGGCCCGGCTGGACGGGTTCTTCCAGGACGAGAAGGGGGAGTGGGTGGTCACCAAGGCTGGTCCGCTGCACGCCGAATTGGACAACGAGCCGTCCATCGCGGCTCCCTGGCTCTATCTGTTCGCCGGCGAGCCTTGGAAGACACAGGCTGTCGTGCGCGCCGCCATGCGGAAGATCTGGACCCACGCACCCGAAGGCATCTCCGGAAACGACGACCTGGGGCAGATGTCGTCCTGGTACGTCTGGTCGGCCCTGGGGCTGTATCCGGTCTACCCGGGGCGCGCCGAGCTGGTCGTCGGCAGTCCGCTGTTCACGTCGGCGCGGATCTCCCGCCCGGGCGCGACCCTCACCATCAAGGGCACCGGCGCCGCACCCAACGCGCCCTATGTGCGGAGCCTCAAGGTCAATGGAAAGCCCTCCCAGCGGGCCTGGCTGCCGGCGGACTTCATCGCTCGCGACGGCGTCCTGGAGTTCGAACTCTCGCCAACGCCCGACCGCGGATGGGGTGCCGCTCCCGCGGATGCTCCGCCGTCCTTCGGCCCACGCTCGACCCGGTAGCCCTCCATGCCCAAGGCCATCCTCGAAGTCTGCTCGTTCAACATCCAGTCGTGCCTCATCGCGGAGAAGGCCGGTGCCTCTCGCGTCGAGCTTTGCGACAATCCGACGGAAGGGGGAACCACTCCGAGCCACGGTGCCATCAAGCGCACCCGGGAGAAGATCTCCATCAAGCTCTACCCCCTCGTGAGACCCCGGGCGGGCAACTACTATTACGATGAGGACGAGATCGCCATCATCGAGCAGGACATCCGCGTCTGCCGTGAGCTCGGTTGCGATGGCATCTCCATTGGCGCGCAGTTGCTCGATGGACGGATCGACAAGGACTTGATGAAGCGGTTCGTCGAACTGGCGGGGCCGATGGGCGTCACCTGCAACCGTGCCTTCGATGCGACGCCGGACATGTTCCAGGCCCTGGAGGATCTGATCGAAGCGGGTTGCGAGCGTGTGCTCACGTCGGGTCAGGCCAGTGGCGCGCCAGAAGCGGGACGAGTGCTGGGGGAGTTGGTGAAGGCCGCGGGCGAGCGCATCATCGTCATGCCGGGGGCGGGAATCCGCTCATCCAACCTCGGAAAGCTGATGGAGGAGTCCGGTGCACGGGAGTACCACGGCTCCGTGCGCAGACCCACGGTCAACCCCATGTTGCATGGCAACCCCAGGGTGTTGGACTTCGGGAACGTCTATCTGCCGGATGAACAGGAGTTGGCGGGCATCCTGGCGCAGATGAGGTAGCTCACCCAATCACGGCGCACGCTCCTTCGTCGGCTCCACCCTCACTGCTGTCTCTGCTGGCCCGCCTGCCTTTTCCGGCTTCGGCTCTGCCCCACTTGAGGGAGCTTGAGCCTGACCGCGATGACCTGTAGTGAGGGGGGAGGAGATGCGCCCCACGATTCCGCGCATGTCATTCCGTTCATGATTGATGGAGGAGGCACCCTCTACTGTAGGCTCCTGAAGGGTGAGCCACTCTGCCACCGTCCAGACAGGGGAGTCTTCCGGAATCAGCCCAACGATGGGTCCCTGTCGCACCGGATATCCGAGTCCCGTCGAGATGAACACCAGCAGCGCTGCCTGCTCATCGGTGTGCTCCTCACGGGTTATCAGGAGTTCACAGCAGGCATTCCAGGCGCGCTCACCGATGAGCGCCAACCCCGACCACGCTGGGATGGCCAATCTCTCGCGTGGATGGCTGGACATGGAAAGAAGCGGCTCCAGGTCCACGGTTTGCCCGGCCGTAGGCTGGTATGCGAGGTGATCGACGAGGCCCCTCATCGCCAGGGATCGGAGTTCGAGCACGTTGGGGTTCACCCCAACGCGGCGAGTACCACGAGCGCGGCACGTCCGAGCCGAAAATCCGTCTCGCGGGACCACCCCCTCAGAACTCGTCGATCCTCGGGGCCGAGCTTGGCAAGCATCTCGGGTGGGGGCTCACCTTTCTCTTCCTCCTGGCGGCAGGCGAGAAGCGCAGGCATCACTGGAGACGATAACGCTTCCTCAAGTGCTTGGTTGACGATCCATGCCGATTCGGAGTGGGCCACGCTGGCCCAGTCGTGCATGTAGCTCAGGAAGAGGATGGCGTCGCGGCGGGTACTAGAGGCCCGCTTCAAGGCGGCATCCAGTTGCTCGCGAAAATCGTTCTCCGTCGCCTGTGAACAGAGCGCCTCCAGGCACTTGCCCATGTATCTTGGCGGGCCCACCACCAGCGTTTCGAGCAACTCCGGAACGAGTTCGGATACTTGGAAATGCTTGACCAAGTTCCAAAGAGCCCAGGCGTTGTCGGGCATGCAGCAATGGTAGAAGGCACGCAATTCTTCCACCGTCACGGGCTGTTCTCGCGCCCGCTCCACCCGCTCTTGCTCTTCTGCTCTCTCCTCATCATCCAATTTCGATTCAATGATGGGTGGAATCTGCTTGGTGAGCGCGCTCTGCCAGTAGCCCAGGAGATTCTTTCGCCGGGGATGCTCCAACAACCACTGATAGCCCTGCTGATGCCTACGCTCCATTACCGCAGCGGTGAGCGCATAGCTCATGACGTAGATTTCAGCGCTCGCATCCATCCAGACATCGGCATCGGATTCGTTCAGTCAGACACCGACCAGGGAGATGAAGAGTGGAGCTTGACCTGGAGAATCATCCTCTGAGTGACCTCGATCATGGCTGACGCACGCTCCGAAGGCACGCCGAGGTCCACCTCGATGTCCTCCTGGGACGCCGGCTCGAGTTCGAGCTGCTCCGCGCACTCTTCCTCGAAGAGCAGCACCAGCGCGACCCAGAGGCTGACGAGCAATTGATACTCGTACCCGGCATAGGCTCGTGTTGCGCCAGTCTCGGAAGGCACGAGTTTCCTCGCCTTCAGTCGTGTAGGGTTATTTGAGGGTGCCATGGCACCTCGAAGCATAAAAAAGATGGGAGGCCATTTGAAAGTGAGGGCTGGAGCGGAGGGGCCGAGGAGGGCCGCTGACGGGGGCCGCCCGAACTCCCCCCATCAGGAGAGGAGGGGGAGGGAGTGGCGTCTGAGACAGCGGCCAGGAAGGAGCCGAAGCAGGAGCGGATGCCGCGACGGGATGGGGCCGGGTTGCTGCACCAGACGCCCACGCCCCTGTTGCCTGCCGCCAAGGTGGGCCGCCTGGGCAGGCGTATGCTCCAAGCGGCTGCACGGCCTCTCCACCGGGAGCCCAGCCCGCATGTTTCTCTGTTTGCGGTAGGCACTACACCTGGCAGGTCGCTCTTCGGGCGAGATGCTGGAGCGGCCCCGACCAAATAGGCGCCAAGTACTTGGTCCGCTCCAGTGCTGCACTGTATGTCCGTATCCTACAGTGCTCATGGGTGGGGGAGGCAACTGCTTCGCACCTTGCGTACGTCAACCCTTGATGTTACATCAAGTGCGAGGTGCTGACAGGAGGGCGGGGGTGAATCGGCTGAACCGGAACGAGGCGATGAAGCTGGTTCAGCGCTGCTTGAAGGAAGAACAGGTGTCCTTCTCACGCCACGCCCTTGAGGAGTTGGACGCAGACGACATGACCACGCAGGACGCTATCAACGTTCTTCGTGGCGGTCGCATTGAGACGGAGGCCGAGTGGGAGCGAGGTAGTTGGCGCTATCGCGTGTCCACTCCGCGATACGTCGTGGTGGTGGCGTTTCGACCCGAGCTGAACATGGTGGTCGTGACCGCTTGGCGGAGGTAGGTGCCCCCATCCATAGGAAAGGACGAAAGGCAATGGAGTGCCTGAACTGCGGCGGGAAGATGGAGACGCGCCGGGAGAACCACCGATACACCGAGTCTGGCCTGGATAACGTGACGCTGGTGGGGGTGGAAGTTCGCCGCTGCGCGACCTGTGGAGAGTGGGAGCTGGTGTTGCCGCGCGTGGAGGCGCTGCACCGCAGCTTGGCGCTGACGTTGGTGAGGAAGCGGGTCCGGTTGACCGCCAAGGAGGTCCGTTTTCTGCGAAAGTATCTGGGGTTCTCTGGAGAAGATTTCGCGCGCCGGATGCACGTGGCGCCGGAGACCGTGTCGAGGTGGGAGACGGGCAAGCAGGACATGGGCTGGACCGCAGAGATGGTTCTGCGTCTCATGGTGGTGCATGAGGAGCGGATGACCGACTACCACCTGGCGGAACTGGAAGAGGTGGATGTGGAGAAGCGCCAGTCTGAGTTGATGGCATTCCAGTCGGTCCAAGCGCATTGGGAGCCGGCCGATCTGGGCGCGCAGGTTTGAATCAGTCGCTATTTGGGGCTGCCCGGACTCCGCCAGGTTGTCTCACCGCGAAGCGTGCCTCCTCATGCCCTGCGCTCGTCGTCAAGCCAGCGGGGAGCCGTCTTTCCAGCGAAGCGGCGGGGCGGGTTTGGGACTCGCGCCGCTGTCCAACCAGCCAGGCGCCTCCATCTCCTGGCGAACGCTGGCCTCCATCCCTCAGCCATCGGCGGTTGTGCTCCGCGTGCACAGGATTCCCTGCGCGGGAGCCGCGAGGCTTTTGCTTTCAAGGAGGGGGGGGAAAGGCATGCGACGCGGAAATGGGAGAGGGTATGTCCTGCCGCTGCTGCTGATGGCGGGATTGGCCGCGTGTGGCGGGACGGTGAGAGACGAGCCGGTGTCCGAGGCCCCCGCGCAGGTGGCCCAGGCGGCGGACGGGTCCGGGAGGCCCACCGGCGCGCTGCGCTGGGCCCAACTGCTCACCGGGCCCGATGACAACAGCGGAACCCTGGCCCGAGACAGGGACGGCGGCTTCCTCGCCAGGGTGAACTTCATCGGCCGCATCGATCTCGGCGAGGGCCCCGTCCTGGCTCAGGGGGCTCGTCCAGCGCCGCGGTGGCGCTCGCGCGCTACGACGTCCAGGGACGCTTGCGGTGGGTGAAGGTCCTCGGCGCCCGGCCGGACCTGCAGGGCCGTGCCTTCGGCTTCCGCCATGCGGTGGACAGGCACCGCAACATCCTTCTCTTCCTCGCCGCGGAGAACGTGGACTTCGGGGAGGGAGTGCTGCTCTCCGGCCTGCTCCTCGTGAAGCTCGACCCTCAGGGGCGCCGGCTCTGGTCTCGCGGCTACTCCACCGAGCCGGGCTGACCCGCATCGTGACGGACCGGGACGGCAACATCGCCCTGGCCGGGGAGATGGCGGGCACGGTGGACTTCGGGCGAGGCCCCCTCTCCACCCGGGAGTTCCCGGTGGGAATCGACACCTCCAGTGCCTTTCTCTCCAAGTACTCTCCCTCGGGCGAGAACCTGTGGACGTTCCTCGACGTGGAGCACCAGGGCCTGGGCCTGGGCGCCGCCGTGGACAGCCAGGACAACCTCCTGCTGTGTGGCTCGGTTTACACCGACGTCCAGCCGGAGCCCTTCGTCCTCATGCTCTCGCCGGAGGGCGCCGTGCGCTGGGTGCGGCGGTTGGAGGGGGCGGCCGGCTTCGCCCGGAGCGTGGCCACGCATGGCAACCGGGTGGTGGTGGTGGGCACGTTCGACCTCACCTTCACCTTCGCGGGTGCACACCGCTAGCCTCAACAGAGACTTCCGACAGGATGCCTTCGTCGCCGCCTTCACTCGGGATGGGGCGGAGCGCTGGGCATGGAACTTCGGCTTCAGCGTCGAGGACGTCGCCATGGATGAGCGGGACGGCGTGGTGGTGGTGGGCAGCTACGAGGCGGGCCGTGAAGACCTCGGGGTGCTGGGGCCCCTGCCTGGCAACCCGGCGACGTTGGCCAACGTCTACATCGCGAAGTTCAACCGGGTGACGGGGGAGCCGCTCTGGTCGCGAGGCTTCACCGCGAGCGGTCCCGATAGGGGCTCGCCCGGACTCGAGAGCGCCTCCCTCGCGGTGACGAAGGAGGGCTTCGCCGCCGTGCTGGGCCAGTTCTCCAGCATGCTCACGGTGGGTGCGCGAACCCTCGAGGCCGAGGGACGCTCGGATCTCTTCCTGCTCGGCCTGGAGCGCTGAGCAGACCAGATGGAGATGATCGTGAATTGTCGAGGCTCCGGTTCACCCAGCAAGGTTCTCCGGAGCTTCGACCTGGCCGAGCTGGTGGAGACACCGTAGGGCCCGGAAACAGAAAAGCCGATTGGCACCCGCGCGCCAGTAGCCCGCATTGACAATGGGTGATGGCGTTCTTAGACAGCGCCCATGAAACTGCTGTCCTGGTGGTTCCGCATTCCGTTCTGGCAGCGCGTGCTGGGCGGTTTCGTGCTCGGCGCGCTGGCGGGTTGGGCAATGGGCGAAGCGGCGGGGCCCTGGCTGCAGCCGCTGGGCACGCTGTACGTCAACCTCATCCGGATGATCGCCACGCCGCTGGTGTTCTTCGCGGTCATCCACGCGGTGTCGGCGCTGCACGGGCAGAAGAGCGTGGCGGCGTTGGGCGGCAAGACGTTCCTGTGGTTCGCCGTGACCGCGGCACTGGCGGTGGGCGTGGGGTTGGGCACCGCCACCCTGCTTCGCCCGGGGCTCGGCGTGGGCACGCTGGTGATGGCCGAGGGCTACAAGCCGCGCGAGGTCCCGGGACCGGTGCAGGTGCTGCTGGGCGTGGTTCCGACCAATCCCTTCGCCGCCCTGGCCGAGGGGAAGATCCTCCAGGTCATCTTCTTCGCCGGCCTGCTGGGCTTCGCGCTGGTCAAGCTGGGCGAGAAGACGGCGAGGCTGCGCGCGCTGGTGGGCGAGGCCAGCGAGGCGATGATCCAGGTCACCCGGTTCGTGCTGGAGCTGACCCCGCTCGGGACCTTCGGGCTCATCGCCGCCCTGGTGGGCACCTACGGCTTCGAGCGCCTGCTACCGCTGGGCCGGTTCGTGCTCGCGTTGTACGTGGCTTGCGCGCTGCACGTCGTGTTCGTCTATGGAGGACTGCTGCTGGCGCATGGGCTCAATCCGCTGCGCTTCTTCCGGGGCGCGGCGCCCGGGATGCAGGTGGCCTTCGTCAGCGCATCCAGCTTCGCGTCCATGCCCGTGGCCCTGCGCAGTGTCACGCACAACCTCGGGGTGAACCGCGACTACGCGGCCTTCGCGGTGCCGCTGGGCGCCAGCATCAAGATGGACGGCTGCGGCGCCATCTACCCGGCCCTCGCCTCCCTCTTCGTCGCGCAGTACTTCGGCCTGGAGTTGTCGGCGTCGCAGTACTTCATCATCCTGCTGGCCTCGGTGCTCGGCAGCTTCGGCACCGCGGGCGTGCCGGGGACGGCGGTGGTGATGGCCACGGTGGTGCTCAGCTCCGCCGGACTGCCCCTGGAGGGGCTGGGCTACCTGCTCGCCATCGATCGCGTCCTGGACATGATGCGCACGTTGACCAACGTCACCGGCCAGATGCTGGTGCCGGTCCTGGTGGCCAGGGAGGAAGGATTGCTCGACGTGGCCGTGTACGACCGGGCCTCCAGCAACGTCGGTGTGGAGGAGTCGTCCTAGCCGCGCGCGGGAGGGCGGCGCGGGGGTCCGCCGTGCACCGCGTTCCAGACGCGGCGCAGTTGGCGCACGTCGGCGTAGCCGCAGGCCTCGGCCACGGCCTCCACCGTGAGCTCGGGGTTGCGCAGCAGCTCCTTGGCGCGCTCCATCCGCACGCGCTCGCGGTAGGCGTGCACGCTGATGCCGGTGGCGCGGCGGAAGGCGCGCGTGAGGTTGCGCTCGCTCATGGAGGCCACGCGGCCCAGTTCGGCCAGCGTCGCCTTCGCCTCGGGGTGCGCGACCAGGTACTGCTGCACGCGGTGCACGCCCGGGTTCAGGTGCGTCTGGAAGTCCAGGTAGACGCTGTCCTGCGACTGCGCCCCGTCACGGCGCAGGTACACCACCATCTCGCGCGCGACGCTCGAGGCGAGCAGCGGCCCGCCATCGCGCTCCAGCAACGCGAGCGCCATGTCCACCCCCGCGCTGATGCCCGCGCTGGTGACGACGCCCGCGTCCTCCACGAAGAGCCGCTCGCCCAGCACGCGCGCACGCGGGAAGCGCGCCTGCAACTCCTGCGTGCGCCGCCAGTGCGTGGTGCAGCGGCGGCCGTCCAGCAGGCCCGCCTCGCCCAGCGCGAACGCCCCCGTGCACACCGCGCACACCTGCGCGCCCGCGCCCGCCGCCGCGCGCAACCAGGACAGCAGCGCGGGCGGCACCCGCGTCGTCGCCACCGGGTAGCCCGGCACGATGACGCGGTCACCGGGGCCCACGTCCTTCGGCAGTGGCGCGAGGCCCGCGAGCTCCAGGCCCTGCGCCGTGCGCACGGTGGGCGTCGGGGACACGGACACGACGGCGTACGGGTGCCCGAAGCCCGCGGCCTCGTGGAAGGCCTGCATCGGCCCGGCCAGGTCCATCACCTCCACGCCCGGCGCGAGCGCGAAGAGGACGCGCGGGGCGGGGCGGGGCGGCGGGGAAGGGGGCGGGCCGCGCCGGCTCACGCGGCGGTCCGGGCGCGGGGGAGGGCGGCGAGCTCGGCCACCAGCTGCCGGGCATGGGTGATGCGCGCGAAGCGGCGGCGCAGCGCATACGCCGTGCGCTCGGTGATGGCGTCGACGCCGAGCTCCTCTCCCGGCACGTCCCAGTTGGGGATGGGGAACGTCATCGTGGCGTCCTGCACGAAGTCCACCGCGTAGCCCAGGTCCGCGGCCACGCGCGCCGTCGTCTCGCAGCACTGCTCCATCTGGATGCCCGTCACGGCCAGGCGCCGCACGCCGCGGGCGAGCAGGAGCGGTGAGAGGGGCGTGGAGGTGAAGCAGTTGCGTGTCTGCTTCATCAGCACGGGCTCGTCCGCGCGCGGGGCGAGGAAGTCCATCAGCTTGAGGTGCGGGCCGCCCGGCTCGAAGCCGGGGTCGCCGTCCGTGTGCAGGAAGTAGAGGACCGGCAGCCCCGCGGCCCGGTACGCGTCCACCAGCGACGCGACGTTGCGCTCGAAGTCCGGCGTGCTGCGCCGCTCCCAGCGTGGGCTCACCTTGAAGGAGTCCTGCACGTCGATGACCAGCAGGGCGGATTGAGCCAGGGGCACGTCTTCGGGTTTCAGCATCACGGACTCCAGCGGGACGGCGGGTTCGTGAGGGTGAATAGCCCCGCCACGGCCCCGACATCAGGGCCGCAGCGGACCATAAGGGGACATTTCCGGCCATGGGTTTCTTCGCGCCCTGGCCCCGCGCTCGTTGGTGTTCGTGGCAGGGCTGCTCTCGGCTGAAGGCTTTCGTGGATGCCTATGGGGATTTCTGACCCATACGGCCGGAGAGCCGAACTGTCGCGTGGGCCCTGATGGGGTGTGCTGGAGGGCGAGAGTACCCCGTGCGCCGAAAAAACACCTCGCACCCTTTTTCGAGTTGGTGTAGTTCCTACACTTCAAGTGCTCGCGATGCTCACAACTCGTGAAGGGGAATCCATGCGAATCAATATTTACAGTCTGGCTGCTCGTGCTGCTTTTGTATCGATATTCAGCCTCGCGGGGTGCGCGGGTGAAGCTGAACAGCAATTGCAACAACAATCGCAGCAACAGCCGACCTGGGAAGAGTTCCGTGCGCGAGCTTTTCAGGACCCCGACACGGGAATATTCATTGTCAACGGTGACGAGCCCGCCCTGAACGAGGCCCGCCTGCGCGAGTTCTACGACCGGATGATCGGCCAGAAGGCTTCCGCGACTGAGCAGGAGGGCGTGGGCCAGACCCAGCAGCCCCTCACCGCCCTCAACCTCCCCGGATGGGCCAACAAGTGGAGCATCCCCGCGGCGCTCAACCTCACCTACTGCATCAACTCGGCCAGCTTCGGCGGTTACTACGCCAGCGTGGTGAGCGCGATGAACACCGCCGCCGCCGACTGGAAGGCGACTGGCGCGAGCCTCAAGTTCGTCCACACCTCGTCGCTGGATTCCAACTGCAACAACACCACCAACGTTGTCTTCAATGTGCGGATGGTGACCAACATGCAGCCCACTCTGGCCCGCGCTTTCTTTCCGGGCGATCCACGTGAAGCTCGCGAGATCCTGATCGACGTCAGCTCGTTTGGGAACATTACCCCCTGGACGCTGGCCGGCATCCTGCGGCACGAGCTTGGACACGTGCTTGGTTTCCGCCACGAGCACGTCCGGCCCGAGGCGGCGGCCGGCGCGTGCAATGAGACAGACTCCTACTGGCGGGCCGTGACTGCCTATGATTCGGCCTCGGTGATGCACTATCCGCAGTGCAATGGCACGAACGTCGGCGATCTCAAGCTGACGCCGACGGATGCCGTCGGCGTCAGATCGCACTATCCCGTCGCTATCCTGCCGGAACAGGGCCTTGTCTCCGGGCAGAGCATCTCGTCGAGCGATGGCCGATTCTTGCTCTACATGCAAGCCGATGGGAACCTGGTCCATTACTGGAACGGCCACGGTGCCCTGTGGTCGACGGTGACCGGGGGCTCGCAGGGGAAGTCGGCCTGGATGCAGGGCGATGGCAACTTCGTCCTCTATACGACGACCACCCCGGTTGTCGGCAGTTCCCTCTGGTCGTCCATCACCTACGGCAATCCGGGCGCCTATCTGGCCATCCAGAACGATGGCAACCTCGTCGTCTATGCGAAAGACGGCATGACCCCGCTCTGGAACTCGAACACGGGCGGACACTGACTGTAACCCGTCCCCCATTCCTCTCGGGTCGGTCCGAGCAACACCTGACTGTCGAAGCAGTCAGAACTTCTCGCCGGAGGGGCGCACATCCAACTCCTGCGTCCAGACGGAGGGAGGTTGCCGGTGCAATTGCCAGTACGTCTCCGCCAGGTCCTCCGGGGAGAGCATCGTCGAGGCGCTTCGCTCCGGGGCCATGCCGCGCACGCGGGGCGTGTCGATCATCCCATCGATGACCACGTGGGCCACGTGGATGCCCTGGGGTCCGACTTCTCGTGCAAGTGATTGGGCGAGAGCCCGCAGGCCGAACTTGCCCACGGCGAGTCCGGCGAAGCGCGCGCCGCCGCGCAAGGACGCGGTGGCGCCGCTGAAGAGCAGGGTGCCACGTCCGCGCTCGAGCATGGCGGGGAGCACCTCGCGCGCGCACAGGAAGCCGCCCAGGCAGTTGGTGCGCCAGGCGGCCTCGAAGGTGGCGGGATCCAGATCGAGCACGCTCGCCACGTGGAAGGCGCCCGCGTTGTAGACGAGCACCTCGGGGGCGCCCAGCTCCGCGCGGATGCGGGAGAAGGCGGCCGAGACCGAGCCCGCGTCTCCCGCATCCGCGGTGAACACCTCCGCGCGTCCTCCCTCTTTCTGGATATCGGCGCGGACCTCGCGTGCCGCTGCCTCGCCGCGCGCGAGCAATGCCACCGTATAGCCCTCGCGCGCGAAACGCCGGGCCACCGCCGCGCCCAATCCCGGGCCTACTCCAAACACCACCGCTACCTGGGTCGTCATGGCCTCGGGATTAATGGCCGAGGGTTCGGGGCTCAAGACCTATGCTTTCTTCCGTCCGTGGTTGAACGCTCCGTTGGGGTACCTGGACGGTGGACATGGTGTGCGGGGCGTGCGAGAACGCCAGCTTCAATGCGACCCCCATCAGCGGCCGAAAGGCTCATGGCTTTGAGCCTCTGCGTATTGCTGCTGTCGTGTGGCGCGACCCGTCACGTGACTCCAGCCCCTCGCGATGCTCGGGAATTGGTCAAACACGTCCTCGTCGTTGAAAGAGGGCCGGATGGGCGGATGACCCATTCATGGAAGCCCATCGAGGCATTCCGGGTCCAATATCAGTATCTGGCGGATTCTCGCGACTTGCAAAGTCGTGTCATCCAAGTGTCCTTCAACCGGGACTGTGAAGAGGAACTTGTCGCGTGTGAGCGCATGTGCCTCGCAGGACTGCGCGGCCGTCATTGGAGCCATATGACGAGCGGCGCCAAGAATGAGCATTGCCGTCTGAAGTGCCTGCAGCCGTACCTTGATTGCAACAGACTCAAGGAGTTGGCTGAAGGCAAGGCCGTGAAGTTCCATGCCCTGGATGACGCGATTGATTGGATTGAGCGCAATAGCGAGAAGCTGTTGGTGGGGGCCGTTGTCGTGATCGCTGGCGTGTCGTTCGTCGTCGTTGTCGGAGCGAGTGGTGGTGGCGCGCTGTTGCTCGCTCCCGTCATCGTTCTCGCATCTTCCGAGACGGCTTCCGGGCCTTCATTCCTGGCGGTGCATCCATGAAGAACTTCATGGTTTTCTCGGATGCACAGCAGGTGATTGGGCGGCGTTGGAGTGATGGGCAGTCTCAAGAGCAGGCGCGGATTCTCGGCCTCGCCCGGGATGCTTTGACCTTCATCTCCGCCACGGGCCAATGGTACTCCTTCATGGACTTTCGAGAAGGCCATGAGGTGCGGTCATCCACCGTGACCCGGGAGGAGTGTGCACCGGAACCGAGAGAACTCCTGAGCAAGACGGAGAGCTTCTTCAAGGAGCTTCTCGATGACCCCACGTCCGCCGGAGAACAGGAAGGCATCCACGCCGTTCTCGATGCGCTTCGTTTCATCTCCGCGACCTGCCAGTACGACTCCCTGGCGGAGTTCATCCAGCGTGACGAATCTCACGCTCCCCCCATGGTCGTGGCCGCGTTCGAGACGAGTGCACAGGCGGAGACATGGCTCAGGACCCATCCGAGCCCGCCCGTGTCCGCCGATATCTTGATTGGTGACCGCTATCATCACGTGGCCTACGATCGCGAAACGAATCTCCGGCGCTTGCCATGGAATCAGGATCTCGAGCGCTATCTCGGCTGGCTCGAAATGAAGGACCCGCCGGTGGCCAGCGCCTCGTTCGCCACTCGCGAGGAAGCGCAAGCCTGGCTGCGTGCGCAATCCCATCCGCCTCTACGTACGTGGGTGCTGATCGCGGGGGAGTTTCATCTCGCCGTATACCATCCCAACGTCAATCACCGGGCGCTCTATCCGCTCTCCATGGCTCTGCGGGACGCCTGAGACGTGGCTCAGTGCGCCTCGCGCCAGACGTGACTCAGCTGCGCACCGCTGGAGAGGGGCCGTGAGTGCAGGCCCGCCTCCAGGCCCGTCAGCGCCTCCTTCGTCACGAGCACGCCCCGTCCCGGGTGTTCCCCCGTCCAGGCCGACAGGCGCATCAACCGTCCACCGCCCAGGCCCGTTCCTCCCAATCCATCCGAGCGCAGCGTCGCCAGGTCCACGTGAAGCGTGGGCTCCAGGGACACCCGCGCCTCCTCCCTCCGTGCCCCGGGCTCCTCCGCGAGCGTCAGCGCCATCTCCAGCACCCGTCGCCGGAACTCCCGCTCCGCCTCGGGCTCCTCCGGCAGCGCCGCCACCCCCAACAGGAAGCCGCTGCCTTCCACCATCACCGTCAGCCCCTGTGCATCCATCCTCGCGCGCACGCCCTCCATCCGCGCGTCCATCGTGTCCAGGGTGGTGTCGTCCACCCGTCCCCACGGCCGCGCCTCCACGTACAGCCCCAGCGCCCGTACCTGCCGGATGCGGCCCGCGCCCTCGCCCCTCACCACCCGCCGCAAGTCCTCCAGCACCGCGTCCACCCCCGGGTAGCGCGCCTCCCGCTGCTTCTCCATGCACCGCGCCACCACCGCGTCCAGCCCCACCGGCACCGGCGCCCGCTCACTCGCCCTCGGCACCGGCGCGTGCAGGTGCTGCTCCTCCAGCTCCACCTGCGTGGGGCCCAGGAAGGGCGGCTGTCCGGTGACGAGCTGGTACAGCAGCACCCCCAGCCCATAGAGGTCCGTGCGCGCATCGGGCGTCTCGCCGCGGATCTGCTCCGGCGCCATGGACAAGGGCGTGCCCAGCACCAGCCCCGTGCTCGTCGCGCCCGTGCCCGCGTCCTCCGGCGCCAGCAGCTTCGCCACCCCGAAGTCCACCAGCTTCACCTGCGGGCCCGCCGCCCCCGCTCCCACCACCACCACGTTCTGCGCCTTCAAGTCCCGGTGCACCACGCCCGCCCCGTGCGCCGCCCGCAGCGCCGAGCCCACCTGCTCCAGCACCTCCAGCGCCTCCCGCGTCGACAGGGGACCTCGTGCCGCCAACTCCGCCGCCAGATCCCTTCCCTCCAGCCACTCCATGGCGATGAAGGGCCGTCCGTCCGGCAGCGTGCCGTGCTCCATCACGTCCACGATGTGCGGATGGCGCAGCCGGCGCAGCGTCTCCCCCTCCTGCTGGAAGCGGCGCAGGGCGCCCCGCGCCGTGGCGAACTGGAGGTGCAGCACCTTGAGCGCCACGGGCTCGCCCGTCCGCGCCGCCCGGGCCCGGTAGAGCGTCGCCGCGCCGCCCCGATAGCGCACCCCCTCGACCACCGAGCCCCCCACGAGCGCCCCCGGTGACAATTCCTCTCCATACAGGGATTGGGCGCTCGGCTCGGCGGCGTCCGGCCAGGGATAGGCGTCGTCCCGCTTGTGGGTCATGGCCGTGTCTCCCCTCTACTTCTGGCCGTTCGTCCGGCAGGCATCGGAGCCCTTGGGCATCAGGGCGCACGCGTCATGCAGGAACACGGTGATGGGCTCGTTCCACGTCGCGCCCGTCGTCGAGTCGCGGCACTTCTCGAAGTCCATGTCTCCTCCCACCACCGGCCCGTCCGAGAACGCGCACCGGGAGCTCGGATAGGCGGGCGCCGTCGGGTTCACGCACGTGCCCGTGGGGATCGCCGCGCAGTTGGCGCCGCTGGAGGGCAGCGCGCACAGCCGGTTCGCCGCGTAGGCCGCCGCGTCGCTCCAGCCCGCCGCCTGGCACGAGTACATCTTGCGGTACACCGCGCCCCGGATGACCTGCTGCTTGCCCTGGATCTTCCCGGCCTCGTCGACGTACACCTTCGCCCCGAGGGCCGACGGCTCGAAGATGTTGCCGAAGTAGGCCCCCTCGCGCACGGAGAACACCTCGGCCTCCGAGAGGGGATAAGCCGTGCCCGCCGGCGTGCCCGTCTCCTCCTGCACCGACACCGTGCCCGTCTGCGTGCTGTCGGCCGCCTGGCTCATCACGCTGAAGACGCCCGAGGCCGGACAGGTGAAGCTCATCGACGGCTGGCTCGTACCGCACGCGCCCACGCCGAGCGCCAGACGCCGCGCGCTCCCGTCATCGCACCCGGTGATGCCCTCGCAGGCGCGCAGCATCATCGGGGCGCCGCTCGCCGAGCCCAACACCGCGCCCGTGCCGCACTGGTCCGGCGCGCGCGCGCCCGCTCCCAGCCGTACGAACTGCCCCGGCACGCACCGCCCGATGCCGTCCCCCTTCCAGCCACAATCGCGCGTCGTCACGGTGCTTGGCGTGGCGCAGGCGCTGTAGCTGGGCACCAGGGCATCCGTGTTCGGATCGTGCTCCACCGGAAGCGTCACCCCCTCCAGTGAGAAGAGGCTGGGCCGCGAGGGATCCTCTCCCCGCAGGGACAACTCCACGCGGCGGCCCAGGGCGTTGTTGCGCGCGAGCAGGCAGGCCGACACCCGGTTCTTGCACTCCGCGCTGGGAGCTCCGGTCTTCCACTCGGGACACAGTCCGAGCTTGCCCTTCCAGATGTGCAGCGTGCCCGAGGTGGGCTCCGTCCACGGCACCTGGCTGCCCGCGTCCAGCGCGCAGCTCACCAGGTAGGACATGACCTGCTGGGCGTCCGGGTCCAGGAGCTGCCGCTGCAGCGAGGCGTAGCTCCCCCCCGCCGGGTAGAACATGTTCTGCAAGCCGCCGCTGGTGAGCATCGCGCTCGCCGAGGGGTTGGTGGTGATGGCGTTGAGCACCAGGGCCTGGGTGGTGAGCGAGTTGGCCACCCGCAGCGAGTGCTCCCCGGTGCGCGTCTGCTCCTCCCCCCCCGCGCTGTCCTGCTCCGGCTGACAACCCGTGGCCCCGCTCGACAACGCCACTCCCAGGAGGAGGGCCCGGAGCGGGAAGGACATGGGCTTCTGGAAGGGTTGGACTCGCGAGAAATTCATGTTCGGCCTCGGATGCAGGAGGTGGACCAGCCGGAGGTCCGGGGGCTCACCCTCGAGAAAGG
The DNA here is from genome assembly GCF_000335475.2 of Cystobacter fuscus DSM 2262. NCBI lineage: Bacteria > Pseudomonadati > Myxococcota > Myxococcia > Myxococcales > Archangiaceae > Cystobacter > Cystobacter fuscus. Next base: position 287,034 of record NZ_ANAH02000015.1, on the reverse strand, counting down.
GGAAGGGGTGAAGGGTTGTTGCCGGGGAGGCCACGGGGCTCGGGCGTGGATGTTGCCTCCCAGTCCACGGCGAGGGCGTCCAGCCGTGAGCGCCACAGGGGGGAGGCCCGGGCGGTGTCGCGCGCGCGGACGAGCCACTGCCGGGCCTCGTCCCAGGCGCCGGCCTCCCACGCGGCCACGGCGGCCTGGTGCAGCAGCTCCGTGAGCTCATCGCCCGAGGTGTCCGGCGCGGCCTCGTCCGCGAGCGCGCGCCAGGCGGCCGCGTCGCGGGTGCCGGACTCCGCCTCCGCCACGCGCAGCGCCACCAGACGCCAGAGGGCCCGGGTGTTGGGCGGGGTCCGCTCCGGCGCGCAATGGGTGTCGAGCCAGTCGAGCAGCGCGCGCGCCTCCCGTGTGTCCCCCAGCGCCAGGGCCACGCGCGCGAGCAACACCGCGTCCACCGCCACCGGGTGCGCCCCGAAGAAGCGCACCCCCAGCTCGTGCGCCCGCCGCGCGAGCCCCAACGCCTCCGCGTCGCGCCCCATCCAGTGCAGGCACTCGGCGAGCTGCCCCACGCTCCAGCGCTCCACCTGCGCATGCCCCAGCTCGCGCCCCAGGGCGATGGCCTCGCGCAGATCGCTCTCGGTGCCCTGGAGGTCCCCGCGCAGGCGCCACAGGAAGGTGCGGTTGATGAGGGTCGCGGCCCGGTGCAGCGCGTCCCCCTCCCGCTGGCTCAGCGCGAGCGCCTCGTCGAAGGCCGCCGTGGCCGGGGCCTCCTGTCCGTCCAGCGCGAGCCCCGTGCCCTGCATCATCAACGCGATGATGCGCGTCTCCGTGTCCCGCGCGAGCGTGGCCGCCTCCACCGTGGCGGTGAGCAGCCGCGTGGCGCGCGCCCAGTCCCCCTCCCGCCAGGACTGCCGCGCGCGCGCCAGCGAGCAGCGCACCGACAGCCGCGGGTCATCCAGTGACTCGGCCTTCTCCAGCGCCTCGTGGGTGCGCGCCGCCGAGCCCTCGGCGTCCTCCAGCCAGTCCACGAGCGTGGCCTCCTCCAGGAGCAGATCCACCTCCAGGGCGGTGTTGCCCAGGGCCCGGGCCAGCGCGCGCGCCTGCCCCAGGTCCGCCAGCGCCTCGTGGAAGCGGTGGGTGCGGTAGCGCACCCGGCCCCGGCCGGCCAGCACCCGCGCCCGGCGCTCCCGGTCTCCCTCGGGGAGCTGCGCGAGCGCGTGGGTGTAGTCCTGCTCGGCCTCCACGTGACGGTGGGCGCGCCGCGCGGCCTCGCCGAGCGCGAACCAGGCGGTGAAGGCTTCCTCGTGCGCCCCACTGGCTGCGGCATGGCGTGCGCGCGCGCGGGGCTCCGTGTCCCCCTCCGGGAGCGCGCGCAGGGCCGCCAGGTGCAGGGCCCGGCGCCAGGTGGGGGGCAGTGCCCGCTCGAGCGCCTCGCGCAGCTGGGGTTGACGGAAGACGTAGCGCCCGGGCCCCACCGCGCGCAGCAAACCCGCGCGCTCCAGCCGCGCGAGCCCCGTGCCCGCGTCCAGGCCCGCCATGCGCGCGGTGTCCTCCTTCTTCTCCAGGTGCCGCTGGGCCGCGTCCACCCGCGCCACCGTCACCTCCTGGCCGAGCACCGCGCACAGCCGCGCCAGCCCCTGGTGCGCCTCGGGCAGCACCGCCAGCGCGCGCGCCGCGAGCCGCTCGAAGAGGGGCGTCACCGAGACGTGGAGCAGCTCGTCCGCGGCCACGTAGCCCTCGCCGTCCGCCGTGGCGCGCAGCGTGCCCGAGGTGCGCAGCGCCCGTGCCACCTCCACCAGGGACAGGGGCACGCCTTGCGTCAGTTGCTCCAGGCGGGCGAGCACCGGCTCGGGGATGAACTCGGCGGGGCGCAGCAGGTGGCGCAGGAGCGCGCGCTGGGCCTCGGGCGCGAGCGGCGGCAGTGCCTGGTGCGCGAGGTGCCCGGCGCGCTCGCCCAGCAGCGGACGCAGGCCGCGCAGCTCGGGACGGGCGGCGGCGCACACCCACAGGGGTATGCCCGGCGCGGCGAGCGTGGCCACCTCCAGCGCGTCCAGGGTAGTGGGGTCCGCCTGGTGCGCGTCATCCAGCAGCAGGGCGAGGGGCCCCCGGGTGCCGGACTGGCGCAGGGCCTCGGCCACGGCGCGGGCGAGCGCCTGACGCCGGGTGGGGGCGGGAAAGGGCAGCGGGGATGCGATGGCGTCCCACAGCGCGTGGAGCAGGGCATCCCCTGGCGTCGTGTCGGGTGGGGGAGCGGCGAGGCGCACCACGCGCACGCCGGGCTGCGCCTCCATGCGCGTGGCGAGCGCGTCGAGCACGCGCGTCTTGCCGAGTCCCGGCTCGCCGGTGAGCACGGTCAGCCCCGGGCCCGGGCCGGAGAAGGCGCGCGCCGCGTCCGCGCACAGGGTGTCGAGCAGCGCGTCACGGCCGAACAGGGGAGGGGGCTCGGCCTCGGGGGCGGTGTCTTCCGGGCCGGGAGCCGTGGCGCCCTCGCCGAGCGCGAGCGCGGCCTCGGGGGTGAGGCCCTCGCGGGGCCACCAGGTGTCGGGTGCGTCCAGGGCCTCGCCGGCGAGCCGCAGCTGCGAGGCCCCGGGGCGCACGCGCAGCGGGGCGAGGTGGAGCACGGTGGACACGCCGGGCTCGCGGGAGAGGGGGCGCGCGGCGCGCAGGGCGGCGCGCAGTCCCGCCTCGGCCGAGGGGTGCTCGGGGAAGGCGACGAGGTAGCGGCCCGGATGGACGCGCGCGAGCAGTCCCCCCTCGGGGGCGACGGCCGCGGCGAGCCACGGCGCTTCCACGTCTCCGGCCACGCCGAGCAGGGCCACGGGCCGTACTCCCTGGGAGGGCGCGGGGCTCCGGGGAAGCGCGGGCGCGGGCGTGGCGGGCGCGGTGCGGCACGCGGTGTCGAAGGCGGCGAGCAGCGCGGAGGCCGAGGCGAAGCGCTCCGTGGGCTCCTTGGCGAGGCAGCGCAGGAGGACGTCGTCGAGGGCTCGGGGCAGGGCGGCGCGCTCGGAGGCGAGGGGCGGGCGCAGGCTCACATGGCCCCGCCGCACCTCGTCCGGCCCGCCGGTGAAGGGCGGAGCGCCGGTGAGCAGCTCGAAGAGGAGGACACCGAGCGCGTAGAGGTCCGCGCGCGCGTCCACGTCCGGCGAGGCGAGGCACTGCTCGGGCGACATGTAGAAGGGGGTGCCGAGCCGCTCGCCGGTGCGGGTGAGGCGGACGGAGGGCTCGGACTGCCTGGCGTCCGGGGCGTCGAGGAAGCGCGCGAGGCCGAAGTCCAGGAGGCTGAGCGCGCCGCCCTCGCGCAGGAAGAGGTTCTCGGGCTTGAGGTCGCGGTGGACGAGCCCCACGCCGTGGACGTGCTCCAGGGCGGTGCACAGGCCGGAGAGCAGCTCGCGCACGTGGGGGAGCGAGGCGGCGCCGGAGCCGGGGAGCGCGGCCATCCAGGCGGCGAGCGTCTGTCCGTGCAGACGTTCCAGCACGAGGAAGGCCCGGCCTCCGGGCAGCTCACCCTGTCCCAGGAGGGAGGGGGCGGTGGGGGGGCCCACGCGGCGCAGGGCGGCGGCCTCGTGGGTGAAGCGGGGCGAGGCGGAGGAGCCGAGGGCCACCTTCACGGCCACCTCGGCGCCGTCCTGCTCCCGGCGGGCGGAGAAGACCTGGGAGAAGCCGCCGGTGCCCAGGGGCGCGAGGAGCGGGAATCCAGGCACGTGGGGAGGCACGAGGGGCTCGGGCTCCTCGAGGGGGAGCCGGGGCCGCTCCGCGTGGAGCGGACAGGCGGAGCCGGGGGGGAGGCGGCGGTGGCAGACCGGGCAGCGCATGGGGGAGCGGTGGTGGGCGGGGTCGCGAGGTTAGCAGAGCGGGTGTGGACGCGGATGCGGGCGCTCGCCGGGCCGTTCTCTCCCCTGGTTCTCGGCGGGGCTGGAGGCGCATGCACGCGGTGGGGAATACCGCTCGCATGCCGGGCACTACGGGTTCCAGCAATTGCCCTGGGTGTCGTCGATGTAGACCCAGAAGCGCATGTCGCCGCGGACATTGCCATAGGCGTGGAATCCCCAGCCCCACCCATCGTGGAACTCGGCCATGCGCCAGCCCGTGCCGAAGAAGTTCACGCACAACTGGTTCGCGGCGGCCAGGCTCGTCAGGGCCTGCCCCGGCACCAGGAGCGTGGTGGCGATGTTGCCACCCGCCCAGTATGGGTAATAGCCCGTCAGGCCAGACGGCGTCGGCGCGCCATCCTGGTGGATGCACAAGAGGGGCAGCGCGGTCCTACAGTCCGTTTCGCCCACGTATGCGTCACAGCCCCAGCAGCCCACCTGGTCGATTCCCGAGGCGTGGCTCACCTTCGCCCAGGTCATTCCCTTGCCACCCGACGCCAGCGCCGTGGGCACCACGGCCAGCGAGACGAGCATCACTCCGGTCCTCACTCCTTGACTCATCATCGTCATCCACTCTCCCTTTTCGGATTTTTCCATTTTCACTGCATGTGAAGGAAAACACCAGGGAAGAGGCTTGAGGCCAGGAACCAATGGAAAGGCAAGGATTCCACGTAAGTGGATTTTTCCAAGCGACTGGCGGATTTATCATTTTTTACTACCAGTCTCATTTTTTTGAATTGTAAGGTATCGACGTCCAAGCGAAGCATCTCTGCCGTGGATCAGAGGGGGATTCATCACATTGTCACCCAGACCGGTTCGCGCTGACGTCTAGTCCGCGCGAGCGGCCCTGTACGTTTGTCTTTTGATGACATCGGGTCCTTGGTGCTCGAGCCTCGTTGAGACGAGCGGCTGGGGCACGAGCGACAGGTTCGCGCGCTCACGGGCACTCGGACATGGGAGTGGTGTGCCCTCCAGGCAATCGTGACTCATGCATTACAAACAAGGAAGGCTTCAAGCCATGAAGAAAGCACTGCTGTCCGCTGCCGTGATCGCGCTGTCTGTGGGGTCCGCTGGCCAGGCCGTCGCCGCGCCGATGTCTCCCTCCTCCCGCAACGTGTCGCAGTACTTCTCCGCCACCGTGCAGGATGCCTTCACCCTGCTGGGGGACACGGATGATCTCTCGCTCGTCTATTACATCCCGCGGCGCGGTGGCGTGGCCGTGCAGTCTCCGCTGAGCACCGCGCCCATCCCGCGCTTCCAGGTCGCCGCCTATTACCCGTCCTTTGGCTTCTTCGCGGGTGAGGAGCTCGCCAACCTGGGTGGCTCGCTCTCCACCACCAGCGACCTGGGCGCGCTCGGGCTGCTCCAGAGCGAGGCGACCGCGCGGGGCATGCGCATCGCTCCGGCTCCGGCGAGCAAGGCCCAGACCAAGTTCCTGCTCTCGGGCTATGCGCCCCCCAATGGCCGCATCGAGATCAAGTGTGAGAAGGAGACCATCGAGGTCACCACCTCGACGGGGACCCGCACGGTCACCATCCCGAAGTGCTTCACCCACCAGGATCCCAACCAGCCGTACGATCTCGACACCAACGTGATGTACAAGTTCAACAGCCTGCCCGCGCTCAGCGGCAGCGTCGTGGCCCAGGACATCTCCTTCCAGGCGACCACGCTCCCCGGCTGGACCAATCAGCTGCGGACGCTGATGGCCACGGGCGCCCAGTGGGACAACATCCTGTCGGCGGAGATCAACTGGGAGATCAAGACCAGCGAGCTGACCCGCCAGGCGCGCTTCAACGTGAACTGGAAGTCCCTCTTCGAGCAGGCCAGCGCCTTCGCCGCCGTCCACCTCAGCTCGTGTGTGGACATCGAGGTTCGCGCCTTCTTCCAGCGGCTGGTGCAGTGCTCGGCGGAGAACGCGTGCGGCATCCGCATCGAGTACCTGCAGTCCAACGGCACCTGGGGTCCCACGGCGCCCAATGACGCCAACTTCATCAACGTGGTGAATGCCGTGCAGAAGCGGCTCCAGGACGAGCTGTTCAACGAGGTGCGCAAGTACACCACGCCCGTCAATGGCCAGGTGTCCAACCAGGCGACGTCCATCTTCACCCTGCGTGCGAACTACGAGAAGCTCATCCTCGAGAAGAACGAGGTGGTCTACATCCAGTACAATCCGGGTCCGACGGAGATGCAGTTCCCCACCATGCTCAACGTCTCGTGCCTCACGGGCGGCTTCGAGATGGGGCGCGTGAACTGGAACATGAACGACCCGGGCTGCCGCGCGCTGCTGGGCCAGCCGTAATCAAGACGTGAGCCAGGGGGCGGGATTCTCCACGGGGAGAGTCCCCGCCCCTCATTTCCCCCTCATCCTCCCGCCCCCATACTCCATGCGTCTTCCTTACGTCCTTTCCGCAGCCGTGCTGGGCCTCCTGTCCTTCGTGGCGCCAGCCGCCCACGCCCAGACCGAATCCCCGCCGCTCGACTACTCGCGCACCATCGAGCAGTCCGGCATGGTGTTCGTTCCATACGTGGGCATGAATCGCGGTCCCGTCTATTATACGAGCTACGAGCAGGTCGCGAACGGGCCGCCCACCAATGTCAGTGGCATGCGCAAGGTCATCGTCAACCTGTGGCCCACGGCCCACCGGCCGGTGACCCAGTACAACAACTTCATCTCCCAGAATGCCATCACCGACGCGAAGGTGCTGCCTCCGGCCACCGCGTGCCAGCCGACGGAGGAGATCGCGAACCTGCTCTCCTACATGCCCGCGGGCTACACGCCGAAGATCCTGGGGGGCAACTATCCCATGGCTTGTAGTCTGAGCCTCTTCTTCATGAGTGAGGACGAGGCGAAGGTGCTGGCCATCATCAGCGCGCGCCCGGTCATCACCCTGCGCGCCTCCATCCCGCTGTGTGACAAGGCGAGCCAGCAATTGAGCCTCACCCCCATCAACCAGCGGCTCGTGACGGACGGGGTGTTGCAGAGCACCTCCACCGGGCTGAAGGGCAACAGCTGGGACGTCCTCTTCGAGTCCTCGCGGCTGGCCCAGCTCTCGCCCTCGCTCTTCGTCAGCTCGGATCCCCAGAAGGGCTGGGAGGCCTACATGAAAGCCTTCACGCTGGACCTGAACGCCCAGACGGCCACGATGTCCACCACCACGGCGAGCCAACCCGCCTACATCTGCACTCCGGACCCGCTGACCCTGCAGTTCGGATAAACGCGAGGGATGCTTTTGAATTTCAATCAACAGCAAGCCAGGAGCCGCCCGGGCAGGTGCCCTCGCCGCTCCGGTTCGGGAACTCTGGCCATGCCGAGGTACGTGTGGGTGCTGGGAGGGCTCGTGTGGTGGACCGCGTGCCCGGGCAATGGCGGGCTCGGAGGTGAAGACGCGGGTGGGGTGCCGCCCGAGCAGCGCAACCGAGAGCTGCGCGCCTGCATCCTCCAACGCTTGCCCCCCGCGGAGGCCACGGCCACGGAGTGGAAGGTGTCCGGGTACGTGCTGGTGGATGCCTATGTGAAGTGTCAGCGGGAGCGGGAGCCGGAGCAGGCGACGGCCGCGGATTTCCGTTCCGTGGTGCGGGAGCTGGCCGAGCTGGACGCGGACACCTCCTTGGTTCGGATCATCGTCCCCCCTGGAGAAGGCGCGCCGTGAAGGTCTTGTTCGTGCTCGCCCTGCTCCTGGGCATGGGAGCCTTCGCCAGCGATCTCGAGGTGGACGAGTGCGTCGGGTGTCATACCGCCCGGCGCGACGAACCGAAGTCCCGCTTCGCCACGGGTCTGGGGCACTGGACCGACAGCCAATGCTACGGCTGCCACGCGGAGCTGAACGAGGTCGCGGTGCAGAGCCAGAAGGGGCTGAAGGACCGGCGCTACTTCTCCGTGCCCGTGCGGGAAGAAAAGCTGGCGTCCATGGTCACCTCTCCGCTGGCGTACATGAACGCGCCGGAGCGGGTGGAGCCGGCGCAGGGGGCCGTCCCCCGGGTGTCCTTCGAGCGGCTCGCGGCCTTCCTGAAGCGTCCGAGCCACCTGTCCGCCCAGGACGGAAGCCGGGCGCCGCGGATGATGGCCTACCCGTCCCTTCAGCCCAAGGCGCTCAAGGCCGTGGCCCACCTGCTGGGGGTGCGGCAGCCGGCCCGGGAGAGTGCTCCGGCGAAGTTGACGGTGGCGGAGCGGCGTCAGGCCGACACGCTGTGGACGACCCGCTGCTTCTCCTGCCATGGCGGCCCGAGGCCGGTCGCGGGCCGGAGTGGTGTGGCGCTGGGGCTCTACACCGCCGAGTGGCTGCGTGACTACGCGGGGGGCAAGGTCCTCTCACCCCGGCAGGCGCGCACCATGCCCGTGGTGCCCCTGTCCACCGAGGAGGCGAGACTGCTGTACCGGCTGTTCGGCGAGATGAGGGCCGAGGCGGAGCGGGAACTGGATGCGCGCGTCTCCCGGTTGAAGCTGGAGGAGGCGGCCGTCCCCCGGGCGCTGCCACCCGCGCTGCTGGGTTATCTCTGGGGGCCGTTCTTCCGGGACGCCACCTGTGTCCATTGTCACGCGACCAGTCCACGTGCCGCGAGCGCATTCACCGCGGATGCGGAGGGCCTGAAGGCCTACCTGCGCCGCAAGTCCGGCGAGGAGTTCTGGCTGCGGTTGGAGACCCGCGCGCTGGAGTCCGAGCACGGGCTTGTCGCCGCGCGGCCCGGTATGCCCATGGCCGGGGTGGAGCTTCCCTCGGAGCTCCGGCGCATCATCGCGCGCTGGGTGTTGGAAGGTTGCAAGGATCCCGAGGGGCAGTCCTGGTGCCGTCATTGACGGCCATTCCGGTGAGGCTGTGCATGCGGGACAGGCAATCCCTCGGCTCGTGGGCCGGGTGTCTGATGTGGGCGGTGCTGCTCGGCGCGTGGCTCGTGGCGGGTTGTGGGCCCGGGCCCGGCGTGGAGGAGCCCGCGCTGGGGCGGGTGCGCTCACCCCTGGGAGGCCGCTCCTCGGCCGCGAGGCTGGCACTGGGCCAGTACCACTCGGTGGGGGTGCATTCGGATGGGACGGTGTGGGCCTGGGGGTTCAACCGTCAGGGCCAGCTCGGCGATGGGACGCTCGTCGACAGCCCCACGCCGGTGCGGGTGACGAACCTGAGTGGTGTGGTGTCCGTGGCCTCCGGGGACTACCACTCCCTGGGGCTGAGCTCGGACGGCACGGTGTGGGCCTGGGGCGACAACACCGCCGGTCAGCTCGGAAATGGGACGGCCAGCGCCAGCCCCGTGCCGGTGCGGGTGCAGAACCTGAGCGGGGTGGTCTCCCTGGGCTCCGGCTTCTCCCATGGCCTGGCGCTGCGCTCGGACGGCACGGTGTGGGCCTGGGGCGACAACCGCTACAACCAGCTCGGCAACGTGGGGGCTACCCGGAGCAACCTGCCCGTGCAGGTGCCGGGCCTGAGCGGGGTCATCGCCGTGGTGGCCGGAGGCTATTACTCGCTGGCGCTGCGCTCGGACGGCACGGTGTGGGCCTGGGGCGACAATCGCTATGGGCAGCTCGGGGATGGCACGACGACCCAGAGGGCCGTGCCGGTGCAGGTGCTCAACCTGAGCGGGGTGATGAACCTCTCCGCCGGCTCCTTCCATACCGTGGCGCTGCGCTCGGATGGCTCGGTGTGGGCCTGGGGCTTCAACGCCTATGGCCAGCTCGGAGATGGGACGACCACCTCCCGGTTTCAGCCGGTGCAGGTGGGCCTGAGCGACGTGCTGACCCTGGTCGCCGGCAACTACCACTCGTTGGCGGTGCGCTCGGATGGCGCGGTGTGGGCCTGGGGCGACAATCGCTACCGCCAGCTCGGGGATGGGACGACCACCAGCAGCCGCGTGCCCGTGCAGTCGGGCTTGAGCGGAGGCGTCACCCTGGTGGCGGGATACAAGCACTCGCTGGTGCTGCGCTCGGATGGCACGGTGTGGTCCTGGGGCGACAACGTCTTTGGCCAGCTCGGCGATGGCACCTTCAATCCCCGGAGCTCCGCGGTGAAGGTGTCGTGGCTGTCGTTGGGCCGGGCGGATGTGTCGTCCGGCCAGCTGCACTCCGTGGTGTTGGACTCGAACGGCGCGGTATGGGCCTGGGGCGACAACTACAGTGGCCAGCTCGGCAATGGGACGGGCCTCGACAGCCTCGTCGCGGCGCCCGTGGGGCTGGGCGGGAGCGTGGCCGTCTCGGCCGGGTTCAAGCACACGCTGGTGCTCAAGGCCGACACCACGGTCTGGGCCTGGGGCGTCAACGAGCATGGGCAGCTCGGGGATGGAACCCTCACGGACAGGACCCGGCCCGTGCAGGTCGCGGGATTGTCGGGTGTCTCCGCCGTGTCGGCCGGCAGCTATCACTCGCTGGCGCTGCGCTCGAACGGCACGGTGTGGGCCTGGGGCTTCAATCGCTACGGCCAGCTCGGGGATGGGACGAACACGGACAGGCTCCAACCCGTGCAGGTGGCGGGGCTGTCCGGAGTCGTGGCCGTGGCGGCCGGAGACAGCCATTCCCTGGCACTGCGCTCGGACGGCACGGTGTGGGCCTGGGGCTACAACTTCGATGGCCAGATTGGTGATGGCTCGTACTCCTGGCGCTTCCTGCCCGTGCAGGTGGTGGGGCTGTCCGGGGTGGTGTCCGTGTCCGCCGGAGGCTACCACTCGCTGGCGCTGCGCTCGGACGGCACGGTGTGGACCTGGGGCTACAACGGCTCGGGCCAGCTCGGGGATGGCTCGACGGCGATCAACAAGCCCGCGCCAGTGCAGGTGGCGGGCCTGAGCGGTGTGGTGTCCCTGGGCTCCGGCAACTACCACTCGCTGGGGCTGCGCTCGGACGGCACGGTGTGGGCCTGGGGGTTCAACTTCGATGGCCAGCTCGGAGATGGGTCGCTCCTCAATCGCTCCACGCCGGTGCGGGTGTCGGGCCTGAGCGGCGTGGTGTCCGTGGTCGCCGGGGACTACCACTCGCTGGCGCGGCGCTCGGACGGCACGGTGTGGGCCTGGGGCTACAACGGCGAGGGCCAGCTCGGGGATGGAACGCGCAACGACACCCTCGTGCCCGTCTGGGTCCTGGGCATCTGAGAGGAGATGGACGTGAAGAGCCAGACGAAGAGCCAGCGCCTGTCCAGGTTGCTCCCGCGGGTGCTCCTGGTCGCCGCCCTCGCGCTGTCCTTACGGGCCGGCGAGGCGGAGGCCCAACCCTTCAGTGAGGAGCACCTCATCATCGTGGTCGACCGCAGTGGTTCCATGCAGACGATGCGCGGCAATCGTCTGACGCGGTTCACCGAGGCCATCAAGCAAGCCAGGGCCTATGTCAACCTGCCCTCGTCCCTGCCCCGCTCGTTCGCGGTCTGGACCTTCGAGGAGTCCTCCTACATCAAGGAGCAGGGCTTCGCGGATGCCGCGACCACGCTCGCGACCTTGAATCGACTGGGCGTCGGGAGTGGGGTGACTCCCCTGGCCTACGCGGTCTGTGACGCGGTCGACGAGCTTCTGCAATACAGGCCAGGTGTCTCGGCGAAGAAGGTGGTCCACCTGGTGTCCGATGGCGAGGAGAACAGCACCCCCACCAGCTCCCAGTGCCATGGCCCCGACAGCACCAGCCCCTATCCCCACTTCACGATGGATTCCTGGCAGTGGAAGGTCCGCAACATGCTCAAGACGGGGGACCCGCTGAGGGATGATCCCGGTCCCTACAAGCTCGTGTTCGATGTCCACGTCTTGTACGACTACCTCTACTTCGCCGGCTCCCGCGGCCCGGTTCGCGAGGTGTCTTCCACGGGCAGGAGCGCGGCGCCCGTCCACCCCACATTGACCTCCGCCTACTTCGCCTTCCTCCAGGGCGTGTCCAGGGACTCGGGGGGCACCTTCACGGCGATTGGCGACTCGGGCCCCGTGCCCGTCTATGGCGACACCAACCAGGACTACTGTGTCAACGACGTCGACTACAATCTGGTGCTCGCCAACTATGGCAGCACGGTTCCTCCCGCGCCTCGCGCGGCGGATGTGAACCATGACGGTTGGGTCGACTATTACGACTACGTCATCGTCGTGAACAACTATGGCTCGGGTTGTGGAACGAGTGCCAGGACCTTCAGATAGCAAGCTTCAGTTCAGAGTGGGCTGTCCATCCCTCTGTGAGTCGTTGTCAGGATAAACGTCGAGCAAGAGGAGAAGAACCGGATGAAAAGAGGAATGATTCAGGCGCTGTTGGCTGTTGTGCTCACCCTGGTCGGACGGGTTGATGAGGCCCTGGCCGGACCTCCGAACGAGCAGCACACCCTCATCGTCGTGGATGGGAGTGGGTCCATGGCGGCCGTGCGGACCGATGGTACAACGCGCTTCCAGGAGGCGATCCGGCGAGCCAAGCAGCTCGTGAGTGCGCCGATGGGAATCAACCGTTATTTCTCCATCTGGATGTTCCATGGGAGCACCTACACCAGTGTGCAGGCATTCCAGGATCCCGCGACCACGCTCAACACGTTGAACCAGATGACGTTGCCCGGTGGCTCGACGCCTCTCGCCCACGCGGTCTGCGACGCCGTCGATGTGCTGCTCGCCTACAAGAAGGGCGACCCGGCCGTCGTCGCCACGAAGGTGCTGCACCTGGTCTCCGACGGTGAGGAGAACAGCACGCCGTCCAGCGCGCAATGCTACGGTCCTCCCAGCGCGACGGACTTCCCGAATCTCACGCCGAACTCCTGGGAGTGGAAGGTGCGTAACAAGCTTCGGACTGGCAAGCCCGACGGTTCTGGCGCGGGCGGACTTCCCGTGGTGCTCGATGTCACCGTCCTGAACGGGTATGTCAGCTTTGCTGGGACCGGCTCCTCGGTCCCCGAGTTCTCCGAGAAGGGCGAGCTGGTCGCTTCGCGCTCCGTCGCGAACATGGCGAACTTCTTCTCGTTCCTCCAGGGTCTGTCGGCCGAGACCGGTGGGTCCTACACCACGATTGTGGACTCGCGGCCCGCTCCCGTGTTCGGTGATACCAACCAGGACTACTGCGTGGATGCGACGGACTACAACCTGGTCCTCAACAACTACGGGTTCACCGTTCCGCCCGCGAACCCCGCGGCGGACCTCAACCTGGACAATGTGGTGGACTACTACGACTACATGCTCGTGGTGAACAACCAGGGCCAGGGCTCTGGTTGCGGAACGACCTCGTCCTTCGTCAAGTAGTTGAAGGAGTGTCAACGTGACGGAAGGAGCGGCGGAAGTCCCGTGCCGCTCCTTCCGTCGTTTCATGATGGGAGATGAGAATGCGACACGGAGCCAGCGCACTCCTCTTGCTCGCCGCCGTGGGTGCATGCGGCGGTTCTTCCTCCCAACAAGCGATGGACCCGGGTCCTCGCGTCCATGTTACCTCCATGGACACACAGCGGGGCGTGCCCACCCTGCTGTGGAGCGAGGAACGGGATGGTGCCGCGCACACCCCCAGCGCTCCCGAGGCCACCGCGGTTCGGTACCTGGAGCAACTCGCGCCGCTCTATCAATTGAGCGAAGCCTCACTCCGCACGGCCTTCGTCCATCAGGTCCATGACACCGGGCGCGGTGGCATCCTCGTCTCCTTCCGCCAGCGTGTCGATGGCATCGATGTCTTCGGTGTCGAGCTCGATGTGTTGCTCACGCGCGATCTCCAATGGGTCGCCGTAGGGGGCGCGCTGCATGAAGTGGCGAGCCTCGCGCCACGCTCCTTCCGCTTGTCGGATGGAGAAGCCGTGGCACACGCGCTCGGTGTGGTGTCGCGGACCTCCGTGACCGCGGCCCTGCGCGAAGCGGGTCCGGTGAAGGGTGGTTTTCGCTCCTTCGAATGGGCTCCCGGCGTGCTCCTTCCTCCACCCGGAATGACCCTGAGCGCACCCGCGCGCGCGAAGCCAGTCCTCTATCCGCTGGCGGGTCAGCTCGTCCCCGCGTACCTCGTCGAGACCTTCCGCGGAGAGGAGGCCCGCACCACCTCCAGTGCGTCCGCCGCCGTCATCTCCGCGGAGGACGGCACCGTGTTGCTTCGCGAGGATCTCACCCGCTCGGATTCGTTCCAGTATCGTGTCTGGGCCGAGGCCGACGGGGCCATGACTCCACTCGATGGTCCGCAGGCCGACTTCACGCCTCATCCCACGGGCAAGCCCGATGGTGTCGAGCCCGGGTTCATCTCTCCTCGCCTGCTGTCGATCGAGGGTTTCAACGGAAGAGGGGATGTCTGGCTGCCGTCCGATGCGACCGAGAGCCGGGGAAACAACGTCGATGCCTATACCGATCTCCAGCCTCCGGACGGGTTCTCGGCTGGGCTCGATGTCCGTGCGAAGGTCACGGCCGTCCGACGATTCGACCATCTCTATGACATGAGTGAGGGGCCCGGGGCGAGCACCGCTCAGACGCAAGCCGCCATCATCCAGCTCTTCTACACGACCAACTGGCTTCACGATGACTTCTACGTCTCCGGCTTCAACGAGGCCGCTGGAAACGCGCAGGTCAACAACTTCGGGCGAGGTGGCGTGGAGGCCGATCCTCTCCTCGCCGAGGCACAGGATTATCAGGGGTCGAACAACGCCACGATCAGCGTTCCCGCGGACGGGATGTCACCGCGCATGGAGGTCTTCACCTGGACGGGCCTGGAAAAGCACTTCGTGGAGGTTTCTGGCCAACGGTACGTGACGGGCCTCGCCTTGTTCGGTCCACAGATGTTCCAGGTCACACGCCGCGCCGTGCTCATGAATGATGGCATCGCCAACCCGAGTCTCCATGATGGGTGTGAGACCCCGACTGCCGACCTGGGTGGGGCCCTCGTGTTGATCGATCGTGGGACGTGCCCGCTCGCGCTCAAGGTCTGGAACGCCGAGCAGGCGGGAGCCTCGGGAGTGCTCATCCTGAACAACACGCCAGGTGACCCGCCGCCCAAGATGTCGAACGACAATGCGTCGATCGTGGTGAAGATTCCGGTCCTCTCGGTCACCTACGAAGATGGTGCGGCCCTCAAGCAGGCCGTGGCGCGCCAGAGCCCGCTCACCGCGACCCTGCGGCGAGCTGTCATCAACCGCGACGGCACCCTGGACAACACCCTCGTGGCACACGAGTGGGGGCACTACCTGCACCAGCGGCTGATGACCTCCTGCACCTCGATTCAGTGTCTCGCCATGAGCGAGGGCTGGGCGGACTTCATCGCCCTGCACATGATGCTTCGAGAGGGGGATTCGCTCGAGGGGAGTTACGCGGTCGCCCCCTTCGCGTCCGTCGCGCTTGGCAACAGCGCCTATTTCGGTCTCCGCCGGGTGCCCTATTCGGTCAACAAGAGCATCAATGACTTGCGCTTGCGGCACATCTCCGAGGGCGAGCCCTTGCCCACCCACCATCCCATGGCTAGCCGGGTGCCAGGGAACCCGGAGATCCACAACGCGGGAGAGATCTTCGCGAGCCTGTTGTTCGAGGGGTACATCTCCTTGCTCCGGGACACGCGGATTCCCACCCCACGCTACGGCTTCCAGACGGCCAGGCGACGCATGGCCGACTACCTCGTGGGCGCGATGAAGCTCGCCCCCGCCAACGCGACCTACACCGAGCAGTTCCAGGCGCTCCTGGCGGTGGCGGCCGCCAATGACCTGACGGACCATGCGCTCCTGGCCGAGGCGTATGCCCGCCGCGGGGCGGGGCCGTGTGCCAGGTCTCCAGCGCGAGACTCGGTGGACCTGAAGGGAGTCGTCGAGGACTTCTCCGTGAACAGCCCCTGTTCCGGCAACCCGGTGGCCGAGGCGGGTCCGGAGCAGACGGTTCCGGGGGGCCGGCGTGTGGACCTCGATGCTTCCGGAAGTTCCTCTCCGAAGGCCGGTTCCCTGTCCTTCCTATGGCACCAGGTCGCGGGTCCCCCCGTGGTGCTCGCGGACAGTGGGAAGAGCGCCGCGACCTTCATCGCGCCCGCGGTGCCCGTGGACACGCTGCTGACCTTCCGGGTCACCGTGGGCCAGGGGAACCGGGCAACCGTCGATACGGTGGACATCCGGGTGCTCGCCGGGGATGCGGGCCCGTTCGATGGGGGAAGCGATGCGGGCCCTGATGGGGGCTCTGATGCCGGAGTCGAGCCACCAAAGGCGGATGGGGGAACGACGCCGGATGCGGGAGTCGAGGAGCCGCGGCCGCCCCTCCCGGGCTGCGGCTGCGGGGCGGGTGCGCAGAGTTCCACGTTCCTTCTCGTGCTCCTGATCCTCCTCGGGGCAGGCCGAGCGCCGCGAAGGCATACCTCGCGGGAGCGGTAGACGCTGGCGCTTCCGAGCTACCCGCGGCTCCGCTCTCACCGGAGCAGTTCCCGCTCGAGCCTGCTCCTGGAGGGCGGAGGGCAGACCGGGCAGCGCATGGGGGGAGTGGTGGTGAGCCGTGCCGCCGAGGTTGGCAGAGCGAGTCTGGACGCGGATGCGGGCGCTCGCCGGGCCGCTTTCTCTCCTGGTCCTCGGCGAGCCTTGGGGGGCGGTGCCCATGGTCCATACCTCTGAAGAGGTATTGACAAATACGGCCATAACCGATTATGTTATTGACCTGAGATCAAGGCTTGATCTGGGGCGAGGGGGCGGTCTACCGTTCTTCTCATGAAGGAGCCGTTCAACCGCAACGAAGCCAGGAAGCTCATCCAGGAAATTTGTGCCACTGGGATTGTCGAGTCCTCCCGGCACGCCAAGGAGGAACTGGCCAAGGATGATCTGACCATGTTCGATGTCAGGAACGTGCTGCGTGCCGGCAAGATCTTGGAGGAGCCGGAACTGGAGAACGGTACGTGGCGGTACAGAGTCCATACGGAGCTGATGGCCGTGGTGGTTGCCTTCGTGTCCGAGTCCAAGCTGAAGATCGTCACGGCTTGGAGAAAGAAGAAATGAGGTGCGAGAACTGCGGTGCCCAGATGAAGAGCGGCCGGGAGAACTACCTCTATACGGAGTGTGGCCTCGACTCCGTGACGCTCATGAACGTGGAAGTTCGCCGCTGCCCCGATTGTGGTGAGTACGAAGTGGACATTCCGCGCATCGACGAACTCCATCGACTCATCGCCCAGGAAGTGGCATCCAAGAAGGCTCGCCTCACTCCGAAAGAGGTCAGGGCTCTGCGCAAGTACCTGGGCTTCTCGGGAACGGATTTCGCCGCGGTTCTGGACGTGACGCCCGAGACTGTTTCGAGGTGGGAGACCGGGAAGAAGCAGATGAGCCCGGTCGCGGAGCGGGCGCTCCGGCTGATGGTCTTCGTCCGCGACCCGGTTGCCGAGTATCCGCTCGAGAAGCTGGCCGAGGTTGCTCAGGGTGAGGCCATTCCCCTGCGCATGATGCTCCGTGAATCACGGGCCCACTGGAAGGCCGAAGCAGCTGCGGCGGCGTAACTGCCGCATCCGTGCACCCTGGGGGGAGGCATACGCCCCCAAGGGGTGTCGCAATGATGCGTCTGCCCGGTCTCAGTCCGCGATGAAGTCCGCGACGCCCTGGCCCCAGACGCACACGGCCAGGGCACCGACGAGCACCAGGTTCCTCACTCCAACTCCGCGCTCGCCCACCAGGCAGGCGTTCCTCCGGCTCCTGGTGCCTGCACCCGGAGTGCGCACGTTGGTCCCCTGTCAGTCGAACGAGGGGGGACCGTGATGCACGGGTACAAGGGAGTGTTGAGTTGGGGATTGTGTGCGCTGCTCGTGGGCTGTGGCTCGACGCGTGAGGAGCTGCCTCCGGGGCAGGACGCGCCCGTTCCCTCCGAGCCCACGCCGAACACCCCGCCGCCCCCTACGGGCGAGACGCCGTCGGACACGCCGGAGACGCCCTCGCAGCAGCCCACCGTGCCCCAGGTGCAGCCCCTGCCCCCGATACCAGGCGATGTCCCGCCCGTGAAGGCGGGCCTGGAGGGCGAGCCCACCCTGAAGCCCGTGGCTTGCGTGCCGTGGACGGGGCGCGTTCCGCCCAAGCGCGCCACGGCCTGCGAGGGCACCTCGGTCTTCCGGGACGGCCACCGCGAGGTGGCCCGCTACGACGCCGACAGCCGCCTGCTGGAGTTGCGCATCTCCAACCAGCCCTATCGATCGGACCGCCTCGAGCGGCACTCCTGGGAGAACGGCCGCGAGACGTTCCGCCGCATCGAGTCTCTCGAGCCCAATGGTTCCTGGACGCAGAGCGAGTGGGTCTACGACGCCGAGGGCAGGCTCCAGAAGCGCACCGATACGGCCGCGTCCCAGGACACCGTGGTGTACCAGTATGTCCGTGACGAGGATGGCCGGCTCCAGCGCATCGACCGCCTGCCCGCGAGCGACCGCAACACGCCCATCTTCTACCGCTACAACGCGGCGGGGCAGTTGGTGGCCATCGACAGTGAGCCCAACTGCAACCGGGACGTCGCCAAATGCGAGACCTTCACCTACTGGTCCAACGGCAAGCTGCGCGAGGACAGTTGGGAGACCGGGACCTGGGGCGTCACGAGGCAATACGATGACCGCGGCTACCTCGTGGACGAGGAGGAGGGCGGCGTCGGGGGGCAGCGGCACACCGTCTACTCTCACGACTCGGCCGGCCGTCAGTTCCGGATCTGGGAGCAGGACGGCAGGGAACTCTACGAGCACGAGCTCGTCAGGACTTCCTACTACGACGCCTCGGGCCTGCTGCTGCTCGAGCGGCTCGGCAAGGATACCACCAAGCCGTCGGGGGACCAGCCCAGCTCCCCGAGGGTGACCACCCACCTGCGCACCACCCGCCGGCTCACGTACATCTGTGGCACGAAGATCGTCTGGCTCGACGAGTGGGATGGCAACGGGGACGGCGTCGTGGATGCCCGGCGCACCCACGAGCGCGATGACCAGGGACGGCTCGTGCACGAGGAGTATTCGGGGACGCCGGGGCTGGACGACGGTCCCGTGCGCCGCGACTTCAAGTACGACTGTGATTGAGCGCCTCCGGGTCCGGGCGGACTACCAGCCCGGATCCATGCCCAGGGTGCCGGGCGTCTCGTTGGCCAGCAGCATGCCCATGTTGCTCGAGCCCAGGTCCAGACCGCACAGCAGGTCCTGCCGGGAGCTGAAGCATGGCAGAGACGAGTGGGTGCGGTTGAGCGCGTAGAAGCACTTCGCGCCGTTCACGTCCCACGCCGCCTCGAAGAACCAGCCCTCGGTGTCCTGCTGGATGCCGAGCGGATCGAAGAGGTTGATGCGGTTGCCGGGGACCGTATACGTCTTGCCATTGCCGCAATAGTCCGCGCGCACCAGGCGCGTGCAGGCCTGGTGGTACTGCTCGAGCGGGGTGCCGTTGTAGCTGGCCCAGGGCCGGTAGCCCCACAGCGTGCACTTGGCGATGGCGCCACCCAGACAGGCGAAGGTGAAGCGCTCGGGGTCGCTGTACTTCGAGCCCCCGCCGGGCACGTCCTGCTGGTAGTTCCACACGCCCGCGGTGGGAATGGCTTGCACGACGGTGCCCGCGGCATCGCGGCAGGCCGGCTTCCAGCCGTAGTCCGTGGGGTCGAAGTACTGCACGCTGTAGAGCGTGATGTCCGTGTTGGGCGCCGGCGCCTGGTTCATCCCGGCGATGCGCATGCGCACGGTGCCGCCCTCGCCGTCACCCAGGTTGCCCAGGAATTCCACGCCGGTGAACTCCCGGTCGCGGATGACCTGGCCTTTCTCATAGCCATAGAAGGTGGTGCCCTGGAGCCACACGTTGTCCACCGTGTAGCCGTTCTTGCGCGCCGGATTGAAGTTCACGCTGACGACGAAGTTGGACAGGTCGTTGCCGTTGAGGTTGCCGCCGTTGAGGTTGCCGCCGTTGAGGTTGCCCCCGTTCTCCGCCTGGAGCGGATCCGCGGCGATGGCCAGCTCGGCGTCCGGGTTGCTGTCGGGCTC
This sequence comes from Cystobacter fuscus DSM 2262, assembly GCF_000335475.2. Lineage (NCBI taxonomy): Bacteria > Pseudomonadati > Myxococcota > Myxococcia > Myxococcales > Archangiaceae > Cystobacter > Cystobacter fuscus. Next base: position 267,366 of record NZ_ANAH02000015.1, on the reverse strand, counting down.
GATGGGGCCCGCGCAGGCACCCAGCAGCAAGGCGCCAAGGAGCCAGGGAGAAGTCGGGAGGGAACGCATGGATGTCCTCGGGAGACGGAGGGGGTGTTCAATGGACGGGCACTAGGGAAGTCATCCGTGGACTCAACGACAAGTGAGGCGTCGCTGATTGGACGCTGCGACTGTCTATTGGCTGTCAGTGCACTCCGGGTGGAGCCGACGCGCACAAGCGCAGGCCCACGCTCAAATCCCTGAAGTTGGGCTCGGGGGACTCGCGGTTGGTGACCCGGGCGGTGCTGGAGGCGTAGTAGTAGCTCCCTCCGCGAGCCACCGGCCGGCCGGGCGCCAGCACCGAGTCGGCCCATTCCCAGACATTGCCCGACATATCGTCCAGCCCGAAGGGACTGCGCGAGCCGGGATGCCGGCCCACCTCGTCCGGGCCGAAGTTGGCGCCCACCTTGCCGTACGTCTCGTCGAAGTTGGCCTGGTGCGGCAGGAGCACGTCGCCCTGGGGGAACTCGCGCTCGTCGGCGCCCCGGGCGGCGCGCTCCCACTCCCACTCGGTGCACAACCGGGCCCCGAGCACCCGGCCCGTGCTCGCCACCCAGGCGGCGTAGGCCCGGGCATCCTCGTAGTCGATGGCCCCCACCGGCATGCGCCGCCAGTCCTGCTCCACGTCGCGGGGGCGCGAGGTGTAGCGGATGGGCTCGCCCTCCTTCGCCTCGTGGGCCACCACGTTGGGCATGATGCGCAGGCTCCACCGGCCCTCCGGCGAGCGCGTCAGCTTCACCTCGGCGTTCACCGACGTCGCCGAGGCCCCATGCGGCACATGCCGGGCGAAGCGCTCGGGCGGCAGCGTCTCCAGCCACTCGAGGTACTCGCGATAGGTCACCTCGGTGCGGGAGATGAGGTAGGGGCCCGTCTCCACCGGGTGCAGCGGCGTGGTGTTGAAGAAGCGGCGGATGCTCTCCTCCGCGGCGGTGCCGAAGAGGAAGGAGCCGCGCGGCACGTAGACGAAGCCCGGGGGCACCTGGCGCTCCTCGGGGAGCATCAGCTCCAGGACGCGCTCCGTGCCCGGCTCGGCGCGCAGGGGGTAGCGCACCGGGACATGGCCGGGCGCGCGCACTTCCACCAGCCACGAGCCGCGCTCCAGGGCCAGTCCCTCCAGCGGTGTCGCACCCGGGGTGGGCACCGGGGTGGGGACGTACTGGTCGTCCACGAGCGTGTAGCGGGCCAGCGTCACCGTGGCCCCCGCGGGCCGGGTGCGCACGCTCAGGCGCATGGGGGCGTTCCAGCGCGCCATCCGCGTGCCCGAGGTGTCATAGAGGCTCAGCCGTTGCAGCAGCTCGTCCCGGTCTCCGGGGTGGAAGGCGCGCTCGGCGAGCAGCGCGCGCTCGGCGAGCACGTCGGCGAAGGCCTCGCGCACCTCCGCCCGGTCCGGTGCCAGCACCAGGGCCTTCTCCATCGCCTCGCTGGCGTGCAGGTAGTCCCGCTCCGTGTCGCGCGACAGCCGCAGCGCCTCGGCCCAGCGCGCCGAGGCGTCCTCCAGCTTGCCCGCGTCGAAGAGGGCGAAGGACTCCGCCCGCGTCCGCTCCAGGGCGCGCTGTTGCTCGCGGGCGTGCTCCAGCAAGGGGCGGGCCTCGGCCAGACGCGCGCGCACCTGGCGTTCCAGGGTGTACCAGGCGTTCACCCTCAGCCCCGCGTACACGAGCGCCAGGGAGGCGATGAAGCCCACGGCGAGGGCGCGCGTGAGCAGCTTGCCCCGGCGCAGCGCCCCGCGTGACGCCTCGAGGAAGGCCGTCTCGCGGGCGGACAGCGCCTGCTGGGGGTGGGCCTGGAGCTCGGCGAGGTGACGGGCGCCCCACAGGGCCTCGCGGGGACGGCCCAACCGCTCCCACTCGGAGGCGGCGCGCTCGAGCCGGGCGTGGAGCTGGCGTGCCTCGTGAGCCTCGGCGAGCCACTGGGCGAGCGTGGGCCAGCCGGTGAGCAGCGCCTCGTGGGCGATGTCGAAGGAGGAGCCCTCCTCGGAGCGGCGGGCCACCACCAGCCGCGCGCGGATGAGGGCCTCCAGCGCGGCGGGCGCGGCGGGCTCCTGGCCCAGCAGCTCGGCCTCGGAGCGGCGGGCGCGGGGGTTGTCCACCGTGACGAGCCGCATGAGCAGCCGTCGGGCCGCCACCTGCTGGTCCGGCAGCAACTGGGCGATGATGCCGTCGGCGTAGCGCGCGAGCGCTCCGCTCACGCCGCCCAGCGCCTCCAGCGCCGAGGCGGGGATGAGGCCCCGGGCCGCGTCCCTGGCCTCCCACAGCTCCGCCAGGGTGAACTGGAGCAGCGGCAGCCCTCCCTCGGCGCTCAGCGTGGAGTCCACCAGCGCGTCGATGAGGGCCTCGGACTCGAAGCGCGCGCCCTTGAGGCGGGCGGGGCCCGTCACCACCTCGCGCACCTCGGCGCGGCCCAGGGGGCGCAGCAGGTAGAGGGCCCGCGAGAGCGCCTCGCCCAGGCCGGGCAGCACGCCCAGCCGGGTGAGGAAGTCACTGCGCACCGTGGCGAGCAGGCGCACCCCGGCCACGCCCGAGGCGAACTGCGCGAGCAGCTCCGCCAGCAGCAGCGCTTCCCCGGGCTCGCTGAGCGTCACCAGCTCCTCGAGCTGATCCACGTGCAGCAAGAGGCCCTGGCGGGTGTTCTCCCCGAGCGAGGCGCGCAGGGCCCGCACCAGCGCGGTGGGCTCCTCGTGGGCGAGCTGCTCGATGCGTGCCTCCCCGAGGGGGAAGTGCGGGGCGAGCGCGGCGGCGAGCAGGGAGATGGGGCGGCGTCCGGGCACCATCCGCGCCGGACGCCAGGTGTAGCCATCCTCCAGCGCGCCCTCGACGACGAGCGGAACGACGCCCGCCAGACACAGCGAGGATTTGCCCACGCCCGAGTCACCGGTGACGAGCACGAAGGCGCTGGCGCGCAGCCGCTCCACCACGGCGCGCACCTCGCGCTGGCGGCCGAAGAACAGCGCCCGGTGCTCTTCCTGGAAGGCGTTGAGGCCGCGGTAGGGATTGCCCTCGGGCACGCGCAGGTGGGTGTCGCCGGTGCGCACGTCCTCCAGCGCCTCCAGCAGCGCGTCGGCGGAGGCGAAGCGCTCGAGTGGATCCCGCCGCAGGCAGCGGTCCACCACCGCGGCGAGCCGCGCGTCCACGTCCGGGCAGGCCAGGTGCAGGGGGCGTGCGTCCTGCTCCCGGACGGCGCGGGCCAGCTCCCGGGGGGGCACGTGGCGGAAGGGGCCCTGCCCGGCGGCGAGCTCGTAGAGCACCGCGCCCAGGGAGAAGAGATCCGCGCGGGCCGACACGGGCTCGCGCGCCCAGGCCTCGGGGGACATGAAGTAGGGCGTGCCCACGAGCGTGCCCCGGGTGAGCGAGGGCAGCTCGAGCCCGGGCGGGGCCTGGGCGGGAAGCTCTTCCCCCGGCGCGTCGGACTCGGGCGACAGCGTTCCGGGTTCGTCGAGGAGCTTGGCCAGGCCGAAGTCCAGCAGCTTCACCGTGCCGGACTCCTCGAGGATGGCGTTGCCGGGCTTGATGTCGCGGTGCAGGACGTTGCGGCGGTGGGCGGCGGCGAGCCCGCGCGCCAGCCCCACGCCGATCTCCAACACGCGCCGCCACGGCAGGGGGCGGGGCAGCCGGTCCAGGCTCGTGCCGCGGATGTACTCGGAGACGAGGTAGGGGTGCCCCTCGAACTGGCCGGCGCGGTAGAGGGTGGCGACGTTGGGGTGCTGGATGCGGGCGGCGGCGCGTGCCTCGATGAGGAAGCGCGGCAGGGCGTCCGCGTCGAGCGCCGGGATGAACTTCACCGCGACCGTGCGCTCCAGCAGCGTGTCCTGGGCGAGGTAGACGCGCCCGGTGCGTCCCTGGCCCAGCAGGCGCAGCAGCCGGTACTCATCAACCTCGGGGGGCGGTTGCCAGTCGCCGCGGAGGCGCGGGCCCGGGGGTTGATGCGCGGACTCGTTCACCGGGAGGGCGGCTTGCTGCCCGTCTTCTTCAGGAGTGCCTGGATGTGACTGGCGACCGTGTCGGGCAGGGCGGGCTTGGTGACGAAGGCATCACAGCCGACTTCCCGAGCCCGCTCCGACGAAGGCTCGAAGACGTGGCCGGTGAGCGCCATCACGGGGATGTCGCGGGTCGCCTCGTCCGTCTTGAGTTGCTGCGTGGCGTCCCAGCCACTGAGCACGGGCAGCGACAGGTCCATCAGGATGACGTCGGGATGGGACTCCCGCGCGCGCTCGACCGCTTCCCGTCCATCGCGAGCGGTCTGCACCTCGTAGCCGAGATACTCGAGGTACTCGGCGTACATCTCCCGGGCATCGTCGTAGTCATCGACCACGAGGACCTTGCGTCCCTCCGGGCTGGATGCTTCCGCCTCGGATTCCGCCATCTCGGACGGGGACATTTTGTGGCCGGGGTCCATATACCTGGGGGGAGGGGGGCGAGGAGCCATCCTGGCAGAATCGGTGGAGCTTGAACAGTTCCACCGATTCTCCGGGATTCACCCGCCCCGGTCTCACGCTCCGTGGGCCGTCCAGCATCCGGGCGAGCACCCATGAGAGGGATTCTTCGCGAATTCCCCGCCGGAAAGGTGCGTGGCCCCCGGCGTGAACCCTTGTAGAATCCAGTATGTCCGGAATGACCGGACTTCTCTGCACGGGAGCGATGACATGACGAAGCAGCTGAAGGGGTTGTGGGCCGTGGCGGCGCTCGTGGTGGGCGTGGGGACGGGTTTCACCGCGGGTGCGTGGGCGGAGACGCCGGCGCCCTCCTCGGCGGGGCTCGTGGAATGTGCGCGGGACTCCCAGTGTGACGCGGGCTGTGGGGCCGTGGGCGCCGGAGCGTGCCACTCGGGCCGCTGCTACTGCCGCTTCTAGACGGACGCCCGAGGGCCTCCGGTGCACACGGCGGCCCTCGCCGTTTCCTCGCCGAGCCCCGCGCTTGTCTTCAGACCGGGGCGTCGGGCGGAGGCAGGGGCTTCACCTCGAGCTGCCGGGTGGCGAGGAAGTCCGGGTTGAAGATCTTCGAGCTGTAGCGGCTGCCGTGATCACACAGCAGGGTGACGATGCGCAGCCCCTGGCCGAGGTGTTGCCGGGCCACCTCGTAGGCCGCGCGCACGTTGAGGGCCGCCGAGGTGCCCACCACCAGCGCGTCCTCGCGGGCCAGGTGGTAGAGCATCTCGATCATGTGCTGATCCGACAGGCGCATCGCCTCATCCACCCGCGCGCGGCGGAAGTTCTCCGTGAGGCGCATGATGCCGATGCCCTCGGTGATGGAGCTGCCCGAGCCCTCCATCTTCCCCTCGCGCACCTGGCAGTAGAGCCCCGAGCCGTGCGGATCCACCAGCACCACGCGCAGGGCGGGGTTCTTCTCCTTGAGGTAGCGGCTCACGCCGGAGAGGGTGCCGCCGCTGCCCACGGAGGAGACGAGCACGTCCACGCGGCCCTCGCACTGCTCCCACAGCTCGGGCCCGGTGGTCTCGTAGTGGAAGTCCCCGTTGGCGGTGTTCTCGAACTGGTTCATCCACACCCAGCCGCGCTCCTCGGCGAGCGCGCGGGCGCGGTGGTAGAAGTGCGAGGGATTGGAGAAGGGCACCGCGGGGACCTTGATGACCTCCACGCCCATGGCCTCCAGGTACTCGTACTTCTCGCGCACCTGGTTGTCGGGCATGGTGACGGCGACGCGGTAGCCCCGTTCGCGGCCGAGCAGCCCCAGCCCGATGCCCGTGTTGCCAGCCGTCCCCTCGATGATCGTGCTGCCCGGGACGAGCCGCCCTTCCTCCTCCGCCCGGCGGATCATCCCCTTGGCGGCGCGATCCTTGATGCTGCCGCCGGGGTTCATGAACTCGGCCTTGCCGAGAACGTCACAACCGGTGAGGCGCGAGAGCGAGCCGATGCGCAGCAACGGCGTGTTTCCAACTGAATCCCAGAGCGAGCCAATGCGGGGTGCCATGTGGGGGCCGAGCATAGCGCGCCGTGGGCGGTGGCGCCTCGCGGAGCGTTCAGCTGACGGGCAGAGAGGCGGGCTCGGGCCCGAGGGGGAATGCCTCGTCGATGCGGCGCAGCTCCTCCGCGGTGAGGGACAGGGCGGCGGCCGCGGCGTTGTCACGCACATGCGCCTCGCGGCTGGCCTTGGGGATGGCGAAGAGCGAGGGCCGGCGCACGAGGAAGCGCAGCGCCACCTGGCGGGGCGTGACACCGTGGGCGCCGGCGATGGCCTCGAGCACCTGGCCTCCCGGGCTCTCCGGCTCGGGGAAGTTCCCGCTGCCGAACGGGCTGTAGGCCACGACGGCCACGCCCTGTTTCTCACACCAGGGGATGACCGCGTGCTCGATGGCGCGCTCCTCCAGGTGGTAGAGCACCTGGTTGCACGCGATGCGGCCCGGGCCGGCGATCGCCAGCACCTCCTCGAGCTCGTCCACGTCGAAGTTGCTCACGCCCCAGGAGAGCACCTTGCCGTCCTTCACCAGGCGCTCGAAGGCGCGCACGGTGCCCTCCAGCGGGTGGGAGCCGGGCCAGTGCAGCAGGTAGCAGTCGAGCCGGTCGGTGCGCAGCCGCTTGAGGCTCCGCTCACACGCGGTGAGGGTGCCCTTCTCGGTGGCGTTGGAGGGCATGACCTTGGACACGAGGAACACCTCGTCGCGCCGGCCCGCGATGGCCTTGGACACGATGTGCTCCTCCACGCGGCCCTGCCCGTAGAGCTCGGCGGTGTCGAGGTGGGTCAGGCCGAGATCCATCCCGGCCTTGAGGGCCCGGATGGCGCTCTCCGGGTCATCCTCCTCCATCTGCCAGGTCCCCTGCCCGATGACGGGGACCGCCACCCCGGTGCTTCCCAACACGCGCTTCTCCATGTGCCCTCCCTTCCTGGTCCGCGCGGAGCATACGGCGGGCGAGGGCTCGGGGGGCCGGGCTCGCGGCACCCTGGGCGGAGTCACCTCGCCCAGAGAACACTCAGCTCCAGGAGAAGGGGCGTGAAGGGCTCGGCGTGCACGCGAGCGGGACCGGTGTTCGTGCCCAGCGGCTCCCAGTGCTCGCCGTGTAGCCCGTAGACCTCCAAGGACCGCCGCAGCGGGTCCACCAGCCACAGGTGGCGCACACCCGCGCGGGCGTAGACCTTCATCTTCTTTTCCCGGTCCAGTGACTTCGTGGAAGGAGAGAGCACCTCGCAGACCCAGTCGGGCGCGAGGGTGAAGCCCACCACGTCGGGCATCTCCGGCATGCGCTCACGGCGCCAGGCGGCGAGGTTCGGCACCAGCACATCGTCGCCCAGGTGCAGCTCGGGCTTCAAGAGGAGCAGCCATCCGCCCGGGCCTCCCCTTCCCAGGTGGAAGGGGCTGTAGAGTTCTCCGAACAGCGCGCTATGCGCGAGTGCGTGAGGGGAGGGGGGCCGGGGACTGGCGTACAGCTCGCCGTCGACCAGCTCCGCCACGAGGTGCGGAGGGACCGCTTCCAGGTCCGCGTAGGTCGCCTTGCGCTTGGATTCGGCATTCATGCGAACAAGCTACACCCTACCTCTGAAATAAGGTAGCGGGTGGTTCCTTCCGGGGTTGGTCTGACTGGGACGGACGAACCGTCCACCCGACGGACGAGTCCTCGGTTCACGGGGGCTGATCGCTTTCGCGGACGTCGGTGCGCATCTTCGGAGTGGGTGCTCCCGACGGGCGACTCTCGTGGCTCGCCTGCCTGGGTGCCACCGCTCGCGAGGAGGGATGGCGATGATGAACGAGGAACTTCTATCCGATGTGGCCGAGCACACCGGACAAGCTGGCACCCAGGAGGCCGAGCACACCGTGCACACGGTGCTCGAAGTCCTGAGCGAGCGCTTGAGCTGGCCCGTCATCGAGGCCGTGGCGGATGACCTTCCTGGCTCGCTGACCGCGGGCATGAGGGAAGGGGTCGACCGCCAGGACTTCAACCTCGCGGAGTTCCAGGCGCGTGTCGCGGACCGGATGCGGGTGCCGCTCGGACGCGCCGTGGAACTCACGGGCGTCGTCTGCCGGTTCCTCGCGGAGGCGCTGAGCCCGGGGACGCTGCACCGGCTCCGCGAGGAGCTCCCCGAGCCCATGGGCGCCCTCTTCTCGCCCCGCGAGTCCGGCGAGCGCTTCGAGCCCGTCCACCTCGAGCCGAGCCGCGGGACACTCGCGGAGGGCCGGCCGGGAAGCACGCATCCCCTGTCCGAGGCCAGCCCCGAGCGGGCGCAATCCCAGTCCGTGGCGCGCACGGACAATCCTCATGGGGACACGAAGCTCTCCAGTGCCACCGGGCTCACCCAGGAGCGCGAAGGGGAGACCCTCGCGACCGGACACCTCGGGTCGAATCGTCCCCTGAGTGAGCGGAAGTGAACTCGGGTCCAGCGCCCAGGGGAGCACACGGCCCCCCCAGCAAGAGTGCAGGGCGGGGGAGGGGCCTCGCATGGGGCCGCCGGGCTGTCCTCCTGACTGGAGGGCTCCTGCACTATGTCGGGGAGCCCGCCGCTTCACTGTAGTAAGTTGGTGGGAATGGTACGTACTTCAGTGCTGGTGTTCATGGGGTTTCTCGCCTTCGCCACCCTCGACGCATCCGCCGCGCCGCCTGAGGCGGCTGCCGCGAAGTCCGTGGCGGAGGCCTCGAAGCGGCTCGAGAGTGCTCGCGCCGCTCTCACGACGGCCGTTCAGCGGATCCAGAAGGATCCGCCGAGCAATGCCGACCTCGATGCGGCCCTCGCGGCGGTGGAAGCGCTGAAGAGCGCGCTCGACGCGGGCGCGAGCTTCGAGACGGCGGATCTCGACTACGCCCGGGCCGTCCTCGCGGCGCGCAAGGAGCTCCGGACGCAGCGCGAGTACGTCGAGGGGCGCCGCGCCAAGGTGCACATCTTCGACTCTCGCCGGCGCATGGATGAGGCGCTCGCGACCCTGAACGAGCGCATGGCGAAGTTCTCGGGGAAGGAACCCGGCCCCAAGGAGATGGACGATGCCCGGGCCTCGGTCGATGCGCTCAAGAAGCTGGCGGACGAGAGCCGGCCCCTGACGAAGCAGGATGAGAAGTTCGCCGCGTACATCTCCGAGGTCGACGCGACCCTCGCCCGTCACCAGAAGGCGATCGATGACCGGTGGTTGGCGCAGTCGGCGCAGAAGCAGCGCGGACTCCTGGACGACAGCCGCAAGGCGCTGGCCGCCGCGGTCGCCGAGCTGGGCAAGGCCTGGTCGGACGAGAAGTTCTCGGCCACCGACAAGGCGATCACGGCGCTGCAGAAGCAGCTCGACGAGGGCAAGCCGCTCGAGGAGCGCGACAGGGCGTATCGCGGGGACGCGGACAAGGCTCGCGCCGAGGTCACGCAGGCCCGGCGCAAGATGGAGGAGTCGGTGGCGCAGGCGGGTGTCTCGCGCGTCAAGGCGGAGATGGGGCCTGCCCAGGAAGAGCTCGCCACGGCCGCCAAGGCGCTCCGTGCCCGGAAGCCGACTCCCGAGCAGTTCGCCGAGGCCAAGACCGCGGCGTTCGTCGTCCGCAAGCTGGTGGAGAAGTACGAGCCGCAGGCCGCGGCCAGCCAGCCCATCGCCCAGTACCTCACCGAGGTGAAGAACACGCTCACCGAGGTGGAGGTGTCACTCGAGGTTCGCGGCCTCGATACAGCTCGCGCCGACTTCACGCAGGCCCTGCGCAATCTCGAGAGGCGGAGCGTGACCCCCGAGCAGTTCGAGGAGGCCAACACGGCGATGGTCATCCTGCAGAAGACGCTCGAGACGGCTCACACGAAGAACCCCGCGGTCAGCCCCTCCGCCGCCGAAGCGCGCCAGCTGCTCAAGGATGGGAAGGCGACCATCGAGCGGCGCCGGTACGAGGTCGATCTGCAGCAGCAGCGCGCGAAGGTCGACGAGGCGCGCAAGAACGCGACGGCCCTGGTCGCCGGGATCCAGAAGGAGAAGCCCTCGGACGCGCAGATCCAGGAGGCGGAGAAGGCCATCCAGCAGATCGGCGTGGTGCTGGAGGCCGGCGTGGCCTTCGTGAAGAAGGACCGCGACTACGCGCTGTACGCCAAGGAGTCCAAGGAGCGCATGGCGGAGCTGACCGATCGCGTCAACCGGCGGAAGATCGTGCTGGCCGCGGCGGACGCCCGTGTTCAGCTCTCCGAGCGCCTGGCCACGGCGAAGGAGAAGCTCGAGGCCGCCAAGCCCGCTACCTCCACCGACGGCGACATCGATGCGGCCTCGAAGGTCGTGGACGAGCTCATGCAGATGTTCGAGACGCGCGCGGAGCTGGAGCGGCAGGACGCGGGCTACGCGTCGTACGCGGAGCGGGCGCGCAACGAAATGGTGAAGCTGATGGAGGCGCTCGAGTTCGCGCGGCAGGCGCGGGCGTTGCGGAAGATCACCGGTGAGGCCCTGGCCGCCGCCAGCGCGACGTCGGAGTCGGCCGCGTCCGCCAAGGACCTGCGCAAGAAGAAGGATCTGTACGCGAACGCGATGGACAAGCTGAAGGCCTGCCAGGAGGAGGGCGCCAGGATGGTGAAGGAGAACGCTGGCCTCGCTGGCATCGACGTGCTCATCGGCGGAATGCCCACGCGGCCCCAGGACGTGATGGCGCAGTGTGCCCAGAAGGCCGCGTCGCTGCAGGAGCCCCAGAAGAAGGTCGACGTGCAGCTCCGGTTCGAGGACGGGCCGAGGAAGGCGTACACCCTGGCGAAGTCCCTGCTGTCCAAGGGGAGCAAGAACGAGGCGCTCGAGCAGTACAACGGTTGCGTCGCGGAGGGTCGCATCCTGCAGAACCAGTATCCCGATTTCAAGGATCACAAGTTCGACGTCAGCGGCACCAGCATGAGCGTGCTCGAGCTGATCCAGGTGTGCGTGAAGGAGCGCAAGCCGCTGCAGGCGGCCCGCTGAGTCTGCCTGTCCTGGGTGCGGCTCCATGAGGTCGATGCTCGGGGCCAGGTGACCCAACAGCGGCGCCCCCGCCGCCCTCGGCGGGAGCGTCGCGAGCAGGAGCTCCGAGTGGAGGGTTGACACTCAGTGCGGCGCGAGCGAAGCCACGCCGGGCGAGTGGTATTTCAGCAGCCACTTGATGGTCAGCGGCGTGCTGAAGGTCTGGGCCGGCGTGGAGCAGCGGATGCTGGTCTTGAGCGCACCGACGGGCGTGTTGTAGTTCGCGTCGCCGCGCACGTCGGCCACGGTGCAGTCTCGCAGGCCTTCCACCTCGAAGGCGTAGACATCGCCGCTGGCGTAGCTGAAGCGCTTGTCGCCGCTGGTGCTCACGCCGTCGGAGAACGAGCCGAACTCCATCTCGATCTTCGACAGGCTCAGGGCGCCATCGGGTGTGTAGGTGTCCTCGCGTGTGATCTGGCCAGGTTCGAAGGTGTAGGTGGTGGTGGAGGTGATGCGTTTGTCCTTGAAGGGCGAGCCACCGCTGCCGGTGCCGGTCACCCGGTCCATGGCGTCCTGCTCGTAGCTCACCCGCAGCACCTTGCCGTCCGCGGACTCCTGCGTCCGCAGGTTCTTCTGGTACGCCGCGGGAATCAGCGCCTGTGGGGTGCCCGTGCTCGTATCGGCCAGGGTGAACATCGGCTGCAACTGCGGCCATTGCGTGTCGGCCACACCGGAGAGCATGTTGTACGAATACGGGATCGCGAAGTACGGATTGGTGCGGTGGTAGGTGGCCGCGCCGTTGACCACCGGCAGACTGATGATGCGCAGGCCGTCGCGGTAGGTGACCAGGCCGCGGTCGTAGGTGGCGGACTGCCCGTCGAAGCCGGCGAACCGGGTGAGCGCCGTGCGCGGCAACGTGTCCAGGTAGTCGATGAAGGCGCGGGTCGACACCGGCGGCTTCTGTGCATGGCCGCTGAGCTTCCAGAGGTTGTTGGTGTAGAGCAACTGGTGCGACAGGCTCAGGTTCTCGCCCAGGATGCGCGCCTTGCCGCGGTAGCCATCAGTGCGGCGGCCCTTGTCCCACATGTTGAGCGACCCGGTCTCGGCGTCGTACCAGAACTCGGTGTACTTCGCCGTGATGCGTGTCGCGAAGGCGTAGGCGATGTCCTTTTCCTCGGCCGTCAGCACGTTCATGTGCGCGGCCGCCGAGAGCACCTCGGCGAAGGACGTGTCCGCGTAGGCGCTCAGGCTGCGGCCGTAGTCGATGCCGTTGCCCGCCGGGTTCAAGCGCAGCTTGATGACATCCACTGACTGGCGCAGCCAGCCCTTGAGCGCGGCCAGATCCTCGGGCGAGACCTGCATGTCGGTCTCGATCAGCCGCTGCACGATCTCGCCGATGAGCAGGATGCTGTAGCGGTCGAAGCGGCCGCTGCCATCGGTTTCGTCCGAGAAGCCAAAGGCCGAGAAGGTCTTGTAGTGGTTGATCATCTTCTGCAGCAGGGCCTCGCTGGCCTCGGGGCCTTCCCAGCCGAGCAGGTAGCGCAGACGTGCCACGCTGAAAGCGACGCCGTAGTAGTTGGTCGGCAGATTGATCAACGAGTAATCGGGGTTGACGAAGGTGCGCCAGTCGAGCCGGGTCTTGAGCTTGTCCAGGGTGGCGGCGCTGACGGCCGGGTTCTCGCCGTCGAGGTGGCCCGCCTTCTTGAGCTTCCAGAGGGCCGAGAGGTAGTAGTAGATGCCCCAGGTCTCGTTCGTCACGTTGATCGTCATGTCGGAGATCGCGCGGTAGCCGTCGAGGTAGGTCTGGTACCTGGCGTCCGAAGGCGATGCGTTGAGCAGCAGGTACGAGAACCCGATGGCCACCTTGCCCGGCAGGAACTTGTCGCCGCTGTTCGGAGCGAAGACCTTCACGCCCTGCAGTTCCGTGTCCAGTCCCTGCGCGCGCACCTGGTCGAACAGGTGCTCAATCGTCGGCAGCAGTTGCTGGGTGACGATCTCGTCCATCGGCGTGTTCGAGGCTTTGGGCTGTGCCGCGAGCACGGCCGGGTCCACGGGGCGCTCCGTCCCGGGAGGATTGCCAGCGCCCGGCGGGGTGCCGCCACCGCAAGCGATCGCGAGGAGGGCGGCGGACACTGCCGTCAGGACGAACTTGGATTTTCGCATGTGTCAGTTGTCTCCCAGAGCTGAAGTGCTCGCCTGGCACGTTAACCCCCATCACGGGAGCGCGGTCACTCCAGCTGGGGGAGGGAGAGCACGAAGGGGACGCGCAATTGGTAGGCGCCCAGGACATGCTCCGGTCCCAACGGCGCACAGGTGTGATGTCCCGGCTCGAGTCCGGGGACGAACGGAGCGGAGATCCGCAGCTCCGCCGACAGGCCGCGGACGGTGCCCTGGCTCCAATCCTTCGTCCACGGCGCGGACGTCAGCAGCGGACCCACCGTGCCGAGCAGGGACTGCTCGTGGATCTCCTGCATGGCCTGGAAGGCAGGCACCTCGGAGACGGGCTGGTAGGGCTGCGCGGGTGCCTCCCACCGCAAGGAGAGCAGGGGAGTCCCGGCCACGAGCGAGCGGACGTCATAGCGCCCCGGATCCTCCTGTGTGTCGCCGATGCGCGCCAGGACCTTGTTGAAGCCCCAGTACAGCCATCCCCCCACCGTGGGCACGGTGGCATTGAGGAACAGCCGGGGCAGATACACCCACGGGAGCGGCGTGCCCGTGCGCGCCGACCGCCGCCGCGAGGCCACGAAGGGCACCACCACGGCCATCTCCTCGTACGTTAGCGAGGAGGAGGACGCGGAAGACCAGCTCATGCGCGAGCGGTGGAGCGTGCCGAAGGAGAACAGCACGGGGTGGCTCCCCTCGGGAGTCAGCCCTTGGGGCAGCAACTCCAGATCTCGCCCCAGGCGCGGCTCGCGGGCGAGCATCCGCTCCACGCTCGGACGCGGCAGGGCGAGGGTGACGATTCGCGTGGACCAGTCGCCGACAAACCCCACACCTTCTCCTCGTGCTGGACTCATCGTGTCTTCATAGCGCGACCACCGTCCGTATCCAGCTGCCCAGTACCTCTCCGAGGTGAAGAACACGCCGAGCGCGCCGTCCCTGGGAGCGCGCGGCTCGCCTCGGCTCAGCGCTCCGGCGCGTAGTCGAACTTCCGCACGTAGTTGTCAGGTGCGCCAGACCCGAGCTTGTAAAGCGCCGTCTTGGGAGCGAACGGAGGCTGGAGCTCCGGCTCCAACTGGCCTCCCTCACTGTCAGCGGCCACCAGCGCGCTCCCCTTCACATCCAGCTGGAAGGCGCCAACATTGTTGTCCTCGTTGCTCTCGGCAATAGACCCATACTCATCGGCGAACAGCACGATGTGGTAGGTGCCCGTGGGCATGTACGGAGAGAACGTGATGGCCGTGGGGGGCAGCGTGGATGTCCCCGCCCCACTCGCGATATTGACCGCCCCAATGAAGGACAGCAGTTGGTAGTTGGCATCGGCCAGGTAGATGCCCACCGCCGACTCGGAACTCGCGGGACACCGCGTATGCAGGTCGAAGGAGATGTTCGTGGTGCCGCCCGGCTGGATTGCCGCTGGGCTGATCGTTCCACCGATGAAGTAGAAGTCGGGCTGCTTGGTGGTGCCCATCACCGTATCGTCATACTTGTAGCCACTCCAACCCAGCTCCGCCAGGATGTACCAGGTCTGAGGTGTGCAGGCCGCCGCGATGTTCTCCAGCAACGATACCGTGCTCGCGGGTATGCTCCCCCGGGTGATGGTCCGCGTCTGCTTCCCTGAAGGGGGATAATAGGGTCCCCACCCGGTGCCGCTCAGGTGGACCCCCGTCGAGTACAGGAGCGCCACGCCGGTGCTCCCATTCGGACTGGCCGAGATATAGAACCGCAGTTCGGAGTAGGCGGCGCCCACACCATAGTTGCTCCCACCCAGGGTGTACTCGACCTGGAAACCGCTGAGCGGGTCCGTGATGGTGTCGGGCACCGTGAAATTGAACACCCGCGCCTGGGCCCAGGCGGAGTTGGCTGCGAAGAAGCACAGAATGAAGAGTGCCGCCGTGGGAATCTTCCGTTTCATCATCCTCGAACTCCAGCTCGAGCTTCGTTGGACTCGTTAACGGACAAAGTGGGCACCTCCCCGAGACCCGGGTCGCCCCCCTGTCCATACGAGATGAGCCATCGAGGTGGAAAATGATGCGGAGAAAATGGCAATCGAAGGGTATGAGGAACGCCCATGAGCGACGAGCGCACGCCTGCCGAGCCCGAAGTCATGGAGCCCACGTTCTGGCGGAAGAACGGCTGGACGGCCAGGGTCATCAAGAACGAGGAGGACGACGGCTGGGCCGTGGAAATCCGCAAGCAGGGGCTCGCCGAGCCCGTCCTCATCAGTCCGTGGGTGATGGGCCGCGACAAGAAGAACCCCAAGCCCTTCGATGCGACGGCGTTCGCGACCTTCGTGAAAACGGCCTCGGAGGTCCTCGACCGCTCCGCGCGACAGCGCGAACAGGCCATGACCAAGAAGCTCTCCATCGCCTGGGAGGGCCGCTGGTACGAGGTTCGGCTCGAGCTCGTGGCCGATGAGTATGAGCCCCACGCGCTGCTCTCCGCCGTCGACGACGCGGGCGCGACCGTCGCGAAGCATCGCGTGCCCGTGAACTTCAAGTTCAACAGAGACGTCGCCAACGAGTGGGTGCGCGGCGGCTTCCCCGAGCCCTGAGCTGTACGAGGTGTTTGACACCTTCCGGGGGGCTCCTTCCGGGGGCCCCCCGGCCCTCGCACCCACCCGGGCCTAGTTGCTGATCTCGATGTCGTCGACGTACCCGACGAAGTCACCCGTCAGGGGGCCGTAGTCGTAGGTGATCAAGATCCTGTCGATCGTCTTGCCGGCGAGCCACTGACCGATCCGGGACTTCGTCTGCGTCCACGCGTTGACGGTGCCGCGGCTGGCTCCCGGGTGCATGCCGAGGCCGTTGACGTCCGTCGCGCCCGAGTCCCGGAGGGACGTGCCGTCCGTCATGATGAGATCCACGGTCACGTGCTGGGACAGGCTGTTCTGTGGGTAGGTCCAGAAGGAGAGCTGGGTCGAGGCCTGCACCGGGATGTGGACGTCGTAGGCCTTGAAGTACGCGAAGGAGCCCGTGGCCGCGGTATCGCGCCCGGAGATGCGCAGGGCCCTGCTTCCGCCGTGGGCGCGTTCGCCCGAGACGACGCCGAACCCGACGCTACCGGTGCCTCCAGGGCCTGTCACCCCCACGCTTCCCCCTCCCGTCGGGTCGATGGTGTTGCTCCACGTGAGCGCGGCATCCGTTTCCTCCCCGCCCGTGCGGAACCAGACGGGTCCGTTCGTGTAGGGGATGGGCACGGTCGGCGTGAGCGCATCGAGCCCTTCGATCATCCGCGTCGCCTTGCCCGCCAGGCGCAGGTAGAAGTCGGAGGAGATGTAGATGCCGTCGGAGCTCAGCGTGAGGAAGTACTGGTTGGTGGGCGTCATCGACGAGTCCTCGGCCGCCTTCGCGATGGCCGTTCCCTCGTCGTACTCGTCGAACATGGCGATGTAGGCCGCGGGGATGCCCGCGCTGCGGATGTTGAAGGCCTGCTTCCACAGGAACGCACCCCCGCGCCGGGGGATCTCGTTCTTCGGCCCGCCGTTCCAGTTGTACCAGGCGAAGCCGGGGAACAGGACCGGCTGGTAGGCCATGCCGTGGGTGGCGCAGTAGTCGCGGTCGGGAATGACGTGGGTGTCCTTGTAGCTGTCGATCTCCACGTCGTGCTTGTAGCGCCCGACGGTCCACGGAGAAATCATGTGGAACTTCTTGTACACCTCGGTGAAGCCCGGCTTCGAGTCTCCGCTGCTGGTGCGCCAGTTCGTCGGCACTCCTCCAATGACATAGGTGCCCTGGGCGCGGAACCAGTCGATGAGCTCCGCGGAGCGTGCCGCGGAGTTCGACCGGTCCGTGAAGCCCACCCCCCAGATGGCCACCACCGGTTTTCCATCCTGCACCGCGTAGCGGGGGGAGGCGGTGAGTTGGAGCTGGCCGACGATCGTCTTCGTCCAGTCGTCCTTGATCATCTGGACGAAGGTGGCATCGTCCATGCCGGAAATGTCATACATGATATAGAAGAGGCGTCCGGTCGCCTCGGCGGCGGTCTTCACCTTGGTGGCGACACTGTTGCGATGCGCCATGAACACGCCATCCGTCGTCATGAACCGCTGCACCGCGGCCCCGTCGATGCCGTACTGCTGCATCCACTGGAAATGCTTGTTCACGACGTCCGCCGAGTACGAGGAGAACAGCTTCGCTGGCGCTCCGTTCCCAAGCGGCGCATAGCCGGTCTGGAAGAGCGACCCGGGCGGGTACTCCGAGATGTCCGGGTACAAATCGAAGCTCTGATAACCCGGAGCGGGCATTCCCTGGTTGGACCGGTAGGTTCCCCCCGACCAGTGGTACCACCGCTCGACCGGCGACCCGTCACCATAGGCCGAGAACCACCCCTGGTAACCGGCGATGACCTTGTCCTTGATCCCCTGCGAGACGACCGCTTGTGTCGTCTCGCCCGCTGGTTCCGAGGGGGGCGGATGCATGGATTCATCCTGCTCCACGCAGCCCGCCACGTTGACCGCTAGGGACACCGCCAGCAACAACCCATTCGCTCGTCTCGCATTCATTCCGAATAGGAGTACAAACCAACATCCAGGTTGTCAAGGAAGCTTGGACAAAGCCGCTTAATCAGGATGCTCGGAACGAAGGACCCGCCGTTCCACGGCCGTGGGCCTGTGGGACCTTGGAATTCTCTCAGGAATCCCGCCGGTGCGTGGCTTGGAGTCCTGCACCTTGCCGGTGGGCGCCTTGGGCAACTCGGCGACGAACTCCACCGGAATGAGTTCCTCGTAGCCGCCATCTGTTCGCCCACGCCCCGGTCACGCGCCCATCACTCGGGCCAACGTCACGAGGCCACGGCCCGTCACGCGCCCATCACGCGGCCAACGTATGAAGCGCCCACTCCACCGGTACCCACGAGTCGATGGGTCGTCCTCGAGGGGGGGCGCGTGGGTCCTCGGTGAGAGTGCGGTTCCATCCAGTTTCGATGAAATATTTGGAGGAAGTCCACATGAACGTCGTATCGAGCATTTCGGGTGTTGCTCTGGCCATTGTCCTGTCCGCGGCACCTGCGTACGCGAGCGCGCCCATTGCGTGCGGGACCCGCGTCGATTCCTTCCTGAACGCCTCGCGGTCCGACGGCAGGCGGGTCCTGGGTATCGGGTCGGCCGTGACCGCCCGTGGAGCCCTCGGCTTCACGCACTTCGCGATGGCGCAGGGCTATCAGATCGAGACGACTCCGCTTCACACGCCGGCGGCCCCCCAGAGCGCGACGTTCGCGCTCGGGTACAACGCGACGTCGGACGTGTTCACGGGGGATTTCACCGAGGTGTTCACCGACCGTGGCAACGGCGACGAGGACCGCACCTCCCTGTGGGTCGCGCGCGGCGGAAGCTTCTGGCTCCGCTCCGTCACCTGGAGCGGCAGCTGGCTGCAGTTGCAGAACGTCGTGTGCTACGCCGGCCCGCAGAACCAGCTGGTGGTGACGGGAAGCATCGACAACCCGGGCCTCGGGAGCGACCACTGGTCCTTCGTGCTCGTTCGCGATGCGCTGTGATGACCGCTGCTGAGCAGGGCGCACGACAGCCTTGATGCTCAAGCGGCCGGGGCAACGGAGGAGCGTTGCCCTGGCCGCGTGGCACCTTGCCCAGAGCACACGCTCGAATCGTCTGCCGAGCGAGCGGAAGTGACCTCAGGGTTGGGCGGATTGGGGCGGACGGTCCTTCCGCGCGACGGGCAGGTAGCACTTGCCCTTGTACTCGGCGTGATCGTCCTCGCACGGAGGACGCTGTTCGAGCGCCACCCAACACCCATTGTTGATTGCCACTTCCCCTCGTTTTTTGACATTGCAGGGCGGGATCAACTGATTCTGGAATGGCTTCTCTGGCAAGGGATAGGCAATGGCGGTTGCACCGGACTCTTCCGAGTCGATGAAGTACACTGCCTTCTTCGGGGAGCGGACCTCGGAATCCAGGCTGGCCGTGGGCTGAGGTGGAGTGTTGGGATGCTTCTCGAGGTACAGCCAGACGCCCAGCCCCAGTGAGAGCATGGCGAGACCCGCGAGCGCTATTTCTTGCCTGAAGACAGACTTGCGGCCCGTGTGCGGCGCCGAGGGCTTCGCATCTCCCCCGCGCGAGGCGGCGAGGTGGGCGCGCACCTGGGGATTGTCCTCCACCCGCGTGACCGCCGCGGTGGTCATCACGAGGAGGTTGGCCAGGTCCGAGACATCGAGCGGGGCGGGCGCCTGCTCCACCTTCACCACGACGGAGGACCAGTTCGGGTCGAAGAAGAGCTGGACCCGCCAGGGGCCCTCGGGTTGCCAGTTCACGTCGCCACCGGGCCGCAACAGCAGCACCGGGGCTCCCGTGTCCGTGTGCCACGCCTCGTAGAGACGCCCGAGACCCGGTCCCAGGTCGTCATGGCTCGCGCCGAGGTGGAAGGGTCCCAATCTGATGCTCGTCCCGTGTTGCTCGTCCGCCATGTGCCGCTCCTTTTCCACGATAGGAAGCGGACTTGACCTCTCGAGTCAAGGCCCTTGGCGGGTCCTGTCGGGTACGATGCGGACGCTGGAGAATCCGAGGGACGGAGGGTCCGCTACCCGGGACGTGAACTCGGGAGGGTGGGAGCCGGGAGAGGACGGAAACGGCGCTTGCCCTGTCGCCATTGGAATGGATATCCTGGAAAGGTAGCAAAAGCTGTCAGGACCAGGAGAAATACATGCGAGCGGCAATCATTGCAGGGCTGATGGCGGCGGGTCTGCTGGCGGGCTGTGGCATGTCCGACGGACAGGAGGAGATCTCGTGCGCCAACGGCGCCACGTGTATCGGTTCCGCCGTCGAGTGCGAACATCAGTGCGGCCTGTCTGGTGCGAAGGTGGAGCCGGCTGAGCCCACCCGCACCGAAGCCGGCTTTCACTTGTTCTATTGTTGCGATAGCACCGAATGCATCAACACGGCGATCTTCTGTGGCCGCTACTGCAACGAAAACGAGCGCGGCGGCATCTGCTCCTGAGGCCATTGCCGCTGAGGTAACACCTGCCGTTCCGCGAATGCGGTGGCCCGTCCTGGTCATGCAGGGGGGGCCGCTGTACCCCGAGAGGGCACGTGGATTGGCGCGGAGGCTCCCGCTCCTGTAGCGCTTCCCTCGAGACCAGACAGGGGTCGTCCCCATGCACAGCGGCGCAACTCCCCCTGGCGGGGCCGTGCGAGGAGCGGACGTCAGCGCAGGAAGGCGCGGGTCATCGCGGCGTATTCACCGGAGTCCTGCTGCATGCGTTGGAGCAGAGTTTGTGCCTCTGGGGCTTCGGGGGCTCCGAGCCTGATGAGGCTTCGGAGCGCCTTCACATGACTCAGGTGCTTTCTCCGTTGCTCGGCCAGTTCCTCCCGCCGGAGCCCCAGGGTGCGAATCGTCGTCTCCCCGCGCTTGTTGCCCTCCACTGCGTAGGGCACTTCTTGCCGGAAGGAGATGAAGGTTTCGGGATCGTCCGCCGCCGGGTCGAGCAGCAGAGGGTCTTCCACTGACACATCGTCCTTGTGGTTGCGAGCCCTTCGCTTGGGCGTCTTCAAGGGGAACAGGTTCCTCTTGAACTGCTGATTGCAGAGCGTGCAGGACAGGAAGAGGTTCGTCCACTCGTAGGCGAGCCAGTAATAGCCAGGTCGACCGAGGGGCTCCTTCTCCTTCTGACGCCACCCCGCCTTGGGGCGGAAGTGCTCGACGTCCCCGTAGGAGATGTGGGCGAAGTTCGATTCACAGAAGGCGCACTTGAGGTGCTGTGCTTTGCGGAGCGCCGCCTTGACGGTCTCATGTCCATGGATACCCGGGTCGAACTCGAACGACTTCTTGCCGGTCTCGTAGCTCCGGGGCGCGCGTGAATGCGCCGCCCTCATGGCACGCAGGGCGCGCGCTCCTTTCGTCCGAAGGACCTCGGGCGGCTCGGTCGGCTTGAGGACGCGGATCACTTCCGGCCATCCTTCAGGCGCTCGGCGGCGCGTTGGATGAGTTCGAGGGCTTCGCGCTCGGTCTTCGTCTCGCCCGTGGGAAGAGGGCCGATCATGGACTCCAACTCGTTCAGTCTGGCTTTGTCCTTCTGGGTCAGCCGGGGCTTGGAGAGGAGCGCGGTCCGCTCCTTGAGGAGTTCCTCGATCTGGGGCGGCCGGGCCGTCTCCAGTCCGAACAGGTCGCTCGTGAGGATCTGGTCCACCCGCCAGCCCCGGATGGATTCCACGTCGTTGTCGATGACGACATGGTCGCCCTCTCGTCTCAGGACCACGATGTTCGCATCCGTGGCGCTCTGAACGACGAGCGGGCTGTGCGCGGTCACGATGAACTGGGTCTGAGGGAAGCGCTCGGTCAGGTAGCCGATGAGCTGTCGCTGCCAGGTCGGATGCAGGTGGAGGTCGATTTCATCCACGAGGACCACCGCCGGTTCGGCGAGCGGGTTGGGGCTCTCGGGATAGCGCTCGAACAGGCGGCTCGCGAGGTCTACCAGCCAGGCGATGAGCGTCCGGTATCCCAGGCTCAAGCCGCGCATCGGGACCCATCCGTAGGGCGTTTGGACCTCCACCCTGGCATCGGGGTTGCTCGCATCGGGAGGAGTGAAGCGCAGGTCGCTCACCTCTGGGAGCAGGTCAATGAGAAGTTGTTTGATTCGGTCGCGCTTTCGCGCGGCTCCTCCGCGTTGGGGTGAGGCCTTGCTGGCGGCGTAATCCGCTTGCAGGAGCCACTCCTCGGCGTTTCTCAGGGGTACATCTTCCAAGAAGAGACTGTCGTTGCGCTGGGCTTCTTTCGGCGCGGACAATGCGCCAGCTCCCATGCGGCGAGTCGCTCCGTAGCCGTAGCACACCAGCGAGAGATAGGGCTCAAAGACACCTTTCCATGAGTATTTTTGCCCCTTGGGGCCGAATTTGCATTCCATCCGGGCAGGTTCTTCTTGTTCATCACCTGCCAGGAGTCCGCCCATCATGGCTTCGACAGACAAACGGGCTACATCCGTTTGATGACGATTCGGATGCCACTGGGAGGTGAATGCCTTGGGCATGTAGAAGTTCCCGCCACTGGAGGTCGACTCGGGTTCGACCGTCGTGAGCGCCTGCAGCAGGGTCGTCTTGCCCATGCCGTTGTTGCCGAGAATCACCGTCCACTTCGCCGGACGTCCCTGCGCATCGGCGAGCCGTAGGGTCTGCGAGGGCCCGAAGCAGCGGACGTTCTCGAGGGTCAACGAAAGCAGGTAGACGGGCAGGGGCCTCGAGGGGAGTTGCTTGCGCGAGCCCGCCCGTACCCTCTTGGCCTGCTGTGCTCTTCCCCGGCTTTTCGTGGCCATGTCGCTCCTCTCGGGTGCCTATCTCGGCGCTACTTGCAGGGGATGTACCACGAAGGTTCGACCTGCCCCACTCCGGTTGCGTGCTCGTTGGTGGGGGATCTCGCGGCTCACAGGATGGAGAGGCGGGCTGACCTCTATTCCGTCCTGGACAACTGCGCCTGGTCTTGTCGCGCCGCCCTTACTCTTCGTACTCTCGCCTCTTTCCTCTCCACGTTGCGTCCCCTGGAGCGCGAATGATGAAATCTTTGAAGTGGCTCCTCATCCTGTTGATGACCTTCGCTTTATGTGGCGCAGGACCCAATGAGGTACGGGGATTCATCACGCCAGGAAAGTTCGATGACAGACAAATTGTCCCGGTCGATGTTGATGGGGGATGGCAAGCGGTCTGCTTTCGTGCGGCATTTATCCATGGGAACACAGGAAATACCGTTCGTTGTACGTTCACGGTTGGCACGCCAATCCGACTTCGTCCGGGTGCACCACCTCCGCGAGAAATCACGAGAGAGCGGGCACAAGTAGCAGGGGCGAGTGCAGCCAATCAAGCCGCATATCTCGTGCTCTCGAAGGCCTCACCCGAGGTAATGTCCGCTGTGCTCTGCGGGGCCTTCGTCGAAGAGTACAATCGAATTCTCAAAATCAGTCTACCTGGATCCCGCGTCAACAATACCTGTGTGCACGACATCCCAGTCATCCCCATTTCACCGGATGGACAATGACAAGCGACCGCCTTGCCTCGCTCATCGAAACCGCTCGACAATTCCATCCTCGCGGCATCAGTCCAGCGGATGAGCGGTACACCGAGACCCCCGAGTACCTCCGTGCCCGTGAGGCGTGGCAGCGCGCATCGCGGAACGCGGAGCCCTGGCAACGTGTGCTGGCGCTTCTGCGGGAACGAGCCGCGCCAGCCTATCGCGTGCGAGATCTCACGGTGCCGTACATGCACCCGTCTTGGAGGGTGGCGCTCCTGCGTGAAGGCACGCCGTTCATCGCGGTGGGATGCGTGAGTGTGCTCGCCCCGGTTTTCTTCTGCTACGGCCTCCAGGGGCTGGAGCACGATCCCGAGGTGTTGCCGCGAGAGCATCCTCCTGAAGTGACCGAGGGAATCGCGTTGATCGAGCGGGCGATCCAGGAGGTGTTCAACTACGAGCCGCTCTCGCCAGAAGAGGCCCTGGTGGTCGTGCCCGACGTGGAGATCGAGCACTGCCCACCCAGTGGCTCAACGCTGCTGGCCGCGTTGATTTCCAACGACCTGAACCACTACGTGTAAGACGGGCGAGGCGGTCTCAGTCTTCCGCCTCGCCGCCTTACCCGTGCGGGCTTAGAAGTGCACGCGCGCGGTGAGGAACGCCGAGCGCGCGGCGGCCGGGATGGCCTGGCCCGAGTAGTACTGGTCGTAGAAGAACCTGTTCGTGAGGTTGTTCACGTTGAGCTGCAGGTCGAGTCGCTCCCAGAGCGAGTAGCTGGCGAAGGCATCGAAGCGCCAGTAGTTGGGCACCTTGTTGTAGCTCTGCGCCGCCGAGGTCGGGTTGTTCACCGTCGCCACGTCCTGGTACACGGCGCCGCCGCCCAGGGTCAGGCCGTCCAAGAGGCTCACCGTGGTCCACAGCGACAGGCTGCGCTTGGGCGTATTCGGCAGTGGCTGGCCCACCAGGTACGGGTTGGTGTGCTCGAGGATCTTCGAGTCCGTGTGCGTGTAGTTGGCGAGCACCCTCCACGCGCTGGTGATCTGCCCCGTCACCCCCACGTTGTAGCCCTGCGCCCGCTGCGCCCCCTCGAGCACCAGCTGCGGCAGGGTGGGGTCGCTGTTGGCCACGCGCGCGTTCGTCTTGTCGATGCGGAACACCGACGCGTTCAATCCCAGCCGCGACTCGAGCAGCTCCGCCTTGGCGCCAATCTCGTACGTCTGGTTGGTCTCCGGCTCGAGCGTGGCGTTGTTGTTGGCGAGCGCTCCGGCCTCCGCCGACGGGTTCGAGGACGTGCCGTACATGGCGTACACGCTCGTCTTGTCCAGCGGGTGCAGCACGAGCCCCACGCGCCAGTTGAAGAGCGTGTCCTTGTTCCGCAGGCTCGTGCGCACGCCCGCCCGGTCCACCGCCGAATAGCGCGTGCGGAAGATGTCCACGCGCGCCGAGCCGAGCACCTCCACGAAGCGGGAGATGGAAATCTGATCCGCCGCGTACACGCCCACGTCCCACTGGCGGCTCTCGTTGGAGCCGGAGAAGACGCGGTTGACGGTGGACAGGTCCGGCGTGGGCTCCGGGTCGAACAGGTCCGCGGGCAGGTTCGGCGAGGCGCCCGTCGCGGTCAGGTTGTCCCGGTACTGGTCGCGCGACTCCCGCGACAGCTCGAGCCCGATGTTCGCCGTCTGCTTGACGATGCCCGTCTGGAGTTCGCCCCGCAGGTCCGTCTGGTTGATGAGATAGAGGTGGTCCGTGTCCGTCTGGTAGCGCTCACGGCCAATCGTTTCCGGATTGATGGCCGGCACGAGCCCGCGGGGAGACGTGGGCCGGGAGAAGCGGTCCACCCCGCCCAGGCGCAGCGTGTTCGTCAGCCGCGGGCTGTTCTCACGCCCCTCGCCGAAGCGGTGCTGGAAGCGCGCGGTGGCCACGTGGGCGTTCACGCGCTCCTGGTCCTCGCCCCTCACACCGTAGAAGACGTCGCGCCCCACGCCGTAGGTGATGCCCACCGGGCCGCCCTGGTAGTAGGGGTGCCCGTAGTCCGGCACGCTCCGCTCGTGCTGGTAGAAGTAGTCCACGTCCAGCGACGTGTTCTGTCCCAGGGCGATCGTCAGCGAGGGCGCGAAGCCCAGGCGGTTCTCGCTCACGTCGGCGCGGCCCGCGATGTTGGCGAGCTGCCCGAGCACGTTGATGCGCGCCTGCACGCGCTCGTTGATCACGCTGTTGACGTCCACCTCCAGCCGGCCCGAGGGCGCCGTGCCGCCCGTGAGGCTCACGCTGCTCGTGGCGCGCTTGCTCGGACGCTTCGTGGTGAGGTTGACGGCGCCTCCCGTCGAGCCCCGGCCGAAGAGCACGGCCGACGGACCGAAGAAGACCTCCACGCCGCCGAGGTTGAAGGTGTCTCGCGTGAACCAGCCCAGGTCACGCACGCCATCGCGGAACGTGTCGCTCTGCGCCGAGAAGCCGCGCAGGTTGAAGGTGTCTCCCTGGCGCCCGCCCTCGCCCGCGCTCACCGTGATGCCAGACACGTTGCGCAGCGCATCGCGCACCGTCGTCGCGTTCTGCTCCTCGATGACCTTCTCGGGCACCACCGTCACCGACTGCGGCGTGTTGAGGAGCGGCTGGGGCAGCCGCGCGAGGCCACTCTGCTCGGTGTGGTACTCGCGCGGGTCCGCCGCCTCCTGCACCTTCACCGTGGGCAGCACGAAGGTGTTCTCCGTGCCCTCGGGCGGGGCGGCTGGCGCGGCGGGGCTCTCGGTGCGTGGGGTCTCGGCGGGCGGCGTGGACTCCTGGGCGAGCGCGCCCCCGGTCGCGAGCGCCGAGGCGAGGCCCACCGCGGCCTGTCCCAGGGGCCAGAGCTTGCCGCGGACTCCTCCCGCGAGGCCCTTCGTCGCGCGGATGCCAGGGGGGTTGAGCTTGGATGACATGTTCGGTCCTTGAGCGTGCGGGGAGTTCGGTCCTTCGTGGCGCACCCCGGCCGCTCGCGCCGGGTAGGGCGCGTCGGTGGAGCGGGGCGTTTCGCAGGACGGTTGGAGGGGAGAGGCGATCAGACGGTGGGTTCGACCCGCTCGGCACCCGCGGTGTCTTCGGCGGAGGCGGAGGCGGCGCGTTTGCCCGGGAAGAAGCGGCGCCAGGACAGGGTGAAGCCCGTCCACACGAGGAAGAGTCCGCCCAGGCAGCCGACGGCGGCGAGGAACTGGCCGATCAGCCCGAGCGCCTCACCCGTGTGCAGGAAGCGCATCCACCGGCGCGCCCGGTTGCCCGCGGACAGGTCCGAGAAGGCGTCCTGGCGCAGCACCCGGGCGGTGTACGGGTCCAGCGACACCTGCGTCGTCGCGAAGGGAGGCCAGGTGCCCGGCTCGCGCACGGCGAGGGTGAGGGCGGAGGGGGCGGGCTTGCGAGCTTCCCCCTTGCCCTCGTTGCCGCCGGGCCGGGGACCGGGGCCGCGCGGAGGTCCACCGCCGCCCAGCCGCAGGGTGATGTTCTCCCAGGCGGGCACTTGCTGGCGGGCCTGGGCGAAGACGGCCTCGAGCGGCAGCGGCGCGCTTCCCGGCGGAGGCGTGGGCACCTGGACGGTGGGCCCGGGCGGCGGTCCCCCGGTGGCCGGAGGCGTCTCGCCCGCGAGCTTGAAGACGAGGTCCGAGACGCTCTTGTAGGAGATGACCATGCCCGTGGCCGTCATGACGACGAGCGCCGGCAGCAGCCAGAAGCCGATCACGTTGTGCCAGTTCCAGTCGCGCGCCTTGCCCTTGAGGCCGCGCCGGAACCACAGCGCGGGCCGCACGGTGCGCCACGTCCACTTGCGCGGCCACCACAGGTAGAGGCCCGTCACCGCGAGCGCGAGGAAGATGGCGTTGCTCGCGCCGGTGATGGCCTTGCCGATGGGGCGGCTGTCGCCCTGCGCGCCCAGCCACCGGTGCCAGTCCTCCATGAGGTGGAAGAAGGAGCGCCAGCCCGTGGCGCCCCAGTCACGCACCTCGCCCGTGTAGGGATTCACGTAGACGCCGCCGGTGCGCCCGGTGCTCACCGTCACGGCGAGCGTGGGCTCGGGGTACTCCGTCACCGCCGAGGGCTGGGCTTCGGGGCGGGCAGTGCGCACGCGCGCGAGCAGCTCGTCGACAGGCAGGCGGGGCGCGCCCGGCGAGGGCACCTCCACGCGCCGCGTCTCCTGGTCCGCCCAGTCGAGGATTTCATGCTCGAAGGCGAGCGCGATGCCCGTGAAGGACATGACCGCGATGATGAGCCCGGCGAGGAGGCCGACGATCAGGTGGGGCCAGAAGACGAGGGTGTGGACACTGATGCGCATGGCTGCTCGTGCGCGCGGAAAGGGGAGGGCCCCGCCCGCGCGTGCTTCACTTCAAGGAGAACTGGACGGGAATCTCGACGATGACGCGCACCGGGCGGCCCTGACGGCCCAGCGCCGGAGAGAAGCGCCACTGGCTGACGGCGGAGACGGCCGCGGCATCCAGCGCCGCCACGGAGCGCACCACCCGCGTGCTGCCGGGCTCGATGCGTCCGTCCACGCCGATGATGACGCGCACGAGGACGAGTCCCTCGATGCCATCGTTCCGGGCGGACCGGGGATACTGGGGTTTGATCTGCTGGAGCACCCGCGGCGGGCTCGCCACCTGCTTGAGCTCGAGCGCGCCCCCGGTGGCGCCCACCAGTCCACCCTCCTGGCCATGGAGCACGCCTCCGAGCACTCCCGCCACGGTGTTGCCCAGGCCCGCGCCGTCCATGGCCAGCTCCTGGGCCGGGGCCTGCTCGGTGGCCGTCTCCGGCTCGGACACGGCCGGCTCGGGCTCGGGGGGCGTCTCGACGGGCTTCTCGGGCAGGGTCTGCTGGGGGATGACGCGCGGGAACACCGGGCGCGGGGTGGGCGTGCGCGGGCGGGACTTCACCCGCTCGGGCTGCACCGCGCGCGTGGCCGTGGCGCTGGCGGCCGGTGGGGGCGGGGGCGCGAAGTGCATGAACACCAGCTCCGGCTCCTCGGGCGCTGCCTCCCGGGGCGCGGAGGGCAGCGTCAGCCCCACCGCCGTCACTCCCACCACTCCCCCATGCACGAGCGCCGCGAGCAGCAGCGCCCAACCCCAGTGCTCCCGCTCGCCTCGCGACGCCTCTCCCATGCGGAAGAGCCGCTCACGGACCGGAGGGACGCTCGCGCTGTCGGTGCCGGGCGGGGGCATCTCAATGGGGAAATTGAGAATCATTCTCATTTCTGCTCGGACGAGCAATATCCCACGAAGCTGGGGGCGTCAACGAGGGGGGAGGGTGGCGCTTCTCGGTCTCAGAAGGAGCGCTCAGGGGTCGGCCCATTGGCGGAGGAGGTTGTGGTAGACGCCGGTGAGCACGACGAGGGTGGGGCTCGTGGGCAGCTCCTGGTTGAGCTGGCGGATGGCCATGTCGAGGTCGAAGAGCAGGGCGCGCTGGGAGACATCGCGCACCATGCTCTGCACCCAGAAGAAGGACGCGAGCCGGGCGCCGCGGGTGATCGGGGTGACGTGGTGGAGGCTCGAGGCCGGGTAGACGATGAGGTCTCCGGCGGGCAGCTTCACCGAGTGGCTGCCGTAGGTGTCCTCCACGACGAGCTCGCCGCCGTCATAGCTGTCGGGCTCGGACAGGAAGAGCGTGGCGGAGACGTCGGTGCGCAGGCGCAGGGGCGTGCCGGCGAGCGGGCGGATGGCGTTGTCCACGTGCGAGCCGAAGGTCATCCCCGGCTCGTAGCGGTTGAAGAGCGGGGGGAAGACGCGCTGGGGTAGCACGGCGGAGATGAACAGGGGGCTGTGCTCGAGGCCTCGGAGCACGAGCTCTCCCAGCTCTCGCGCCTGGGGGCTGTCCTCGGGCAGTTGCAGGTTCTGCTTCACCCGCGCGGACTGGTGGCCGGCGGTGGCGCGGCCGTCCTCCCAGGGGGCCTGGGCGAAGACGTCGCGGCAGTGGGCGACCTGGGCGGCCGTGAGGACGTGGGGGATGTGCACCAGCATGGGCGGGTTGTAACCACCCCCGGGTCCGGCGTCACTTGCCCTCGGCGGCGCGGTCCGGCTCGTCTCCGAACTCGGCCTCGAACGGGGACATCTCCTGGGCGGCGGGCAGGACGACCGTCAGGAGCGTGCCCTCGCCCTCGCGGCTGTCCGCGCGCAGCGTGCCGCCCAGCCCCGTCACGATGGCGTGGCTCACCGACAACCCCAGGCCCGTGTTCGTTTTGCGCGTGGTGAAGAAGGGCTCGAAGATGCGCGCGACCACCTCCGGGGACATGCCCCGGCCGGTGTCCCGGATCTCCACCACCAGCTCGCCCGTCTCCGCCGTGTACGCCGACACCCGCAGCACGTTGTTCGCCGCGTCCGGCTCGTCCATGGCCTGCAAGGCGTTGAGCATCAGGTTCACGAACACCTGCGTCAGCCGGGATTCATCGCCCTCCACCCGTGGCACCGGCTGGAAGTCCGTCTCCAACCGCGCCCGATGGCGCAGCTCGACGCGCACCAGGCCCAGCGCGTGCTCCAGCAGGGGGATGACGTCCACCGTCTTGTGCTGCTCCGGCGGCGCGCGTGACAGCGTGCGCAGATCCTGGACGATTGTCTTCAGCCGGTGGGCGCCATCGGCCGCCTCGGTCAGCGCCTCGAGCACGTCGGCCACGTCCGTGGACAGGGCATGGTCCTGGGAGCGCAGCGCCTCCGCCACGCGCGTGAGCTCCTCGCGCGCGAAGCCGATGTTGGCCAGCATGTAGGCGAGCGGATTGCCCATCTCGTGGCCCACCGCTCCGGCCAGCGAGCCCAGCGCCGCGAGCCGGTCCGCCTTGAAGAGCTGCGCCTCCATTTGCTTGCGCACCGTCACGTCCTTGGCGAACACCCGCAGGCCCTCGGGGTCCACCAGGTGCGTCACCGTCAGCTCCCAGTGGCGGCCCTCCCAGTGGACGCCCGGCGTGTCGCCCGCCGAGGCGCGCCGGGACGCCGCGAGCGAGGCCTCCACCACCGGATGCCGCGGGCCGAGCGGGAACAAATCCGTGAAGGCCTTGTGCGCCGCGGGGTTGGCGTAGTGCAGGACGCCGTCCGGGCCCAGCTCCAGCATGGGCTCGGGGTGCAACAGCGGGAAGGAGGCCAGGCGGTAGAGCCGCTCCTCCTGGGCGCGCAGCTCGGTGACGTCGCACACCAGGACCGCCGTGGTGGCCTCCCGCGCTGGGTCCGTCGGAGTCCGCAGGGTGGCCTCGGCCGCGAACCAGCGCGTCTCCCCCTCCACCTCCAGGCGGTACTCCACCCGGCCACCACCGCTGTGCCGCGCCGAGCGCGCGAGCGCCCCCAGCGCGCCTCCCGCCTCCATGCCGAGCGCTTCCCGCAGGGGCCGTCCCTCCGCCTCGCGCACGTCCCGTCCGAATGCCCTGCCGGTGGGCGTCCAGAGCCGCAGGCAGCGCTGCTCGGCATCCAGCTCCGCCGCGAGGTAGTCCGTCTGCCGCACGGCGCGGGGCACGCGCGTGGTGGCCTCGGAGGCGAGCACGAAGCCCTCGCTGTCGAAGAGGCCCAGCAGCGGCTCGAGTCCGCCCGTGCTGCCCGCGAGCGAGGTGAGCACGGACACCAGCGTGGCCGTGTCCGCCTCGCTCATGCGGGAGGTGAGGATGAGGCCGTCGGCGGGCGTGGCGTGGGTGAAGGCGAAGGGCATGAGCCGGCGCTCGTCCGCGCCCACGTGCTCGGCGAGGTAGGCCCGCACGGTGTCCTCCTCGGGGTGGCTCGCGTAGATGGCGGCCACGTCCGCCTCGCCCTCGAGCACCGCCAGCAGGGCCTTGCGGTAGGTGCCGAAGAAGCGCTCCTCGCGGAAGGTGTCCGCGGGCGGGTGGCCCCTGTCCGTGAGGTAGCGCGTGGGCAGCAGGTAGCCGCCCGTGGAGCGCGGCGCCACCCAGGCGGCGCGCGTGCCCCGGAGCGTGCTCAACGTGAGCGGCCGCGCCGCCCGGCACAGGAGCGCCGAGTAGTAGCTGCCCTGTCCGGCCCGCACCGCGCGCAGCACCGCCCGGGCACGTGACTCGAAGTGGGTGCATTGCTCGGCGGTGCCCCAGACCAGCTCCACCCGCTCCTCGGCCAGCTCCCCCTCCAACACCTCGTAGGACGGCGCGAGCTCCACCAGGATGGGGCGCCCCAGCCGCTGAGCGAGCGCCCGGCCGAACAGCTCGGCGCGCACGTGCTCCTTCACCTCTCCCAGCGAGGGCGAGAGAAGAAAGCGGATGGGCTTGGCCGTCAGGCTCATGGGGTGCGGTTCTCCTGCTGGACTCCGGTCTGAAGCATCCCCCCACGTGCCGAGACCGCGGATCATGCCGGACATCCAGGGCGCGCGCATCTCACGCCCAGGATGGGTCCGCGCCCTCCACGCTCCCTTCCTCGGTGTCCGGATGGGTGCCCGGACGACGCTCGTTCCGCCGTGGCGCCGCCGTGTTCTCCCGCGAGGCGACGCGACGCGGCAGGGCCCCTCGTCCCACCGCTGGAGTGGGTGGGATGTCGGGCGATAAACCATTGGAATCACTGGGAAAGTACGCCCCGGAGATGTCAGACCCGGCGGGTACAACCGTCCTTCACCCGAAGAGGGGAGGACCAGGTCATGACGAGGGTTGGGCGCGCCGCGTCGGCGCTCTTCGCGCTGGTGTGGGTGTGCCTCCCGGCATGGGCCGGGGGGCCGCTCGTGGCGTTGGAGGGCGGCCGGGTGCTGGCGATGGGAGGGCAGGAGGGCGGCCGGGCGCTCGCGGGTTGTGAGCTGTACGAGCCTGGCACGGGCTCCTGGCGGGCCACGGGGGCGCTGCGCACCGCCCGGCGCCACCCCGCCGCGGTGCGGATGGAGGACGGGCGGGTGCTGGTGGTGGGGGGTGTGTCGGCCTCGGGCGCGCTGGCGAGCTGCGAGGTGTACGAGCCGGCGACGGGCCGGTGGTCGCGCGTGGCGGACTTGAACGAGGCGCGCGCGGAGGCGGTGGCGGTGGTGTTGCCGGACGGACGGGTGCTGGTGGCGGGCGGGGTCGACGCGGATCGGCTCCCGGTGCGCTCGGCGGAGCTGTACGACCCGGCGACGGGCCGGTGGACGCGCACGGGCTCGCCGGCGTCGTCGCGGCAGGGCGCTGGGACGGCGGTGGTGC
This sequence comes from Cystobacter fuscus DSM 2262, assembly GCF_000335475.2. NCBI lineage: Bacteria > Pseudomonadati > Myxococcota > Myxococcia > Myxococcales > Archangiaceae > Cystobacter > Cystobacter fuscus. Next base: position 235,332 of record NZ_ANAH02000015.1, on the reverse strand, counting down.
TCGACAGCGGCGAGGTGCTCTTCGTGGGCGGACTGCTCGCGGAGCTGTACGACCCGGCCAGCGGTCAGTGGCGCAAGGCGGGCCCGGTGGGGGGCGCGGCGGGCACGCACCGCTCGGGACACTCGGTGACGCGCCTGCCGGATGGGCGGGTGCTGGTGGTGGGGGGCACGACGGCGCGCGCGGCGGCCACGGCGGAGGTGTACGAGCCCGCGAGCGGTGAGTGGCGGCAGGTGGCGTCGCCGGGCGTGCCGCGCGAGGGGCATGGGGCGATGGTGACGGAGGACGGACGCGTGCGGGTGGCGGGCGGCTTCCACATGAAGAAGGGCGCGCTCGCGTCGGTGGAGACGTACGATCCGGTGTCGGACACCTGGAGCGTGGAGCCGCCGCTCGGGGCGGCGCGCAGGGGGGCGGTGCTGGTGCCCCAGCCGGATGGCGCGGTGCTGGTGGTGGGTGGCTCGAGCGAGCTGCCGGGGGGCCCACCCGCGAGCGAGCGGTACGTGCCGGAGCGGTGTCTGCCCTTGACCTGCGCGAGCGCGGGCCGCACGTGTGGCGAGCCCCCGGATGGCTGTGGGGGCACGTTGTCGTGCGGCCCCTGCGAGGAGGCGCCGTCCCGGTGTGGCGAGGAGGGGTGTGGCGTGGAGCGCGCCGTGTTCGATGCCGTGTTGGGCGTGCCCCGCTGTGGCGAGGCGGGCGCGGGGTGTGACTCGGTGGGCCTGTTGGCGGGACGCGGGCTGCTCGGTCCGGAGCCCCACGCGCCCAACACGTTGGGCGGCTCGTGCTCGGACGGGCAGGGGGGCACGCACGCGCGGGACGAGGCGCTCGACGGCCTGCGGGTGATCGCCGAGGAGCGGGAGGGGCTGTCACCGGGAAGGCGCGTGCGGGTGGAGGCCACGGTCTGGGCGTACGCGCGGCCGGGGGTGAACCGGTTGGACCTGTACGCCGCGGCGGATGCGCGCGCTCCGGAGTGGACACACCTCGCGACGCTCACGCCGGGCCGCGCGGGGGCCCAGGTGCTGACGGCCACGTACGTGTTGCCGGTGGGCACGGTGCAGGCGCTCCGGGGCGTGTTCCGCTACGCGGGCAGTGCCGCGCCGTGTCCCGAGGGCGTCTTCGACGACGTGGATGATCTCGTCTTCACCACGCGGTGAGCGCGAGAGCGGGGGCCCCGTGCGAAGCTGCGCGGCCCATGACGACTCCCTGGCTCCGGCTTCTCGCCCCCCTCTTCCTCCTCTCCTCCGGTTGCGCCGTCACCGCGCCCGCCGCGCGCCCGGCCTCCCCTTCCACTCCAGAGCGTCCCTTCGGCACCCTGCGCGAGCAGGCCGAGCGGCAACAGGCGTGGTTGCGCGAGCGGATGGACCAGGCCCTGCCCGCGCTCATGCGCCAGTACGGCGTGGAGATGTGGGTGGTCTCCATGCGCGAGTACAACGAGGATCCCGTCTTCCCGGCGCTCGTGGCGCCCACGACGTTCGCCGCGCGCCGTCGCACCATCTATGTCTTCCATGATCGCGGCCCGGAGCGGGGTGTGGAGCGGCTCGCGTTGGGAGGCGGCACGCAGGGCGGCGTGTACGAGTCGCGCCGCGCGGCGCAGCAGGTGGACCGAGGGGGCACCACGCGGCAGGCGGAGCCGTGGGGCTCGGATCAATGGCAGATGCTCAAGGCGGTGCTCGAGGAGCGGCAGCCCAAGAGCATCGCCATCGACGTGTCGCGCACGTTCGCCTTCGCGGACGGGCTGACGCATGGCGAATACGAGGGCATGGCCGGGGCGCTGGGCCCCGAGTGGTTGTCCCGGATGAAGCCCTCCGAGGGGCTCGCGGTGGACGTGCTCGGGTGGCGCGGCGTGGACGAGGCGCGCTTCTACACGGAGCTGACCCGGCTCGCGTGGGACATCATCCAGACGGGGTTCTCCAGCGAGGTCATCCAGCCGGGCAAGACGCGCACGAGCGACGTGGTGTGGTGGATGCGCCAGCGGGTGAACGACCTGGGCCTGGGCACGTGGTTCCAACCGTCGGTGGAGGTGCAGCGGCGGGGCAGGACGGAGCAGGAGCTGGGCGAGTCGCCCGTCATCGAGCGGGGTGACGTGCTGCACTGCGACTTCGGGGTGACGGCGCTGCGGCTCCACACGGACACCCAGCACATGGGCTACGTGCTGCGCGAGGGCGAGACGGACGTGCCCGCGGGGCTGAAGCAGGCGCTCGCGCGCTCCAACCGGCTGCAGGACATCGTCGTCGGGGAGCTGCGCCCGGGCCGCACGGGCAATGAGATCCTCCGCGCCTCGCGCGAGCGCATGAAGGCCGAGGGGCTCGACGGCACGGTGTACTCGCACCCCATCGGGCTGAACGGACACGGGGCGGGGCCGATGATTGGCCTGTGGGACCGGCAGGAGGGCGTGCCGGGCAATGGGGACCACCGGGTGATGCCCTCCTCCTGGTTCTCCATCGAACTGCAGGTGACGAGCCCCGTGCCCGAGTGGGACGGGCAGCGCGTGCGCTCGGCGCAGGAGGAGGATGTCGTCCTCGACGCCGAGGGCCGCGTGCACTGGGCCCATCCGCGGCAGACGGCCTTCCATCTGGTGCGCTGAGGGCCGCCCGGGGCCGCGCGAGGGACCTGGCGGACCCTGTAGACAGGGAGGCGGGCGGGCGCTCGATTATCCGGAAATAAACCTGACGCGGCGCGGCAGGTGGTCGATTCGGTCGATGCTCCCCACTCTTGGGGCCATGGACCACAAGGATCAGCATCACGTCGTCATCGTCGGGGCGGGCTTCGGAGGACTCCAGGCCGCGCGCAAGCTGCAGAAGGCGCCCGTCAAGGTGACGGTGGTGGATCGCTACAACCACCACCTCTTCCAGCCGCTGCTCTACCAGGTGGCGACCGCCGTGCTCAGCCCCGCGGACATCTCCGCGCCCATCCGCAGCATCCTGCGCGGCCGCAACACCCAGGTGCTGCTGGCCGAGGCGCGCTCGGTGGACGTGGCGCGCAAGGTGCTCGTGTGTGACGGCGGCGAGGTGCCCTACGACACGCTGGTGCTCGCCACGGGCGCCACGCACTCGTACTTCAACCACCCCGAGTGGGCCCACGTCGCCCCGGGCCTCAAGACGCTCAACGACGCGGTGGCCATCCGCGAGCGTGTCCTCTTGTCGCTCGAGGCCGCCGAGCGCGAGACGGATCCCGAGCGCCAGGCCGAGTGGCTCACCTTCGTCATCATCGGCGGTGGCCCCACGGGCGTGGAGCTGGCGGGAGCCATCTCGTACATGCTGCGCCACTCGCTGCCCCGGGACTTCCGCCGCATCGACACCGCCAAGGCCCGCGTGCTGCTCCTGGAGGGTCTGCCGCGCGTGCTCACCCAGTACCCCGAGGAGCTGTCGGCCACGGCGCGCAAGGACCTGGAGAAGCTGGGCGTGGAGGTGCACACCGGCTCCATGGTGACGGGCGTGGACGAGCGGGGCGTGAGCGTGGGCGAGCAGCGCATCCCCGCGCGCACCGTGCTCTGGGGCGCGGGCGTGGCGGCCTCGAAGCTCGTGCGCTCGCTCGACGTGCCGCTCGACAAGGCGGGCCGCGTGAAGGTGGACCCCACGCTCACGGTGCCGGGCCACGAGGACATCTTCGTGCTGGGGGACGTGGCGTCGCTCGTGCAGGACGGCAAGCCCGTGCCCGGCATCGCCCCGGCGGCCATGCAGATGGGCCGGCACGTGGCGAAGAACATCCGCCTGCGCCTGGAGGGCAAGCCCCTGCGGCCCTTCCACTACGTGGACAAGGGCAGCTTCGCCGTCATCGGCCGGGGCTACGCCGTGGGCCTCGTCTTCAACAAGCTGAAGATGAGCGGCCCGCTGGCGTGGCTGATGTGGGCCGGCATCCACATCGCCTACCTCGTGGGCTTCCGCAACCGCCTGGCGGTGATGCTCAACTGGGCCTTCACCTTCCTCACCCGGGGACGCGACGTGCGGCTCATCACCGGCTCGTACGCGCCGAACCTGCCGCCGTTCTCCAAGAACGCCGAGCCTCCCGCGCTCCCGCTCCCCGAGGCGGCGCCCCCTCCTCCGGCGCACGATGCCGGGGCTTCTCCCGTTCACTGAAGCGCCGGGCCGCCAGAGGGTGGGGCCGTCAGTCGGCCTCGCCCGTGGCGAAGGCGGCGCCCGCCAGCAGCCGCAGGGTGGGCATGTCGACGGCGCTGCCCAGTCCGGGGCCACCCAGGAAGTAGAGCGCCACCCCCGGTCCGAGGTGCTTGCGCACGCCGATGAGCACCTCGGCGCTGGTGCGCCCGCCCTGGAGCGGCACGTTGAGCAGCACGCTCACCTCGGGCCGGGTGGCGGTGTCGTTCTGTCCTCGCGAGGTGACGGTGGCGCCCAGGCGCAGCTCGCTGCCCTCCACGTCGTGCTCCCGGTGGGTGAAGGGGGACAGGTCATTCCGGGGGCGCAGCAGGGCGCCCACCTCGCCGCCCACCTGGAAGCCCTCGCCCACGAAGCCGACCTGGAGCCGGGGCGCCAGCGCGTAGCGGTCCCGGCCGAGCAGCTCCGCGCGTCCCACGGGCAGCGCGGCCGACAGCTCCGCCGCCACGTTCACCGGGGCCCCCTCGCTCATCCGCCACAGCGCCGCGCGCACCTCGAGCCAGGGCTCGTCGAGGCCCGAGCCCTCGGGCGGTGCCAGGTCCAGGAAGCGCTGTCCCCGCTGGCCGATGATGTAGGGCAGGTGCGCGCCGAACTGCAGCCAGGGCAGCACTCCCACGGCCGCGGCGACATGCCCGGAGAACTTGTTCTCCACCAGCCCCGTCGCGTTGACGCCGGGATCCCAGGTGCGCAGGAAGTTCAGCGGGAGGTGCTCGTAGTGCGCCTGGAGCGACACCCGCACGACGCCGGGCGCCAGCGTGCGGCCCGTGCCCACCACGAGCGAGCCCAGTCCGGAGGGCTCCAGGTGCAGGCGCTGCAGCCCGAAGGAGGGCAGGGGGGAGGGCGCTTGGGCCTCGCCCACGTCCGCGAGGAGCAGGGCGGCGAGAGGGACAACCCATCGGAGGGTCACGGGTCGGGGCTCCTGGTCGAGGCGCCCATCTTCGGCAAGTTCGCGCAGTTTCGCCAAGCCAACACTTCGCGACCGCGGACCTTCGGCACTCCGCTCCGGGATTGACCCCCAGTGGTCAGTGCACGATAGGTAGGTGCACGGCGGCAGCAGACAATTGTCCCGAGCGTTATCAATTTTCTCGGAGCTTCAGTTCCTTCCGGTTTTGGAAGGGAATCCCCCGCTTGAACCGCTCCAGGGAAAGCCATGGCCCGTATCCTCGTCATTGATGACAGCCCCACGGTCGCGTTGTCGATGTCCCGGCTCCTCATGGACGACGGGCATGTCGTGGAGACGGTCGACACCGTGTCGGAGCTGCCGGGGTACCTGAGCACGATGCGGCCGGATCTCATCCTGCTGGACTTGCAGATGCCGAGCCTGCCCGGGGTGGAGTGGGCGGCGTTCATGCGCCGTGTCCAGCAGCGGCGCCTGTCCCTCATCATCCACTCCGGCCTGCCGTGGCAGGAGATGGAGGCCGCGGCGCAGCAGGTGGGCGCGGTGGGCATCATCCCCAAGGGCGCCGCCCCGGACGCCGCGCGCTGCATCATCAACAGCGCGCTGCGCCGCACGGCCAGGGCGCTGGGATGAACCAACCGCTCGTGCGCGTCTCCACCGGGAGCCGGCGGTGGCTCGTCCGGGTGGAAGACCTGCAGGAGGTGGTCCCGATGATGACCCTGGCCCAGGTGGAGGGGCAGTGGGGCGGGTGCCGGGGCGTGCTCAACCTGCGCGGCGAGCTGATTCCCGTCTTCGATGGCAATGGGCCCGAGGCCCCCCTGGAGCCCTCGCGGCTCATCCTCGTGCTGCGCGAGGCCGGGGGCGCGCGGGTGGGGCTCATCGTGGACGAGGCCCACGAGGTGGTGTTCCTTCCCGAGCAGGCGCTCGCGCCGCGCCCGGTGGGAGGCGGCCGGACGCGGCGGATGGCGCTGGTGGGGGAGGAAGTCTTCAGCGTGCTGGAGCCCGGCGAGGTGGCGGCGCATGGCGGGTGAGCCGGACGAGGCGCTGTTGCGCCGGCGTGCCGCCCGGTACGCGGCGCGGGGCGCACCCGGGGCGCTCGAGGTGGCCGAGCACCTGTGTTTCAGCCGGGGCGCGGGCCAGTACGCGCTCCCCTTGGAGAGCTTGCGCGAGGTGCGGCCGCGGGGCCATGTGGCGCGCGTGCCCGGGGCCTCGCCCGTGGTGGCGGGCGTCTTCCAGTTCCGGGGCGAGCTGCTCAGCGCGCATGACCTGGCGGGCTGGCGGGAGCCGGGTCCGGGCGCGCGCTCGCGCGGGGAGTGGCTGGTGGTGGTGGAGCACCAGGGGGCGCGTCTGGGGCTGGTGGCCGACGCCGTGGAGGGCATCGAGCGGCGGGATGCCGGCCAGCTGGGCGCCGTGCCGGTGCTGCTCGGGGAGCGCGGCGTGTGCTTTCGTGGGGTGCTGGGTGCCCAGCGCCTGCTCATCGAGCCCGAACGGCTCTTCTCCACTCCCGCCTTCTTCAGGGCCTTCTAGCGCTCACCTCGAAAGGACTCCCGCCCATGGCTCCCCTTCCCCCTTCCCATGATGGCCGTCTGGGCTCCGCCGCCGAGGAGCTCGAGCGGCGCCGGCGCGTGCTGGGCTTCACCGACGACGACGCCCGGCGCCTGGCGGAGCTGCGCCCCGTGGCCGAGTCGAGCAACGACGCCATCATCGAGCGCTTCTACGCGCACCTCATGTCGCACGCCGAGATGCGCGCGCACTTCCAGAGCGAGGCGCACATCGCGGCCCTCAAGCGCGCCCAGTCCCAGTACTTCCTGGAGCTCTTCCAGGGCAAGTACGACCCGGCCTATGTGGAGGACCGGCTGCGCGTGGGCAGGGCGCACGAGCGCATCGGCCTGGGGCCCATGTGGTACGTGGGCTCCTACAGCCAGTACCTCTGCTCGCTCATCCCCATCGTGTTGGGGCGGGGCCAGCCGGGCAACGAGGAGCTGTCCGAGACGCTCCAGTCCCTGGTGAAGATCATCTGCCTGGACATGTCGCTCGCCATCGACACCTATATCGAGGCGATGACGGACCGGGAGACCACCCAGGTGCGCCGCTTCGTGAGCGCGCTGGAGAGCCTGTCCGTGAGCCTGTCGTCCTCCTCGGGGGAGATCCTCGATGCCGCGTCCCGGCAGACCAGCGCCGCGCAGCAGCAGGCGAGCGCCGTGGCCGAGGTGACGAGCACCCTGAGCGAGCTGCGCCTCACGTCGATGCAGGCCCTGGAGAAGGCCGAGGCCGTCATCACCGTGTCCGAGCGCTCCATCGAGTCCTCGCGCCTGGGCAGCCAGGCGGTGGAGGCGTGCATCCAGGGCATGCGGGAGATCCGCGAGCAGGTGGAGGCCATCGCGGACAAGATCCTCTCGTTGAGCGAGCAGACGCAGCAGATCGGGGAGATCATCGCCTCGGTCAACGAGATCGCCGAGCAGTCCAAGCTCCTGGCGCTCAACGCCGCCATCGAGGCGGCGCGCGCGGGCGAGCATGGCCGGGGCTTCGCGGTGGTGGCCACGGAGATCCGCAGCCTGGCGGATCAGTCCAAGCAGGCCACGGGGCAGGTGCGCAAGCTGCTGGGCAGCATCCAGTCGGCGACGAACTCGGCGGTGGTGGCCTCCGAGGCGGGCACGCGCAAGGTGGAGGCCGGGGTGGAGCTGGCCAACCGCGCGGGCCAGAGCATCCAGCAGCTCGGAGGCTCCATCGAGGAGTCCTCGGCGGCCGCGCGCCTCATCGCCAGCGCCGCGCGCCAGCAGACCGCCGGCGTGCAGCAGGTGTCCGAGGCCATGGGCGACATCAGCGACGCGATGAACAGCACGCTCACGAGCCTCGGCCAGACGGAGACGTCGGCCAACCAGCTCAACGATTTGACCCGGAGCGTCAACCAGCTCGTGGACTCCTTCTCGAGGCCCAAGGTGCCCAAGTCCGCCGAGTACCGGATGGCGTGAGGCCCTCTGCCCATGCCCCCCTCGCGCGAGGAGTTGGAGCTGGCCATCCGCATGACCTTCGCCACCGAGGCGAGGGACTTGCTGCGCCAGGTGGAGCGGGCCCTGCACGGGCTCGCCGGAGGAGATGCGTCCGAGCGCGAGTCGCGCTGTCGGGACATGCTGCGCGGACTGCACACCCTCAAGGGCGCGGCGGCGGCCTCGCGCCACGAGGAGGTGGCGCACGCCACCCATGCGCTGGAGGACATGGTGCACGGGGTCCAGGCGGGCCGCGTCACGTTGGAGGGGGTGGGGCTGGAGGGGCTCTTCTCGGGTCTCGAGCGCGTCTACGAGGCGCTGGAGCCCGTGCCCGCGGCGGCGGGCGCCGCGGCGTCGGCACCGGGCATGGCCTTCGCCGGAGGAGCGTCGGCGAGCGAGGTGGAGGCGTTCCTGCGGGTGCCGCCCGCGCGGGTGGACGCGTTGCAGGCGCTGGTGGGGGAGTTGGTGCTCGGCCGGCTGCGGCAGGAAGCGCTGGCGCGGCGGCTCGTGTCGGCGCGCGACCAGTTGGGCGAGGCGATGGACCGGTGGCGCGAGCTGGGGGCGCGGCTGGAGCCGTGCAAGCGCACGTTGCCGAGGGCCCAGTGGGCGGGACTGAAGGCGGCGCGGGACGCGTGTGGCCCGGCGATGAGGGGGGCGTGGCAGGCGCTCTCGGCGGTGGCGCGCGAGGCGCCGGCGCTGCTGGCGCACGAGGCGGGGGTGGACGCGGCGCTGGAGGAGGGGATTCGCGAGCTGCGGTTGATGCCCTTGCAGCCCTTCCTGGAGGAGTCGGCGCGGGGGGCGCGCGAGGCGGCGCGCGCGAGTGGCAAGGAGGTGCGGCTGGAGGTGCGCGCGGGCGGGGCGGAGGTGGACCGGGTGGTGTTGATGCGGCTGCGCGAGGTGTTGTTGCACCTGGTGCGCAACGCGGTGGTGCACGGGGTGGAGACGCCCGAGCGGCGGCGCGCGGCGGGCAAGCCGGAGGTGGGCACCCTCACGCTGGAGGCGTACTGCGAGGGGGCGCGGGCCTTCGTGCGCGTGGCGGACGATGGGGCGGGGGTGGACGTGGAGCGCGTGGTGCGGCGCGCGCGCGCGACGGGATGGAGCGGGGATGCGGAGTCGCTCGACGCCGAGGGGCTGCTCGCGCTGCTGAGTCTGCCGGGCTTCTCCACGCGCGACGAGGTGGACGCGCTGTCCGGACGGGGCGTGGGGCTGGACGTGGTGATGAGCACCCTGCGCGAGCTGGAGGGCTCGCTGCGCCTGGAGCACACGCCGGGTCAGGGGACGGCCTTCCTGCTGGAGGTGCCGGTGTCCACCTCCACGCACCGGGGGCTGGTGGTGCGCGTGGGCGAGGACTGCTTCGGCGTGTTGCTGCAGCACGTGGAGCGCGTCCTGCGGGTGGGCGCCAGCGACGTGGGGAGCCTGGAGGGCCATGCCACGGTGCGGGTGGGGGGCGAGCCGGTGTCCCTGGTGGCCCTGTCCGCGCTGTTGGGCCTGGGGGGGGACGAGGGCACGCCCCGGCGCACGGGCGTGGTGGTGCGCCAGGGAAGGCAGCGGCTGGTGCTGCTGGTGGACGACGTGCCGGGCGAGGAGCGCCTGTTCATCAGGCCGCTCGGACCCGCGTTCACCGAGGCCCCACTGGTGCTCGGGGGAGCCCCGCGGCCGGACGGCTCGGTGCTGCCGGTGCTCCGGCTGCCGGCCCTGTTCGCGCTCGCGGCCCAGGGCGCGGGGGAGGGGAGCGCCTCTGCTTGCCTGGTGCCGCGCGCGGTGCCCGAGCCATGCGCGGTGCTGGTGGTGGATGACTCTCCCACCCTGCGGACGTTGTTGCGCAACGTGTTAAGAGCCGCCGGCTTCCCCGTGGTGGTGGCGCACGACGGCCTGGCGGCCATCGAGGCGTGGCGCCGGCAGGAGTTCGGCCTGGTGGTGACGGACCTGGAGATGCCACGCCTGGACGGGATGGGGCTGTGCCGCTTCGTGCGGCGCTCGGAACGGCCCCGGACGCCCGTGCTCCTGATAACCTCCCAGGGCGGCCCCGAGGAACGGCGTCGGGCGCGGGACGTGGGTGTGGACGCATACGTGGTAAAAGGTGAATTCGAGCAGGCCTCGTTCCTGGGGCTCGTGCGGAAGCTGACGAACACGGGAGAGCACCGCGTTGAAGCTGCTGTTGGTTGAGGATTCGCGCTCCGTCGTCGCCTTCCTCGAGCAGCTCCTTCGCCGGGAGCCGGACCTCGAGCTGTTGCCGCCCGTGGACAATGGCCGCGACGCGGTGGCGGCGGTGCAGCGCTGGAAGCCGCAGCTGGTGTTGATGGACCTGGTGCTGCCCGGAGGCATGGGCGGCGAGGAGGCCATCGCCGCCATCATGGCCACGGCGCCCTGTCCCATCGTGGTGCTCAGCGGGCAGTTGGACACGCGCGGAAGGGACCGGACCTTCGAGTCGCTGAGCGCGGGGGCGGTGGACGTGTTGGCCAAGCCGATGCTGAGCGGGCCGGAGGAGGTGCAGGCCTTTCGCGAGCGGCTGTTGCGCACGGTGCGCACGATGGCGCACGCGCGGGTGGTGGGACGGGGGAGGCTGTCGCGGCGCCTGCCGGTGGTGCGCACGCCGTCGGTGGCCACGCCGGTGGTGGCACCCCGTCCCTGCTCGCTGCTGGCGATTGGGGGCTCCACGGGCGCGCCGCCGCTCGTGTACGAGCTGTTGCGCATGTTGCCGGCCCCGGCGCCCTTCCCGGTGCTGATCTCCCAGCACATCGTCCAGGGCTTCGAGCCGGGCTTCGCCCAGTGGCTGTCGGGCACGGGGCACCGCGCGGTGGTGGCGCGGGGCGGCGAGTGGCTGGAGCCGGGCTCGGTGTACGTGTCCCCGGCGGACCGGGACATGGTGGTGCGGGCGGGGAAGCTGCGGACGCAGCCGGCCCGGGGGGTGGCGATCCCCTCGGTGAACGTGCTCCTGGAGAGCGTGGCGAGCTTCTATGGAGACCGGGCGGTGGGGTTGCTGCTCACGGGCATGGGGGTGGACGGCGCCGAGGGCCTGCTGGCGATGCGCCAGGCGGGGGCGCTGACGGTGGCGCAGGACGGGGCGAGCTGTGTGGTGGACGGCATGCCCGGCGCGGCGAGGGCGCTCGGGGCGGCGGTCCAGACGCTCACGCCCTCGGCCATGTGCGCCCTGGTGGTCGCGCTCGCGCGCATGTCCCCGAGGAGCTGAGGCCCCGGTGAGCGCTTTTCGTGTCCAGGTGGAGGCGTCCGGTTCTCGAGGCGCGGCGATGGTGGTGGCGCGCGCGTTCCAGCTTCCCCTGGAGGAGGCGCGCCGGCTGCTGGCCGAGCCGCGGGTGTTGCCGAGGGACTTGGACGAGGCCGAGGCGGGGCGGCTGGTGGAGGCGCTGCGGCGGCAGGGCGTGACGTGCGCGGCGGTGCCGGTGGTGGGGCGGGCGAGCGCGGTGTGTGGGCGCCACCCCGTGCTGTCCGCGGAGCGGCCGTGCGAGGAGTGCCGCGCCCTGGTGTGCGTGCTGTGCCAGGGGGCGGAGGGACGGGCGTTGTGCGCGGGGTGCGCGGCGCGGCGGGTGCGGCGCACCCGGGCGAAGTGGCTGCGCGTGAGCGTGCTGCTCGGGGTGCTGGTGGGGCTGGTACTTTGGGGCGTGTCACGCCAGCGCTCGCGGGACAGGCGCCTCACCTGGGAGCGTCCGCTGGAGGTGGCCGTGGTGTTGCTGGCCCGGGGCGAGGTGACGCCCGAGGTGCGGGGGGCCTGGGAGAAGGGCGTGGAGCGGCTCGGGGACTGGGCCGCGCGCGAGGCGGGCCGCTACCGCGTGGAGCTCGGGCGGCCGGTGCGCTTCGTCCTGGCGGGTCCGGTGAGCGGAGGGGACTTCCGCTTCGAGCCCCCCGAGGACACGGGCTGGTGGGCGCGGCTGCGCCAGGCGCACCGCTGGTCGACGGCGCTGGCGGCGGTGGACGAGGAGGCCGGGGTGTCCTCGCGCCCGTGGGACGCGCGCATCTACGTGGTGTTGGAGGACGCGCAGGAGGGCGGGCCCCGGCTCGTGGAGGGCATGGCCGAGGCGGGAGGGACGATGGGGCTGGTGCGGGGCGTGCGCGGCGACACCGGGCTCACCCTGGAGCTGACGGCGGTGGCGCACGAGTTCTTCCACTGCCTGGGCGCGGCGGACGCCTACGACGCCGAGGGCCACGCGCGCGTGCCCGAGGGGTTGGTGGAGCCCGGGCGCGAGCCGCTCTATCCCCAGCCGGCCGCCGAGGTGATGGTGGGCGAGGTGCCGCTCGGCGAGGCGCGGGGGCGGCTGCCGGAGTCCCTGGAGGAGGTGGCGGTGGGGCCCGCCACGGCCCGGGCGCTGCGCTGGACCTGGTGACGTCCCGCGCGCGGCCGTGCCCGGGGGATGACATTTCAGGTCATCTTTTCGTGCTGACTTCTCCAGTCATGTCTAGAGTGACGCGGGCATGGCGAACGATGAGCGGCAGGAGCGCGCGTGGCGGGCGCGGCCCGAGGAGGGGGAGGCGGCGGGACTGCCGCTGAGCTTCTACGCGCGGTGGGACGAGGCCACCGTGGACGAGAAGCTGCGGCTGGCGCGGGAGGCGGCGAGCTGTCCGGGCTTCGACGAGGAGGATGCCTTCGAGGTGGGCAGCCGGCTGGAGCAGGCGCTGGAGGAGGCCGGCCGGTACGCGGAGTTCGAGTCGGTATTGGACGTGTGGAAGGAGCGGGCCGCGCGGGTGCACGAGGCGGAGCCCGCGGTGGCCACCTGGCGGGTGGAGCTGGCGTTGCGGTTGCCGGGCCGGGACGTGAAGGGCGCGCTCGTGTCGCTGGCGCGGCGCACGGGGGACTGCGCGCTGGTGATGCGGCTGGCCGAGTGGTGTCTCTACCGGGGCCGGGTGGAGGAGGCGCGCGCGGGCCTCTTGGAGGCCTGGCCGCGGGTGCGCGAGGACGAGTCGCTCGCGGAGTGGACGCGGGTGGACTACGTGGTGCGAGCGGTGCTCGGCTGCATGGACGCGGAGCTGCTGCGGGCGCCGGAGACGTCCTGGGAGCGGATGGCGGAGGTGTTGTCGCCGTTCGACCGGGCGGTGCCGCATTGGGCCGCGGAGGCGTTGGGGTTGCGCACGGGCCGGGCGGCGTGGCGGCGGCGTTCGAGGCGCGAGGTGCTCGCGCTGCCGCCGGAGCGGTTCTTCGACGCGCAGCGGGTGCTGGTGATGGCCTTCGAGCCGGAGCTGCGGTTGCGCCAGGGCTGGCCGTGGGGCCGCACGCAGCTCGTCTTCCCGGAACTCTTCCACCTGCTGCCCGGGCCGTTCGGAGAGGGCGGCGCGGGGTCGGGCGCGCCGCACGTGCTCCTGCCGCTGCTGGGGGATGTGGAGCAGTGGGTGCGAGGTGAGGCCGAGGCGCGTGCGCTGCATCCGCATGTGCATGCCGCCACGGCGCTCGCGCTGCGTCCGTGGGGCGAGTTCCTTCATGGGCTGGGTCTGGTGGGCGCCGGGGAGCTGGCCGGGTGGTGGGAGGGGGCGTGGGAGTTGCTCGGGGGCTTGGGCGAGCAGTTCGAGGTGTCGGGGGATCGCCTGCTCGTGGACGAGATGCACCGGGTGTTTCGCGGAGGGTGGCCCCATGGGGAGCGGTGAGTGGGAGCGGCCCGGCGAGCGCGTGGAGTCGCTCGTGCGGGTCCTGGAGGAGGGGTCCAGCTATGAGGCGCTCGTCTCCGCGGCGCGGCGGCTCTTGCGGCTCCGGGCCACCGAGGCCCTGGTTCCCCTGGTGCGGTGGCTCACGCGCGCCGAGCCCGGGACGGAGCTGTACGAGCTGCTCATCGCGGGACTGAAGGACTGGGGGCCGGCGGTGGCGCCCGCCACGCTGGAGGTGCTGGAGGACATTGGAGAGGGGGAGGCTCGCTTCGAGCTGCTCCAGGTGCTGTCGCATTGCGGCGCGCGGGACGAGCGCATCTACACGGCGTTGCTGGCGCTGCTCGAGGAGGAGCCCTTCCAGGGGTCGGTCAACCTGTCGGCCTATGGCGATGCGCGGGCCGTCGAGTTGCTGAGCCGGGCGCTGGACGCGTACGAGCTGGAGGACGACGTGGCGGATGTGTTCGCCCAGCAGACGGTGCTCGAGCTGGGGTTCGCCATCCAGGAGCTGGGGGGAGCGCTGACGCGCTCGCAGCAGATGAAGCTCGAGGCCGCGCGGCGCCTGCGCGAGGAGTGGAACGAGCTGATCGATCGCTGGCGCGCGAGCACGCACGAGCGGCAGTCGTCGCGGCCCGGGCGCAACGAGCCCTGCTGGTGTGGCAGCGGGGTGAAGTACAAGAAATGCCACCTGGGCGCGGACCGTGCCCGGTTGCCGTGAGGGGCCTGGGTGGGGGAGGGTGGACTCCGAGCGGGAGGTGCACGAGGCGATGAGCGAGGAGCCGGGTTGGAGGCCCACCGAGGGGGGCCGCACGTTGGGGCTGACGGGGGGCGAGGGGGGAATCATCGTCCGTGACGAGGAGCACCCCGCGGGGTTGCGGCTCACCCTGGAGGAGGATGCGTCGCGCTCGTTCCACGCGCTGACGTGTGGGGTGACGGGCTGGCTGGTGCACCGCCGCTACTTCTCGAGCGAGGCGGAGGCGGCCGCCGCCTGGGAGGAGATGCGGCCCGCGCTGGTGGAGCTGGCGCTGCGGCTGCCCGCCTCGGGACCCAAGGGGATGGATCCCTCGACGCGGGAGGCGGGGGCGAGGCTGGGGGCGTTCGTGGCGCGCTTTCCCTGAGTGTCAGACGGGCGGGCGATACTGCGTCCGGGTGGCTCCTTGCTGGAGGACTTCATGCCCGAACTAACCGGCTCGTGTTCTTCCCCTTTGTTCGGCCCGACGCTCCCCACCCATTCCTCTCGGGGCGAGCTGCCTCCGGGCCTCGCCGCCCCCTGGGCGTTGCCGTCGTTCGTCTCCTCGGCGCCTCCCCGCTCCGAGGGTGAGGCCCTGTTGCGCCGCATCTTCTCGCGAGGTACGCGGATGTAATGAGAAAGGCTCTTCACTCCGGGCCTTTTCGTTGGCGGGGCGTGGTGGGTATAGGCTGGTGGAGGCGCATGAAAGATGTCGCCGACTGGAATTATCGCCTGCTTGGAGAGTAGGTAGGCGGGCCGCGGGCGCGGTCTGGGCACGGCGGATGGGTTTCGTGTGAGACTGGGACGCGTGGCGGCGCCCGAATCCAGTTGGGAGTGCGTCCGATGCAACGAGAGCAGGAGGGTGCACGCGTGCGTGGCCGGGTAATGATCGTGGACGATGATGTGATGGTGAGTTCGGCGCTGCGCCGGACGCTGGCACGCGAGCATGACGTGGAGGTGGTGACGAGCTCACGTCAGGCCCTGGAGTTGCTGTCGGGTCCCAAGGGAGCCGAGGTGGACGTCGTGCTGTGCGACCTGATGATGCCGGACCTGACGGGCATGGAGCTGCACGCGGAGCTGTCCGTGAAGGCGCCAGGCGTGGCTCGCCGGATGGTGTTCGTCACCGGTGGGGCCTTCACACCCGCGGCGCGCGCCTTCATGGATCAGGTGAAGAACGCACGGGTGGACAAGCCCTTCGACTCGCAGCAGTTGCGCGAGCAGGTGCGCGAGTGGGTGGTCAAGGCGCGCACGATGGAGCCCGGCCAGGCGGCGTGAGGCGTGCCCGGCGCCCGCTCGGCGCGGGTGGCGATGAATGACGGACCGGGGTGCTGCGTCTTCTCTTCGAGGCCCGCCTTCATTTCGAGGGTAGGTTGGCCTCCGACGTGACGTACCCACCCGTTGAACGAGGAGTCTCCGCCATGCTGTCGCCCCGTGCCGTGCTGTTGTCCGCCCTGCTGCTGGGTCTCCCGCTGCAAGGTGCCCTGGCCCAACCCCGGCCGCCCGCCGTGGTGCCGGTGACGGCGACGCAGGAGCGCACCATCCGCGTGGAGGGCCAGGGCGAGGTGAAGGTGTCCCCGGACGAGGCCTTCATCGACCTGGCGGTGGAGACCCGGGCCTCCTCGGCCCAGGCCGCGGCCGATGCGAACGCGAAGAAGATGGACAAGGTGATCGCCGCGCTCGTGCAGGCGGGCGTGGCGCGCAAGGACCTGGAGACGCGCAACTACTCGGTGGCCATGGAGTACGAGCCCCCGGTGCACGGGGCGGAGACGCCCAAGCCGCGCGGCTACCTGGTGAACAACACGGTGCAGGTGCACGTGCGCGACCTGACGAAGGTGGGGCCGCTGCTGGACACGGCGCTCAAGGCGGGCGCCAACCGGGTGGACTCGGTGCGCTTCGGTCTGAGCAAGCCGGAGACGGGCCGGGATGGGGCGCTGCGTGACGCGGTGGCGCGGGCGCGGCAGTCGGCGCAGGTGCTGGCGACGGCGCTGGGCGTGAAGCTGGGGCCCGTGCTGGACGCGAGCACCATCACCGAGCCCATCCGCCCCATGCCCCTGGCGCGCTTCGCGATGGCCACCGCCGAGAGCGCGGACGTGGCGACGCCCATCCAGCCGCAGGAGCAGACGGTGCAGGCGACGGTGACGCTCATCTACGCCATCGAGAAGTAGTCCGCGCTCCCCACGCGAACGCGAAGAGGCCCCGGAGACACGCGTCCCCGGGGCCCCCTGCCTCCCCAGTGCCTCAGCGGGGCAGATCGGCGGCGCGGCGCGCCGCGTCCCACGTCCCGCTCACGTTGGGCGGCATCTCCCGGGCAATCCGCTGCGCCAGCCGCTCGGTGATTTGCGAGTGGATGGACGCGAAGACCACGTGCAGCACGAGCCGGACCTGCTCGGCGTCGACCTGCAGGTGCTCGGCGACATCCAGATAGAAGTCATCCTTGTCGAACTTGCGCGCGTTCGCGCTCCGCTCCTTCCAACAATGTTGGAAGAGCTCACGCAGGCTCTCGGGGAGCTGCTCCTTCATCTCCTGCACCAGCCCACCGGGGAGCCGCTCGCACAGCGCGCAGATGACGGCCTCGGCCGCATCGGTCGGAGGGTACTCGGGGACCTCGCGGTTGATTCGCGCGAGGAAGGACTCCGCGCTCGTTCCAACGCCCTCACCAGACCAGGACTCCGTCTGCTGGGTATGCATCATGGGTGTCCGCCTCCTTTCGTGTCAGGTTGGAGACGTCGCGTCGGAATGGCACCCGGGTCCGCGCGGAGTGATGGCCCGGGCCCGAGTCCCCGCTCCCGGACCAGGCGGCCAGGCTACTTCGGTGAGGCGGGGACCTTGCCCGGGGGGCCGGCGTACAGGTCGATGACCTCGGACAGGGCGTGCTGGCACACGGAGCAGAAGGGCACCCGGTCGCGGGTGAACATCACGCAGTCCAGCTGGGGCCGGTAATAGCCCCGGGCCTCGTACATGGCCCCCTCGAAGGCGCCCGTCTGCTTCGCGGCGGGCTGGGCGCGGAAGAAGGCCTCCTCCCAATCGCGCTGGCGGGTGAAGAGCGCGTCCATGTCCGACTCGGGACGGCGCTCGGCGCGGATGCGGCGGCGCTGCTCCTGCACCTCGCGCGCGTGCGCCTCGTACTCGTCCTTGGCCCAGGGCGTGGGCAGCGGCGTGCCGGGCGTCACCCACGCCTTCCACTTGAGGCGCGCCGGGTCCTTCAACGCCGTGACGTTCTTCTCCCACGGCTCCACGCGCTCCTCGCTCGGCGCATAGGCGCTCTCGGAGGTGTAGTACTCGTCCGCGAGCCCCGCGAAGTGGTGGCCGAACTCGTGCACGAAGACGTAGGGGGACCAGAGGCTGTCGGCGGCCACGGTGCTGTAGAGGCCGAAGATGCCTCCCCCGCCGTAGGTGTTGCCGTTGACGAGGATCTCCACGAACTCGTACGGGGCGAACGCGGCGATGTCCCGGAAGCGCCGGTTCTCGAAGGTGAGCACGTAGCGCTCGCTGCCGAAGGCGTCATAGGTGGAGCCCACGGGCGGGTCCCGGTGGATGCCCGTGGAGGGCCGGGAGATGCCGGACTGCCGCGCGGCCGGCATCAGCCCCCAGACGTTGAAGTCGCGCTTGCGCTCCTTGAAGGGCGAGAACGTGAAGAGGATGTCCACGAGCCGCCGCGCGTCCTTCTCGAACTTGGGGCGCTCCTTCTCCGTGTAGCCATCCCCCAGGATGAGCACGTCCACCTTGTCCGCGGGCGCGCCTCCCTCCACGAGCTTGAGCAGCGCGCCGGGCGTGGCGGGCGGGGCGGGGTCGACGAAGGGATCCTCGGGGTCCACCGTCAGGCTCCACACCTCGCGGAAGGAGTTGTCCTTCGCCCGCTTCTTGAGCAGCACCTGCACGGGCTTGTCCGGCGCGGCGAAGCGCAGCGACTCGTGGAAGGTGCGGTTCACCTCGCGCGCCTCGGGCGTCGTCTCCCACTCGCCGTAGATGGAGGCGAAGCCGCGCGAGTAGAGCAGGCGGTTGGTGTCCCGGTCCCTCACCTCGAAGAGGTACTTGCCGAGGTTGCTCTCGTCGATGGCGCGCGAGGGGTTGCCGGGCCAGGGCAGGGGCTCCACCACGAGCCGATCGAGGCTGAAGCGCTCCTCGGTGGCGTTGCCGGTATGGAAGTAGTCGACGCGGAAGGTACGGGGGCCTGGAGCGGCGGCGGGGCTCGCGGCCAGGAGCAGGGCCAGCAGGAGGTTCATGGCCCGGCACCGTACTCGAAGCCCGCCGTCAGAACGTCCCCGACAGCGAGGCGCCCGCTCCGCCCGGGCCCGCCGTGACGTCCACCGACACCGCGGGAGGAGCGCGGGGCGAGGGCGACACGAGGAAGAGCACCGCGCCCGTGGCGAGCGCCGCCCCCGAGCCGATGAGCAGCCCCGTCAGCACCTGGCCCTTGCGCGAGAGCTGACCCACGAGCCGCCGGCCCGTGTCGTCATCGGCCTCCACACGGCCGTTCTCATTGAGATGGCCACGTTGCAGCTCCGCCCACTCCTGCTCCGCGGACAGGCGCACTCCTCCCGCCGCCGCCAGGGCCGCCACCCCCACGCCCAGCGTCACGTACGACACCACGCGCGTGGCGCTCGGGCCGGAGGGCTCGGGCCTCGTGGCACTCACGGCGGAGGGGAGCGGAGCCTCCCAGGGCGGCTGGAGATTGGGCTGGGCGACCACGACGCTGGGCTGCTCCTTGCCGGTGGTGATGAAGTCCACCAGCGCGGAGAGCGACTCGACCGGGGCATCGAGCCCACGTGTCTTGAAACCCCCCTCGCGCAGCTTCTGCGCGCCTTCCACGTTGAGCACGGTGGCGGCGAGCCACTTGGGCCCGCTGCTCGCTCCCTCCAGGCGCACCACGATGACTTCCTCCACGCCCAGCGTTCCACCCAGCCGTACCGCGTGCGACAGGCCCTGCTCGCCCTCCTCGGGAGTGGCGAGGCAGGGAAAGGGCGTGGCCGACACGGCGCCCTCGTAGGCGAGATCCACTTGCACCAGCGTCTCCTCTCCCTGGACGGAGAGCTGACGCGGAAAGCTCACGGCGTCTGCCTTCTTGAGTGTGAGCGCATAGGTGCCGGGCGGCACCTCCAGCGTCAGCGGAGTCTGCCCCACGCTCCGGCCATCGAGGAACACCTCGGAGGAGAGCAGGGTGGACGTCACCGAGAGCCGCACCTTGCGCGTCCGGGCGAGCTCGCGGCGCAACTTGTCGAAGAGCTGCCGGGTGGAGGGCGTGTAGTCGTCGGGATCGAGCTGGTACTGCGCATCCAGCCGCAACACGTTGAGGAAGGCGTCGTCGCTCTCCTTCATCCGGCCGAGCGCGCGCAACGTCATGCCCTGCAACAGCCAGGTGTCGACGAACAGCTTCCAGCGCGTCTCCCCCACCGGGAGCCGGACCACCTGCTCGAGCACCTCGCCCAGGGCCTGCGTGGCCCGGGTATAGCGCGCCTCGTAGAACTGGCCCCGGGCGGCCTCGAACTGGCGCTGGATGTCCGCGAGGCTTCCGGAGGGTGGGGGGAACAGGCGCTCGGCGAAGTCCGCGGGCGTCAGCACGTTCTCGCCCGCGCGGGCCGACAGGGTGTCGTGGAGGGCCTTGGTCTGGCTGCTGAGCGCGGCGTCCTTGCAATCGCCGCTGGCGAGGACCGCCCGGCGGGGCGCTGCCTGCGTCATGCCACCGAGCGCGAGGGCGAGCACCACCGCCACCGGGTTGAATCTGGAAGAAAAGGTCATGGTGGGGCGCGCGGTTGCAGGGCCCGTTCCGGAGCGGACCGGGAACCGAGGCGCCCAGATAGCAGCCGCCGGGCCCCGCCCACAACCCGCCCGGTTCCGCCCCCAACCGCTGTCATTTCGCGACCTTGGACGGGTCCCACGCGGCCTACCCATCACGGTGTCCTCCGCTCGGGGACGGGGGGCCCAGCGCACGTCTGCCCGAGCCGCCGTCCCGAGCATGGACGGCGCATCCGGGGCGGTGGAACGACCCGGACGCCATCCTGCTTGCCCGGCGGGGAGGCCTTGGGCCATACCCTGCCCGGTGGGACGGCGTGGCCATCTTCCCCCGGATGTCGGATGGACGCGCTCTCCGTGACAACTCCATGACATGGATCAGCGAAAAGTAGGGCCGCCATGAATCTCGCCGTGATGGTCAACCTGCGCGCACGCCGCGGCTCCGAGAAGGTCGGCGGTCTGGTGCGGCGTCTCTTCCCCCGTGCCCGTCTGGCGCTCACCCGCTCCCTCGAGGACGCGCGGTCGTGGATCAGCGGCACCCTGCGGCAGGATCCCCCCACGTTGCTGCTGGCCGGAGGAGGGGACGGCACCATCACCGGGCTCATCAACGAGATGCGCGCGCAGGGGCTGGCGCTGCCGGCCATTGGCGTGCTGCCGCTGGGCACGGGCAATGCGTGGGCGCGCGTCACCGGGGCGCCGAGTGCTTCAGTCGCCCTGCGTCAGCTCGCCCGGTGTGGCGAGCGCCTGCCGCCGCTGCGTCCCTTCTCGCTCGTGGGGCTGGAGGGCCGGGTGGCGCCCTTCGCCGGGACGGGGTGGGACGCGGAGGCCCTGCAGGACTTCAAGGACAACCTGGCGAGGTTCCCGGCCGGGCCCCTGCGCGAGGCGAACGCGGGCCTGCGCGGCTACCTGGGCGCCCTGGCCACCCGCACCATTCCCCGGCACCTGCTGGGCAATGCGGACCTGCGGGCGAAGGTCTTCAACCTGGGGGCGCCCGCGCTCACCGTGGACGCGCAGGGCCGGGTCATCCCCATGCCGGGCGGGGAGACGGGCGCGCTGCTCTACGACGGGCCCATCGGAGTGTGCGGGGCGGCCACCACGCCCGAGTTCGGCTTCGGCTTCAAGGCCTTCCCCTTCGCCCAGGCCGTGCCCCACCGCCTGTCCGTGCGCGTCTATGGCGTGGGAGCGCTGGAGGGCGCGCGCAACGTGTTCAAGCTGTGGCGCGGCCAGCACCCCATGCCCGGCATGCACGACTTCTTCGTCGAGCGCCTGCGCATGGACTTCGACCGCGACATCCCCTTCCAGATGGGGGGCGACATCATGGGCATCCGCCGCTCGCTGGAGTTCTCCCTCGCCGAGGAGTCCGTGAACCTCGTGGACTGGCGGCAGTTGGGCCGGCTCGTCGCGAGCGCGTGACACGCTCCGCTTGACCGCGTCCCGCCCGAGCCTCTAAGGGCGGCGGGACACGATCCCAGCGGAGGCAGCCGCCGTGAGCCATACCTATGAGTACCCGCGCCCGGCGTTGACGGTGGATTGCGTGGTGTTCGGCCTGGACGAGGAGGACTTGAAGGTGCTCCTCATCCGCCGGGACCTGGAGCCCTTCCAGGGCCGGTGGGCCCTGCCGGGCGGCTTCGTGCGCATGGACGAGTCGCTCGAGGACGCCGCGCGCCGCGAGCTCCAGGAAGAGGCCGGCATCCGCCCCGTCCTCCTGGAGCAGCTCTATACCTTCGGCGCCCCGGGGAGGGATCCGCGCGACCGGGTGGTGAGCGTGGCCTACTTCGCCCTGGTGAAGCTGTCCGACCACCGCGTCCACGCCGCCACCGACGCGCGCGAGGCCGCCTGGTTCCCCGTCTGGGACATGCCCAGGCTCGCCTTCGACCACGCCGACATCGCCGCCACGGCGCTCCAGCGCCTCAAGGGCAAGGTGCGCTACCAGCCCCTGGGCTTCGAGCTGCTTCCCCCCAAGTTCACCCTCACCCAGCTCCAGCGCCTGTACGAGAAGATCCTCGAGCGCGAGCTCGACAAGCGCAACTTCCGCAAGAAGCTGCTCGCCATGGGCCTGCTCGAGGAACTCGACGAGGTGGAGCAGGACGTCTCCCACCGCGCCGCGCGCCTCTACCGCTTCGACCACAAGAAATACAAACAGTTGGAGAAGGCCGGCTTCAACTTCGAGCTGTGACGCCTCTCCTCGTTGACTTCGTGTTGATGCGACACTAAGTTGGTGTCCGTCGAACACGGAGTCAGGGGAGGAGCGCCATGTCGCCGTTGCCCTTCGAGCTCGCCGCCGCCACCGTCCAGGGCCGGGAACATGCCCGGGCGGGGCGCAACAACCAGGATGCTTTCTTCACCCGGACAGGCCCCCGGGGCCTCGCCGCCGCCGTCGCGGATGGGTGTGGCAGTGGGCGCCAGAGCGAGCTGGGCGCGCAGCTCGGTGCCCGTCGCGCCGTGGAGGGCGCGCTCGCGCTGCTGGAGGAGGGCCTGTCACCCGGCTCGCCCGGCTTCCTCGCGCGGCTGGAGGCGGACCTGCTGTGCTTCCTGGGAGGGCTCGCCCGGGAACTGGGGCCCTCGGCCGTGGGCGAGGCCCTGCTCTTCACGCTCGTGGGCGCCGTGCTCACCCCGGACGAGGCGCTCGTCTTCTGCGCGGGGGATGGACTCTGGGCCCTCAATGGCGAGGTCCATCCGATCGGCCCCTTTCCCGGGAACGCGCCGCCATACCTCGCCTATGGCCTGTTCAAACCGGGCACGGGCTCGCTGTGCTCCCTGGCGCTGAGGCCCACGGCGGAGGTGCACTCGCTGGTGCTCGGCACGGACGGGGCCGCGGACCTGGGCGGGCTCGCCGGGGCGTGCGTCCCCGACAGCGACGAGCCCGTGGGGCCGCTGTCGCGGTTGTGGACCGAGGACCGGTACTTCACCCATCCGGACGCGCTGCGCCGCCGCCTGTCGCTGCTCAACCGCGAGTCCGTCCGCGCCGACTTCACCGCCCGGCGCCTCGTGCGCGTGCCGGGCCTGCTCGCCGACGACACCACCCTCGTCATCCTGCGCCGCCAGCGGGAGAGGAACTGACGCCATGGACGTCTATCTGGAAGGGAAGAAGCTCCGGGTGGATCCGTCGAAGGCGCTCGGCAAGGGGGGCGAGGCGGATGTGTTCGACCTGGGGGATGGACGGGTCCTCAAGCTCTTCAAGCCTCCCGAGCACCCCGACTACGACGCCCAGCCCGAGCAACAGGCCGCCGCCCGCTCCCGGCTCGCCGAGCACCAGCACAAGCTGCCCGCGTTCCCCCGGCCACTGCCCCCGCGCGTGGTGTCGCCCCAGACGCTCGCGACGAGCCGGTGGGGCAAGGAGGTGCGGGGCTACGCCATGCGCAAGCTGGAGGGCGCCGAGCCCCTGCGCCGCTTTGGTGACCCGGCCTTCCGCCGCGCGGGCGTGCCGTCCTCGCGGGTGGCGGCGATCTTCCGGGACCTGCACCGCACGCTCGGCGCGCTGCATGGCGGGGGCGTGGTGGTGGGGGACTTCAATGACTTGAACATCCTCGTCATCGGCGAGGACGCTTGGCTCATCGACGCGGACAGCTTCCAGTTCGGGCCCTACCTGTCCACCGTCTTCACCGAGCGGTTCCTGGATCCACTGCGCCTGGGCGCACAGGCGGGGGGCTTGAGTCCCTCTCGTCCGGCCTCCGCGGACAGTGATTGGTATGCCTTCAGCGTCGCGTTGATGCAGAGCCTGCTATGCGTGGGGCCGTATGGTGGCATCCACCGCCCGCGCGCGTCCGGACCCAAGGCCACGCCGACGGCCCGGGTGCTCCAGCGCCTCACGGTCTTCCACCCGGACGTGCAGTATCCCAAACCGGCCACGCCCCTCGGCGTGCTTCCGGATGAACTGCTGCACCGGTTGCACCGCGTCTTCGTCGAGGACGAGCGGGGCTCCTTTCCCCTGCCGTTGCTGGACGCGCTGCGCTTCACCGTGTGCGCCTCGTGTGGCGTGGAGCACGCGCGGGCGTCCTGCCCCACGTGCCGTCCGAGCGCGACGCGAACGGCCACGCCCGTCACCACGGTGCGCGGCCAGGTGGTAGCTACGCGCTTGTTCACCACGGAGGGTGTCCTCCTGCACGCCTGTGTGGAGGATGGAACCGCGCACTGGCTGTTCCACGAGCGGGGGGCGTACCGGCGAGAGGATGGCTCCGTGGTGCTCCAGGGGCCGTTGAACCCGGCGTTGCACTGGGCGCTCCAGGGCGGGGCCACGCTGGTGGGGCAGGGGGCGGAGTTCGCCGTGCTCACTCCGGGACGGCCTCCCGAGCGGCTCGGGGTGGACACACCAGATCAACGTCCGGCTTTCGCGACCAACGCGCGTCACCGGTACTGGGCGCAAGGGGGGGCGCTGTGGCGGGACGGGGCGTTCGGTCCCGAGCGCTTGGGGGAGGTGCTCGAGGGACAGACGCGGCTGTTCGTGGGGCCGCGCTTCGGGTTGGGCTTCCACCGGGCGGGAGCGCTGCGCGGCGCCTTCGTCTTCGATGCCGAGCGTCCAGGCCTCAAGGATGGACTGTCGTTGCCCTGGCCCTCGGGGAGGCTGGTGGACGCGGAGGCGGTATTCGAGGGGGCGGTGTGCTGGCTGTTCCTCGCGGAGGAGACGGTAGGGCGCACGGTGCACCACTGCGTGGTGCTGGGGGCGGATGGGGTGATGCGGGCGAGCGCGACGGCGGAGGCGGGGGACGGCTCGTGGTTGGGGACGCTCCGGGGCAAGTGCGCGGCGGGGGAGGCGCTCTTCGCGGCGACCGACGCGGGACTGGTCCGGGTGGAAGTGCGGCAAGGGAAGGTGGAGGTCGTCCGCGAGTTCCCCGACACCGAGCCCTTCGTCGATGCCGACAGCCGCCTGCTCCTCACGCGTCAGGGACTCGTCGTCGTGGGCCGCCAGGAGGTGACGGCGCTGCGGATGACGTGATTCTCGTGGGGTTGAGCGCCCATGCTCCCGCCGCGGCGGGGAATTCCATTCCTCGCTGATTCTTGGATTAAACAGGACCCATTGTTATGGCGCCCGGACTGTATTCTCCTCTCTCGCTTCCCTCCTTCTTGCGAGGGAGTTGCTCGGAAGTTCAACAGAAGGCGCACGAAGAGGGCCTGCGGTGTGGCAGGCAATATTTGAAGGAAGGTTGCTTCCCTCACCCTCGAGAGTTGCTGGAAGTGCCTCCTGGCGAAGTGGTGGTGGCCAACGATGCGATCGACTTCAACCGCGAGCGCCCCGCATGGCGGTTGCATCGGGTGCCGCATGTCCTGAGCGGTTTATCGGAAGCGTTGGACTGGCAGGACACCTACCCTTTGAGAGATGCCTACGAGGCTTTCTGCCGCGAGACGGTATGGGGTGCATTGCACTTCGCGATTGGGCGGACCTCTCCCCATGACGCGGAGCGCATGTCGCTGCGCTTCCAAGCCCTGCTTCATTTCTGGGAGCCGCTCGAATCCGTGCGCTATCTCTTCAGTTCTCCGAGTGCCGCGCTGACCCTGCGGGAACTGGTGGAGAAGTCCTGCTCCTGGGCCATGGATGCCTGG
This sequence comes from Cystobacter fuscus DSM 2262, assembly GCF_000335475.2. Lineage (NCBI taxonomy): Bacteria > Pseudomonadati > Myxococcota > Myxococcia > Myxococcales > Archangiaceae > Cystobacter > Cystobacter fuscus. The sequence goes on along the minus strand of NZ_ANAH02000015.1, from coordinate 209,760 downwards.
TGTCCGGGAGGAGGCGATTCAGTCCGAGAACGCCTGGAAACAGCAGCGGAACGCATGTCACGAGCAACCCGTGAGGACAGCAAGGAGGCCATCCTCCGCCAACTGCCCCGGGTGCTCACCCTCGTGCGTGACTTGAAGCACCGGGAAGCGGTGGCCGACCCCTCCTTCCAGCGCCAGCGACTCTCCACGCTCGACTCCGCTGCCTTCGCGCGAGTGTCGGGGGCTCATCCGGGGACCTTGATCGAAAAGCTGTACGACTGGGATCACGAACTCGGGACGCATTAGGGGCGTGGGGTGACGCGCGGTGCCCTCAAGGGGGCACGGTGCATCATTGGAACTCTTCACCCTGGGCGGTGGGGCCTCGGTTGGGGAGCGGGTGTACGGAATAACGAGCGAGATGGCGGTGATGCAGTGCAATATGGGGCTGGCCCGCGATGCTCATGAGAACTCCCTGGCGCGGCTCGCTCTTCTCCTCCAACCAGGCCTCCGCTTCTTCGCGGGTCTCAAAGGAAGGAATGGCGGCGGGAGGAACCGCTTGCTGAATCTGCTCAAGGTAGCCTTCGAGTATGGGGTGCGGGAAGAGTTGACGGTGATTCATTTCACGGACATGCATGACGATGTGGTACTGGTCTGCAATCAATACGAAAGCGCCGTGCGGAGGTTCGGGGTGCTGCCGTAGCCATGCGTCCGCATCCTCGCGGGTCTTGAAGGATGCCACCGCGTAAGGAGGGGCCTCCCTGCGGAACTGAAGGTAGTCCTCGAAAGAGTGGACCGTGCCAGTCTCCGAAATGAACATGAGCGCCGCCGTGGCAACCCTGAGGAGTTCCCTATCCTCGGGCGACTGGGCACTCCGCAGGGTCCGTCCGAGGAGGCCCTGTACTTCGAGGATGAGTTCATGGATGTTCATGGTGATGCCAATGCGATGTGCGAGGTGACTGGGATTCCGAAGGATGTCACCACCACCAACGGGGCCAGGATGACGATCCCCGCCCCTCCGGAGACCGTGACGAATACGACTCCCGCAATGACAACCATGCTTCCGACCAGCACTGATTCGTGGTTGCGCTCCAACCAATCGACTGCACGGTCCACCGTTGTGAACACTTGAGCACGGTTCCCCTGTGCCTTCAGACACTCCGTGTACTGCGGCATGCACTTGTCGGAGCAATACCTGTCGTGTCCGGCACGTGGGCCGAAGTCATAAATATACTGGTTGTAGTCCGGGGGAACCGGAGTTTGACGGCACTGCTGGTAGCACTCGAGGTATTGCGCGTAACAGTCGATTTGTTGGCTCGCGGCAAGTACTATACGTCCGGCTTCTGCCTCGGCATATGGCCTGTACCTGTAGCGCTCGAGGTCCAAGGCTTCGGCAGGCAGCCAGGAGTGGTTGACCCGTCCATCAGGCGCCTCCTCCAGGACGAGCACGAAACGGGAGAGTTCCTCGGCGCCAGTGGGGACCGTGTAGCGAGTGGCGCTACAGGCGACGAGCAAGGTGCTGAGGACCGTTGCCACGAATCTCTGGGAGTGGCTGCTCTTCACGGGTCACCTCCTGCGGGGGTCATTCTAGCTGCCGTCCGGCCCAGAGCCGGATCCATTGCCGACCCTGCCCCCCGTCCTATGGGAACTCGGGCAAGGAGTCTATCCGGTGTTTCCAGCAGGGCACGTGGAACGCGCCAGCGGCACGCTCCCCCTCTTCGATTTGACAACGTGTAACTTGGACACTATGTTGGTGTCGTGGTTACACGAAGTCGGGAGGACGCACCATGAAGGCCGTTTCGAAGGTCCAGGAGCTTCCGCTGCCGTCGTTCTACGCGCCCGCCAACGCGGGGATGTTCGCCTACGGCCCCAACGCCTCGCGGCTCCAGGCCGACGCGGGCGCCTGGCGCGACTCCCAGGGTCTCGCCGCCTCCGCCACCGACTCGTTCAACCTGCACCTGCTGCTCATCGACGTGCAGAAGGACTTCTGCTTCCCCGAGGGCTCGCTCTACGTCGCGGGCCGCAGCGGCCGCGGCGCCATCGATGACAACCGCCGCATCGCCGAGTTCATCTACAAGAACCTCGGCGCCCTCACCAACGTCACCACCACGCTCGACACGCACTTCGCCTACCAGATCTTCTTCCCCTCCTTCTGGGTGGACCAGGACGATCAGCCCCTCACCGCCCACCGCGAAATCACCCGCGAGCAGATCGAGCGCGGCCAGGTGCGCCCCAACCCCGCCATGGCCAAGTGGCTCTGCGGCGGCAACTACCCCTGGCTGCTCAAGCAGGTGAAGTACTACTGCGAGGAATTGGAGCGCGCGGGCAAGTACACCCTCTATCTGTGGCCTCCCCACTGCCTGCTCGGCAGTGACGGCCACGCGCTCGCCGGCGTGGTGCAGGAGGCCCGCCTGTTCCACTCGTTCGTGCGCGGCGCCCAGTCCTGGGCCGAGGTCAAGGGCGGTAACCCCTTCACCGAGAACTACTCCGTGCTGCGCCCCGAGGTGCTCACCCGCCACGACGGGCAGCCGCTCGCCCAGCGCAACACCCAGTTCCTCAAGACGCTCCTCACCGCCGACGCCGTCGTCATCGCCGGCCAGGCCGCCAGCCATTGCGTGAAGAGCTCCATCGATGACCTGCTCGGGGAGATCCTCGCCCAGGACGCCGCGCTCGCGCGCAAGGTGTACCTGCTCACCGACTGCATGTCCGCCGTCACCGTCCCCGATGGCAAGGGCGGCCTCGCCGCCGACTTCACCCCCCAGGCCGACGCCGCGCTCCAGCGCTTCGCCGACGCGGGCATGCACCTGGTCAAGTCCACCCAGCCCCTCGCCTCGTGGCCGGATCTGCGCATCGCCTGACTCCCCTCGCCGTCCCTCCGACTCGAAAGGAAAAGGAAACAGCCATGAGCTCTTCTCCCATCTCCCAGCTCCTCGAGGACGCGCACGCCGAGGGCGTCCTCAGCCCCACTTCCCTCCAGGCCCTCACCACCGTGGACCTGGGCGCGCAGATCCAAGCCGGCCTGGGCGTCAGCGTGGACGACGTGCAGTCCAGCGAGGTCGTGCTCGTCACCGTCATGCCGGATGACTCCGGCTCCATGGCGGGCCATGCGCGCACCGTGTGCGAGGGCCACAACCTCGTGCTCGACGCGCTCCTCGCCAGCCAGCAGAAGGACGGCGTCCTCTTCCACACCCGCTACCTCAACGGCTTCGTGCTCAACCCCTTCCGGCCCCTGGAGGACGTGGTGCGCATGCACGACAAGAACTACGACCCCGACCAGGGCACGCCCCTCTATGATCAAGCGGTGGTGCTGCTCGGCACGGTGCTCGCCAAGGCGCAGGAGTTCACCCGCAACGGCGTGGCCGCCCGCACCGTCACCCTGCTCATCACCGACGGCGCGGATGCGCACTCCCAGCGTGCCCGGGCCCGCGAGGTCGCCGCGCTCGTGGAGGACTTGCGCCGCGCCGAGAACCACATCGTCGCGGGCATGGGCATCGACGACGGCAGCACCAACTTCCGCAAGGTCTTCCGGAGCATGGGCATCGAGGACAAGTGGATCCTCACCCCGGGGCACAACGCCCAGGACATCCGCAAGGCCTTCCAGGTGTTCAGCCAGTCCGCCGTCCGGGTGAGTCAGGGCGCCGCCACCTTCCATGCCGGTGCGCTGGGTGGCTTCGGGGCATAGTGTCTCGGGAAGGCCCGGAGGGGGCGAGCGCTCGGCGTGTCGCTCCCCCTCCTTCCAGGGTCTCGTCACCCGCGGGGCGGCACGTGCTTCACCCGGGCCCCATCTTTCCCTGCTGAGAGGTCGCACGGAACGGATGGTCTGCACATGAGTCTCAAGCGTGTCATCACGTTCGCGGTCGCCCTGCTCGCGAGCCTCGGCCTGGTGGCCGCTACCTCGCTCGTCGTCCTGACGACCTACCTCCACCGGGCCACCCTGAGCATGCAGGCGTCCGTGGAGGGCATTCGGATCGCCCAGGACTTCGAGGTGACCCTGCTCAACCTGCACCGGCTCCAGGGCTCGCTCCAGCGGGGGGAAGCCGTGACCGGCAGCACCACCGAGGAGGCCGAGCGGCACCTGTCGGTCCAACTCGAGAGGACCCGGCGTCAGGCCCATTCGCAGGAGGAGCGGGAATTGCTCACCCAGGTGGAGAAGGCCTTTTCCCTCTACCTCGATGCCCAGGGCCGCGCGTTGGAGGTGCCCGCCGGACAGATGAGCGCGGAGCTCAACTTCCGCCTGGAAGCCACCCTCTTGGCCATCAACCAGCTCATCGCCCTCAACATCCAGGAGGCGCGCGTGGAGCAATCCCGGGTCGATCGCTGGGACCGGATGGCGGACCTGGCGGGCATCGGCGTCGCCGTGCTCCTGGTGCTGGGGGTGGTCGTCCTGCTGGTGTGGATGCGACGCGCCGTCTTCCACCCCTTGCTGGGGATCAGTCGGGCCATGCGCCGCTTCGGCACCCACGGCGAGCGGACCCAGGCGCCCATCGAGGGGGCCCTGGAGCTGCGCGACATGGCGCACACCTTCAACGAGATGGCCGACTCCCTCCAGAACCAGCGCCAGGCGCGGCTCACCTTCCTCGCCGGCGTGGCGCATGATCTGCGCAATCCCCTCTCCGCGTTGAAGATGTCCGCCGCGCTCGTCAACTCGCGGGGCCCCGTGTCCGAGGATCGTCTGCTCAAGACGATGGCCCTGGTGAGCCGGCAGGTGTCGCGGTTGGACCGGATGGTGGGAGACCTGCTCGACGCCACCCGCATCGAGGCGGGCCAATTGGAGCTGACGCTGGAGGAGCGGGACGCGGGCGAGCTGGCCACCTCCGTGGTGGAACTGTATCGCTCCAGTGGCGCCGCGCACGAACTGCGATTGCTGTTGCCGGAAGGGCCACTGCCGCTGCGCTGCGACGCCACGCGCATGGAGCAGGTGCTCAACAACCTGGTGAGCAATGCGTTGAAGTACTCGCGCGAGGGCAGTGTGGTGGACGTGGAGGTCCGGCGCGAGGGCGACGAGGTGTGGCTGTCCGTGACGGATCAGGGCATTGGCATCTCCGCCGAGGAGATGCGTCATCTCTTCACCCCCTTCCAGCGCACGGGGAGCGCGCGCGAGAAGGCCCCCGGCGTGGGCATTGGTCTGTCCGTGGCGCGGCGCATCGTGGAGGCACATGGCGGCCGCATCGAGGTGGAGAGCAGCCCGGGCCGGGGTTCCACCTTCCGTGTCCGGCTGCCTCGCGCTCCCAGTGTGCCCGCCGCTCGGGAGGCCCGGCCGGGGCCTTTCGTTCAGGACCCGGTGTTCTCCTAGGCTCCGACCTTCTTGAAGGTCGGGAGGTGGGCGGGTTTTTGTACGTCGCCTATCGACGGCGACGGCTTCTTTGCGCGACTGTGCGGGCCCCTTGTCCCTTCACAGGAGTGAAGAAGCACGATGAAGCACGTCACCCTCAAGCGTCTGCTGCCGTCCACCCTGGCCCTGTTGGCGCTCACCGGCTGTCCCGGTCCCACCGAGGCCGAGAACTGCGAGAAGGCCGACTACGCCCAGGCCCACCCGGAGGAGTGTGGTCCCCAGACCCGGCCCCCCGTGTGCGACCAGGCGGCCTATGATCGGGCCGTCCTCGATGCCGCGCAGACGACCCAGTCGGAGATCAGCAACGAGCTCTTCGCCATCTCCCCGTCCAACACCCGTCTGATCTGGAAGGACGCCGAGAAGAGCGCGGTGCGCGTGGTTGTGTGGACCACCTTCACGGGCTACACGAATGACGCGAATGGGAACTACACGTTCACCCGCGACGTGTTCGTCACTGCGGCCCCCCAGGTGCAGGAGCTCTGCAAGTCGTTGACGCTGACGGGCCAGGAGCGCGCCAATCGCATCAACCAGTACCTGGGTCTGCCCGCCGATGCGAACAACACCCGGCAGATCGTGGAGCTGTGGGTGAAGCCGTCGGATCTGTTCCGGCCCTGCCCGGACGCGCAGGTCGACGACACCACGTGCGCCCTGACGTACCCCAGCGATGCCACGTCCCCCCACAAGACCTGGCTCAACAACTACTACGGCCAGAGCTACAGCCCCTGGCAGGGGACGAAGTACCCGTTCACGGGTCTGGGCTACACCTATGACTGGTGCAGCGGGAGCCCGTCGCACGTGGGCGCCAGCGAGTACGTCGTCAAGGCGACCGCCGTCGCCCAGGTGATCGGCTACACCACGGCCGAAGCCTACTGCGCGAAGTAGGACGCGCGGGCCCCAAGCCCAAGTGTCGAGGAGGCGTCTCGCGAGCGGGGCGCCTCCTGCGGCCGGCGGGCAGGTGGAGTAGAAATCGCCTCGTGCCTGCTCCGCTCCGCCTTGCCCTTGGCTCCGCCCTCGTGGCGGCACTGTTGTTTCCCCTGGGTTGCTACACGCCCCTCACCACCGTGAGGGAAGACGAGGCTCGTTTGCGCGCTCCCGACGATACCGTCCGGCCCGCGCCGCGCTGGGGCATCGCCCTGCACGGCGGTGCGGGCATCATCCCCCGCGAATCCCTCTCCCCCGAGCGCGAGGCCGCCGTGCGCGCCGCGCTCACCGAGGCGCTCCAGGCCGGCCATGCCGTGCTCGCCCGGGGCGGCACCAGCGTGGAGGCCGTCACCTCCGCCATCCGCGTCCTGGAGGACTCGCCCTACTTCAACGCGGGCAAGGGCGCCGTCTTCACCCACGAGGGCAAGAACGAGCTGGATGCGTCCATCATGAACGGGCGCACGCGCGAGGCCGGCGCGGTGGCGGGCCTGCGCCACGTGAAGAACCCCATCTCCCTGGCGCGCACCGTCATGGAGAAGTCCCCCCATGTGATGCTCATCGGCGAGGGCGCCGAGGCGTTCGCGCGCGAGCAGGGCCTCGAGCTCGTGTCCGAGGACTACTTCCACACCGAGGAGCGCTGGCAGTCGTTGCAGCGTGCGCTCGAGGCCGAGAAGAAGCAGCAGCAGGCGCCCCCGGAGCCCGGCCAGCCCCAGGGTCCCTCCACCTACCAGGGGCCGATCGACGGGGACCACAAGTTCGGCACCGTGGGCGCGGTGGCGCTCGATCAGGCGGGCAACCTCGCCGCGGGCACCTCCACGGGAGGCATGACGAACAAGCGCTTCGGTCGGGTGGGGGACTCGCCCATCATCGGCGCGGGGACGTACGCCAGTGAGCGTTGCGCGGTGTCCGGCACCGGCCATGGTGAGTTCTTCATCCGCTACAGCGTGGCGCGCGACATCTGTGCCCACGTGGAGCTGTTGGATCTGCCGCTGAGCGAGTCCGCCAATCACATGGTCATGGAGGTGCTGCTCCAGGCCGGAGGCGAGGGAGGGGTCATCGCCATGGACGCGCAGGGCAACGTGGCCATGCCGTTCAACACCTCGGGCATGTACCGCGGCTACATGGGTCCGGAGGGGGAGCCCTCCGTCGCCATCTTCAAGGAGCCCTGAGCCTCACACCGGAGCGGAGGGTCCCGCGCCCTGGGTGGCCGAGAGCACCCAGCGCTCCAGCTCAGGACGGGGCATCAACCCGCTGCGGCGCGCCACTTCCCGGCCACCGGAGAAGAGGACGAAGGTGGGAATGCCGCGGACGCCCAACTGGCTGGCCGCGTGGGGCTCCGCCTCCGTGTTGAGCTTGAGGACGACGAGCCGGCCCGCGTGGGCCCGGCCCATCGCGTCGAAGATGGGCGCGGCGGCACGGCAGGGCCCGCACCAGGGCGCCCACAGGTCGAGCAGGACAGGCACGGGAGAGGACTGCACCGCGCGCCCGAGCGCCTCGCCGTTCACCTCCTGGGGAGCGCCCGACAGGTCGAGGGGACGCTGGCATCGGCCGCACGTGGGCTGGCCCGGAGGCGCGGGCTGACGCACGCGGTTGAAGGCACCACACGAGGAGCAGCGGAACATGAGGACCTCCCAGGCTCTTCTCCGGAAGATAATGCTCCGAGGCGAGCGGGCGGGGCCGGGCGCCCGCCCATCGGGCATGCGGAGAGGGGGCGGGCTCCCTACCCGTCGATGTCCAGGTACGTGCGCTTCGCCGCCACCGAGTAGAAGCGGGCCTCGGGCAGCACGTACGCGGTGAGGCGCCGGCCGTAGACGCAGCCCGAGTCCAGGCCGATGGCATGGGGATGGCGCTGCACCCCGCGCAGGGCGTCGTGGCCGAAGATGATGAACTCGGGTCCCCGCCACAGGCTCGCCCACGGCACCCCGGCCTCCAGCTTCTTCGAGGGCTCGCCCTCCGAGGTGATGCTGCGCAGGTTGATCATCAGCTCCGGCTCCTGCTTCTCCAAGGGGACGCCGGGCACCAGGCCCCCGTGCACCACGCGCACGTTGAACTCGGGGAAGGGCAGGTGCAGGGGCCGCGACTCCAGGTAGGCCCAGTCCGCGTCCGTGAGAGTGTCCAGCACCTGCTTGTGCTCGGGCTTGAGCTTCTTGTGTTTGGGCATCTGGCCCTTGTGCCAGCGCAACACGTGCTCGTCGTGGTTGCCGCGCACCGCGAGCATCCCGCGCTCCCTCGCCCGGCGCACCACTCCCGCCGAGTCCGGCCCCTTGGCCACGAGGTCTCCCACCAGCACCACCCGGTCTCCCGGACGGTGGCCGCACTCCTCCAGCAGCGCGTCGAGTTCCTCCGCGCACCCGTGCACGTCTCCGATGAACAGGGTCCGGATCATCCGCGCCCCTCGCCACCCGGCGTCAGTTGCGCCGCGGGGGGTTGCACCTTCCAGCGCCGGTGCAGCCACAGCCACTGGCCCGGGTGGCGCCGGATGTGACGCTCCAGCACTGCCGTCACCGCCGCCGTGTGCGCCACGATGGGATCCTGCCCCTCCTGGGCCGGTGGCGCGGGGATGGGGCCCTCCACCTCTATGCGCAGGATGCGCCCGCTCGCGTCCCGCACGCCCATCACCACGAACACCGGCGCTCCGGTGCGCTGGGCCACCACCGCCAGCGCCGGCGTGGTGGACGCCAGCCGCCCGAAGAAGGGGACGAACACCGCCGCCTTCGCCGGCAGCGCTTGATCCAACAGCATCAACACCGACTCGCCCAGCTCCACCGCCTCCTGCGCCTGGGCGATGGCGCCCTTGGGGTAGATGAGGCCCACGCCCGCGGCCACCCGGTTGTCCACGATGCGCATGTTGAGCGCCCCCTTCAGCGGGCGCACCAGCGCGTCCAGGGGAACGCCCCACTGGGGCAGCAGCTTTCCCGCCCGTTCCCAGTTGCCGAAGTGCGCCGTCACCAACAGCGCGCCCCGGCCCGTCGCCACATGGGCCTTGAGCGCTTCCCAGTCGCCGCCGGGCGCCTCGGGGGCGACCCAGGACAGGTTCACGAGATCCCTCGTGTCGATGGACTCGATGACCACGCGCGCCATGGTGATGTAAGCCCCGAGCGCGATGCTCCGCCGCTCCGCCTCGCTCTTCTCCGGGAACGCGTGCGCGAGGTTCTCCAGGGCCACCCGGCGGCGGATGCCCAGGGTGAACGCCAGCCAGCCCACGAAACGCGCGAAGCCATCGCGCACCGAGGCGGGCAGGGCGCACAGCGCGTCCATCACCCGGTTGGCGAGCCAGCCCACCACGGGCGAGGGGCGCTCACCCATCACCTGGGAGAGACGGGGCGCGGGTGGAACGTGGGTGGGACTCGAGGAGGGGGAGAGGGAGCTGGACACGTTGGCACTCCACCTGGAAGCAGGTGCCCGAGGCAAGGGGCGCTTCCGTCGTGTCGCTACACCCTCCAGGCGTCTTGGGCTAGATCCGCGCGCATGCTCAGAACCTTTCGCCGCGCGGCGCTCGTCCTGTCGGCCGCCTTGACGGCGTGCGCCACCCGTCTCGAGGTGTCCGCTGCACCCGCCTCCGCGTCCGCGCCTGGCGCCGCCCCGGCGGCCCCGCGCTCCCCTCCGGTGTCGCCCACCCTGCGCCTGCCCACGGGCGTGCGGCCCACGGGGTACTCGGCCGAGCTGACCCTGGACCCCACCCAGCCCACCTTCCAGGGGGTGCTCGACATCGACCTGGACGTCAAGGAGACCACGCGGACGGTGTGGCTGTTGGGCCATGAGCTCACGGTGAAGGAGGCGTCCCTGACGGTGGGGGGCGTGCCGGTGGCGGTCTCCCAGGTGAAGGGCACGGGGGACTTCCTCGGCTTCCAGCCCGAGGCGGCGCTTGGGCCCGGTCCCGCGCACCTGCGCCTCGTCTACGAGGGCGTGCTGTCCGAGCGCGAGGTGAGCGGGGCCTTCCGCGCGCTCGAGGCGGGTGACTGGTATGCCTTCACCCAGTTCGAGCCGCTCGGGGCGCGGCGGGTCTTCCCGTGCTTCGACGAGCCGGGCTTCAAGGTGCCCTGGCAGCTCACCTTCCACGTGCCCGCGGGCCTGACGGTGGTCACCAACACGCCCGTGGTGAGCCAGGAGCCGGGGGGCGAGGGAGGCACCACCTGGCGCTTCGCCCGGACGCAGCCGCTGCCCAGCTATCTCGTCGCCTTTGGGGTGGGCCCCTTCGACTTCCTGGAGGCCCCGGCCTCGGGGGAGAAGGCCGTGCGCACCCGCATCGTCACCACCCGGGGCCGTGCCGCCGAGGGCGCCCATGCCGCCCGGGTGACGCCCGGACTGCTCGCCTGGCTGGAGCGCTACTTCGGCGTGCCCTATCCCTACGAGAAGCTGGACGTGCTCGCCGTGCCCCTGTTCCAGGGGGCCATGGAGAATCCGGGCCTGGTGACGTTCAACTCGGAGCTGATGCTGGCCCGCGAGGAGGAGGACTCCGTGGAGCGTCAGCGCTCCTTCTACGAAACGCAGGCGCACGAGCTGGCGCACCAGTGGTTCGGCAACCTCGTCACCATGCAGTGGTGGGATGACCTGTGGCTCAACGAGGCCTTCGCCTCCTGGGCCGCGAGCCGCGCCGTCGCGGACACCCAGCCCTCGTGGGACGAGCCCCTGACGCGGGTGGGCGCCCGCTCGCGCACGTTGACCGCGGACAGCCTGCTGTCGGCGCGCCGCATCCGCCAGCCCATCCAGGGCGAGGACGACATCTTCAACGCCTTCGACGGCATCACCTACGGCAAGGGCGCGGCGGTGTTGTACATGACGGAGCAGTGGCTGGGCCCGGACGTCTTCCAGCGCGGGGCGCGCCGCCACCTGCGCGCGCACGAGCACGGCAGTGCCACCGCGAGCGACTTCATCGCCGCCCTGTCGGCGGAGGCGCAGCGGGACGTGTCGGGGGTGTTGGACTCCTTCCTGGAGCAGGGCGGTGCGCCGCTCATCACCGCCCGGCTGGATTGCTCGGCCCGGGTGCCCGAGGTGGAACTCACCCAGCGCCGCTTCCTGCCCCTGGGCTCCGCGGGTGGCACGCAGCAGCTCTGGAAGGTGCCGGTGTGCGTGCGCCATGGCACGGGGGCCCGGGCGGCACGCGCCTGTACGCTCCTGGAGACCGAGACGGCCCGTCTGCCGCTGCCCGAGGCCCGGGGCTGCCCCGCCTGGCTCGAGCCCAACGCGGACGGGGCGGGCTACTACCGCACCTCCGTGGACGCGCGGATGCTCAGCCGACTGCTCTCCACCGACAGCCGTCACCTCTCGCGCGCCGAGCGCGTGGCCCTTCTCGGGGACATGCGGGCCCTGGTGGGCGCTGGGGCGATGCCCGCCGCGGACGCGCTCGGCCTGCTGCCGGGGCTGGCCGGGGAGAAGGACCTGCGGGTGTTCCAGTCCTCGCTGGAGCTGTTGGAGCTGATGAAGCCCTCGCTGCTGTCCGAGCCGCGCCAGGCCGACCGCCAGCGCTTCCTGCGCGACACCTATGGCGCGCGGGCCCGGGCGCTCGGTTTCACGCCGCGCGCCACCGAGGACGTGGACACGCGGCTGCTGCGGCCCCTGCTGCTCGAGCTCGCCGGCAAGCAGGGCGGGGACCCGCGGCTCACGGCGGAGGCCCGGCGCCTGACGGAGCGGTGGCTCGGGGGGGACACCCGGGCGATCGACGCCGAGCTGGTGGAGTCCACGCTGGCCACCGCCGCCGCCTGGGGCGACGCGGCCCTGCACGCGAGGATGATGACGGCGTTGAGCGCGGCGACGGAGCGCAAGCGGCGGGAGGAGATCCTCGGCGCGCTGCGCGACTTCCACCAGGCGGACCTGGTCCAACGCAACCTGGGGTTGCTGCTGGAGCCGGCCGTGGATCTGCGCGAGGTGTGGCGGTTGTTGTTCGGCGCGGCCAGCGACGTGCGCTCGCGGGATGTGGCCTCCGCCTTCGTGTCGAAGAACTACGACGCGCTCGCCGCGCGCATGCCGGATGAGCAGGTGGCGTACCTCGCGGCGGTCGCCTCGTCCTACTGCGATCCCGTGCACCGCCAGGAAACCGCCGCGTTCTTCACCGAGCGCATGACGCGTGCCGCCGGAGGCCCCCGCTCCCTCGCCCTGGTGCTGGAGTCCATCGACCTGTGCATCGCCTTCAAGGCGGCCCAGGGCCCGAGCATCGAGTCCTTCCTCGCCGCGCCGCGGCGCGCGCGCTAGGAATCCACACGACGGCTCCCGCGTGGGGGCGTAAGAAGAGGGGCGGAGGAGAACGCATGTACATCAACCGGCTGCACGTGAAGAACCTGAAGCGCATGCGGGACCTCTCCCTCGACTTCACGCACGAGGGAAAGCCCCGGATGTGGACCGTGCTCGTCGCGGAAAACGGGGCGTGCAAGACGACGTTGCTCCAGGCGATCGCCCTGGTGGCGAGTGGCTCGGATCGTGCCAACCAACTGGCGGATGTGCCCTCGCTGCCGGACTTGAGGCGACCGGCCGAGGACTCCGTGCAGCTTCGCGCTGATTTCGAATTCGGTACCAGAATGGAGAAATGGCGCGTTTTTCCCGAGGCCTCCAAGGTCTTCTTCAAGGAGCAGCGCTCCCCGGGCCTGCGAAGTTCTCTGGACATCGAGCCTCGACAGTCGACGTTCCGGGGAACATCCCTGTTTGCCTCCGTCAATGCGCTCGCGTCCTCTGCTGACAACCATCTTCCCTCTGATTCCAATGTGATGGTGGCTCGCCTCAAGAGGTTGTTGTCGGAAATCAAGGAGGAGGAGGAAGGGACACCTTTCAGTTGGAAGCTCGAGGGGGAGGACGTGCGTTCCGATGCCGCCCTTTTGTCTTGGTTGGGCGGCTATGCACTTGCTCTTCAGAACCCCCTCGCGGAAGCCCGTGCGAAATCCCTTCCGGGCTGGTTTGTCGCTGGCTACGGCACGCAGCGTCAGCTACCGGTGCCGCTCAGCGCGTCCGAGCTGAAGGATCGTGTGCTCAACCGGCTCGAGCCGCTTTTTGGCAAGGCACCGCTCGTCGGTACGGGCTTCGCCAACCAGTTCGCCGATACGCCGCGTTTCGAGCCCTTCATCCACGCGCTCGAGAAGGTATTCGTCGACAATCATCTGCTGCCTCATGTGGAGGCGGTCGAACTGCGCGGCCGGGGCGGAGTGACGCAGCCGGGCGATCTGGTCCGATCCCACAGCTTCGAGTTCGCGTTCTCCGGTCAGAAGACGAAGATCCCCGCCACCTGGCTCTCGCAGGGCTACCAGTCGACCATCGCGTGGATCGCCGATCTCATCGGGCAGATGTACCTCGACATCGGTGAGGCCATTCCCCTGGAGGACATGGAGGGCATGGTGCTCATCGACGAGCTCGATCTCCACCTCCATCCCCGGTGGCAGGTGCGGCTCGTGCCGGTGCTCAAGCGCGTGTTTCCGCGCATGCAGTTCATCGTGACGACCCACTCGCCCATGCTCCTGCCCGCGCTCGAGCGGCATGAGATGATCATGCTCCGCCTGGACGAGCACGGCGACGTCGTGGCCGAGGCGCCTCCCACCTGGCCCAAGTTGATGACGGGCAGTGAAATCTACTCGAGCTTCTTCAACATCCAGAAGCCTTGACCGGGTGACCTCGGGGGCGAGCGCTGGCGTCTCACGTTGAAGGGACGCTCCGTCCACGGCCTTTTCACGCCGCGTCGCGCCGCGCCGCGCCGCGTCGTGCTCCATCACCCTCCGGTACGAGCCCGTTCACCGCAAGACAGGACCCCCCAGCCTATTTCCGTTGGAGAACACCCTCCCGGTTAAATTCCAGAAAAACTTGACCAAATGGCAATTGACCCATTAGCCTCACTAACGGGGGAACCCTTCCAGGAGGTGGATATGGGGCACATGAAGGATGAGGACTTGAAGGAGCTGTCCGTGTCCGAGTCGCCTTTCAAGCGAGGCGCTCAGGACGAAGCGCCTCGGCCCAACGTGGCACGCACACCTCCGGGGGTCTGGCCGCAGGTGTCCCAGGCGGACCTGGGACGGGCGATGCGGCGGCTGAGGGGCAACCCCGAGCATGTCCGGGAGCCCGAGCCGCGGGTGCGGCTGGTGGGCAAGACGGGCTGAGGCCTGCTCAGGAGGCGGCGCGCTCGGGCTCGTCGAGGCCGAAGTGCTCCAGAGGAGTCTCGATGGCGGGCAGCACCACGCGGAAGGTGCTGCCTTGGTTGGGGTGGCTCTCCACGGAGATGCGCCCGCCCTGAGCGGTGACGATGCCGTGGCAGACGGACAGTCCCATTCCGGTGCCGACGCCCACGGGTTTGGTGGTGAAGAAGGGGTCGAAGAGACGGCTGAGGTGCTCCGGGGGGATGCCCACGCCCGTGTCCTGGATCTCCACCAGCACCTGACCCCCCTCGCACGTGGTGGTGACGCGGATCTCGTTGCGGTGGGCGTTGCCGTGGGGAATGGCCTGCGCGGCGTTGACGAGCAGGTTGAGGAAGAGCTGCCCGAGCCGCGAGTCATTGGCGAACACGCGTGGCACCGTCCCGTAGTTCTTCACCAGCCGGGCGCGGTGGCGGATCTCACTCCGGGCCATGTTCGCGCACGAGTCGAGCACGGTGTGGATGTCCACGGGGCTGCGCAGGTCATCCCCGCCGCGCGAGAACGTCCTCAAGTCGCGCACGATGTCGCGCACGCGGTTGCCGCCGTCGATGGCCTCGCGCAGCGCCTGCTGGATTTCCAGGCCCGCTTCGCCGGACAGCTCGGCCACGTGCCCGGCCATGTCGCGCACCTCGGCGTCCACGAAGCGCAGGTTGCTGAGCAGGTAGGCCAGGGGGTTGTTGATTTCATGGGCCACGCCCGCGGCGAGCGTGCCCAGGGACACCATGCGCTCGGTGGCGAGGATGCGCTCCTGCACCTGGCGGCGCTCGGTGATGTCGCGGGTGATGCAGGCCACGGTGGCCAGGCCCTCGAAGAGCAGCGACACGGTCATCACCTCGCCCACCGCCTGGCGGCCATCGGGGCGGCGCAAGCGCACCTCGCGGGGCAGCCCCGCCTGGCTCGTCACCGTGAGGGCGGCCTCCTCGCCGGGCAGCACCAGCTCCGACACCGGCAGGCCGCGCAGGGACTCGGGGCTCGCATGCCCCAGGAGCGTGGCGGCGGCGCGGTTGGCGAACAGCAGGGTGCCGGCGCGGTGCAGGAAGATGGCGTCCGGCGAGTACTCGATGAGGGCGCGGAAGCCCTCCTCCATGCGCCGGCGGGTGGACTCCGCGCGTTTGCGCTCGCGGATGTCCACGAACGTCACCACCGAGCCCACGCGCTCGCCACCGCGCGTCACCGGGTGGGACCAGTACTCCACGGGCACGTCGCCGTCGCGGGGGTGCGGCAGCACCTCGTCGTCGCCGTGCAGGGCGCCCTCCTCGCGGAAGGACTCGCACACGCGGCAATCGCCGGACGGCTCGCGGCCGGGGTGGATGATGGAGTGCAGCGAGCGGCCCAGGAGCTCGTCCGCGTGCTCGTGGCCCGACAGGCGCAGGGCGGCGCGGTTGCAGAAGGTGCAGCGGCCCTCGAGGTCCAGGCCGAAGATGGCCTCGGCGGTGGAGTCGAGCAGGGCGCGGGTTCGCTCCTGGCTTTCCTGGAGCTGGCGGTTGCCGTGGTCGATCTGCTCGGCCATGAAGTCGAAGGCCCGGCCGAGCAGGCCCACCTCGTCCACGCCCCGGAGGTGGGCGCGCGCGTGCAGCTCGCCCCGGGCGAGCCGGTGCGCGGTGGCGGTCAGCCGCTGCATCCGCCGTCCGAGCACCAGGTGCACCACGAGGCTGACCAGGCACACCAGCACCGCGACCACCAGACAGGAGCGCGCCGCCCACCGCTCGGCCTCCACCTGGCGCGCGTGCTTCTGGGCCGTCAGGTCCTGGCGCAGCAGGAGCAGGCCGTGCCGGGTGCCCTCGGGGCTGCTCTGGAGGGTGATGGGGTAGTAGCCCACCACCTGCTGTCGGTCCTCGCTCAGGTGCACGTTGCCGGCCATGTGCTCGAACATGGTGGCGAGGCGTCGGGCGTGCTCGGCCGGGTCGAGCTGGGGCCAGG
This sequence comes from Cystobacter fuscus DSM 2262, assembly GCF_000335475.2. Classification (NCBI taxonomy): domain Bacteria; kingdom Pseudomonadati; phylum Myxococcota; class Myxococcia; order Myxococcales; family Archangiaceae; genus Cystobacter; species Cystobacter fuscus. The sequence goes on along the minus strand of NZ_ANAH02000015.1, from coordinate 193,506 downwards.
CGTCCCGCAGGGGCAGTCCGACTTGCACGGGCCGGATGGAGGCCAGCACCCGCTGCTGCTCGTCCAGCAGCAGCCCCTGCTGCAGGGTGGAGTTGCCGCTCAGGGTGGAGAGCTCCTTGCGCGCCGCGTCGAGCTGCCCGTTGCGCAGCAGGTACTCGATCATGCTGTTGAGGTGCGTCATCCGCAGGGTCATCTCCGCGACGGCTTGTTTCTCCGTCTGCAGGTGGCCCTGCGCCACGTCCGCCTCGAAGGTGTAGAGGAAGAAGCACAGCGCGGCGACGAGGATGATGAGCGGGATGAGCCAGCGCACCGCCAGGAAGCGGTGCCAGAAGGCTGGGGGCCTGCGCAGGGGGCTCATGGGCGCACCCGGGTCAGGACAGTCGAGGGACTGTCCGGCACGCGCGTGCACGCGGACAACAGCAACAGCATGGCAGCCGCCCATCCAACGCTTTGCATGTCATCTTCCCCCGTACACGCCCACCACCGGGCATGGGCGGCGCTCAAGGGCTCATCATAGTTGCAGGGAAAACACCGGAAAAACAGGGCTCCCAGCAGGTACTCCCTCGACGCCGTCAATCCAACAGAATCCCAGTGAAGGGGAGTCCATTTCCCAGCCCGAGTGGGAGTTGTATTGGAAATTTATTTTTTCTTGGACAGGAAGGCGTTGAAGGCCTCGCGGGCCTCGGCGGATGCGAGCCGTTGCATGAAGAGAGCGCCCTCGCGCGAGAGGGTTTCGTCCACGGCGGCGCGCAGGGGCTCGCGCAGCAGCTTCTTGGTGAGGCGCACGGACTCCACGGGCCGGGAGGCGAGCGCGGCGGCGCGCGATTTCACCAGCGCCTCGAGCTCCGCGTCGGGCACCACCCGGTTGACGAGCCCCGCGCGCAGGGCGGTGGCGGCGTCGAAGGGCTCGCCGAACATGAGCAGCTCGGAGGCGAGCGCCATGCCGGCCAGGCGGGGCAACAGCAGACTCGAGGCACCCTCGGGGCTCAGGCCCAGGTTGACGAAGGGCATGCTGAAGACGGCGCGCTCGCTGGCGGCCACGTAGTCACAGTGCAGCAGCAGTGTGGTGCCGATGCCCACCGCCACGCCCTCCACGCGCGCCACGATGGGCCGGGTGAAGTGGGCGAGCGTGTGCAGGAAGCGGAACACGGGGGAGTCCTCGCCCGTGGGCGGATTCTCCAGGAAGTCCTTCAAATCGTTACCGGCGGTGAAGGTGCCGCCCGCGCCGGCGAGCACCACGACGCGCACGGCGTCATCCTTGTCCGCGTCGCGCAGCGCCTGGGCCGCGAGCGAGTACATCTCGCCGGTGAAGGCGTTCTTCTTCTGCGGCCGGTTGAAGGTGAGGGTGAGGACTCCGGCTTCCAGGTGGCTGAGCAGCGTGTCGGACATGGCCGGGCACCTTAGCCCGGCGGCCTTGGGGAAGGGCGGGACTCACACCCCGCGTGCGCGCCGGGCTCATCTCCGGTCGGAGGTGACGCGGCAGATGGCGTCGGCGAGCAGCGGGGCGAGTCCCACCACCGCGTGCTCGAAGGGGAGCGTGCGCTCGAGCGGCACACTGTCGGTGGAGATGAGGCGGCGGATGGGCACCTGGCTCAGCCGCTCCACCGCGGGGCCCACCAGCAGCGCGTGGGTGGCCACCACGGTGATGTCCTCGGCGCAGCCCTCCTTGAGCACCGTCTCCGCCGTGGCGGCGATGGTGCCCGCGGTGGAGATCATGTCGTCCACGATGATGGGCCGCAGGCCGCGCACCTCGCCCACGAGTCCCCGGACACTCACCTCGGAGCCACTCATGCGGCGCTTGTGCACGATGGCCAGGGGCAGTCCGAGCTGGCGCGCGTAGCGCTCGGCGAGCTTCACCGCGCCCAGGTCCGGCGACACCACCACCGCGCCGTCTCCCGCGTGGGGCCGCGCGGCCTCGGCCAGCAGGTGGCTGGCGTCCAGGTGCTCCAGCGGCATGCCGAAACAGCCCTCCAGCGCCGGGGTGTGCAGGTGCACCGCCACCACGCGCTCGAAGCGGCCGCGCTCCAGGAGGTCCACCACCAGCTTGCCGCCGAGCGCCTCGCCCGGGTGGGTGCGTCGATCCTGCCGCGCGTAGCCGAAGTAGGGCACCACCGCCATGAGCCGCGCCGCGCCCGCGCGCCAGCACGCGTCCGCCATCAAGAGCAGCTCCATCAGGTTCTCGCCCACGGGGGGCAGCGTGGGCTGGATGAGGCACACGTTGCGGCCGCGCACGTCCTCCTGGATTTCCACGTACAGCTCGCCATCCGGGAAGCGCTCCAGGTGGCAGCGGCCCAGGGGCCGTCCGAGCGTGCGGGCGAGGTTCTCACCGAGTGCGCGGTTGGCGGTGCCACTGAAGACGGTCAGTTCCATGGGGCGGCATCATCTCTCAATCGGCCGGGCTCGGGGTAGACTGCGCCGCCCATGCCCGCATCCGCCCCGCCGCCCCCGTGTTTCGTCTGGCTCGATCTGGAGATGACCGGACTCGACCCCGACGACTCCGCCATCATCGAGATTGGCGTCATCATCACCGGCCCGGACCTGGTGCCCCGGGCGGAGATGGAGCGCGTCATCTGGCAGCCCGAGGAGGTGCTCGCGCGCATGGAGCCCATCGTCCGGGAGATGCACACGCGCAATGGTCTGGCCAAGCGCGTGCGCGAGTCGCAGACGTCCCTGCGCGTGGCGGAGAAGGAGATCACCGCCCTGGTGTCGCAGCACTGCGACGTGGGCGAGGGCATCCTCTGCGGCAATTCCATCCACACCGACCGGCGCTTCCTGGTGAAGTACATGCCGATGCTCGACCGCTACCTGCACTACCGCCAGGTGGACGTGTCGAGCCTCAAGGTGCTGGCGAGCGCGTGGTACCCGGACAAGGTGGCCCAGCGCAAGGCGCCCTCGGGGCACACGGCGCTGGCGGACTTGCGCTCGAGCATCGCCGAGCTCACGCACTACCGCACCCACCTGTTCGTGCCCCCCACGACGACTCCGGGCGGCAACACCTGAGACGGGGGTGGGGCGCGCCCGGCGCCCCCGCCCGCGTCACGCCTTCTTGTTCAGCTCCGCGGTGACGGTGTCCAGCAGGTCATCCAGCTCGAAGGGCTTGGCGAGGAAGCGGCTGCCCTGCAGCTCCGCCTTCGTCACCCGCCCGGCGCTCATCACCACCACGGGGATGGAGCGCAGGGACGGGTCGTCCTTGAGCCGGCGCAGCATCTCCTGGCCGTCCATCACCGGCATCATCAAGTCCAGGAGGATGAGGTCCGGCCGGTCGCGGCCCACCTGCTGCAGCCCCTCGGCGCCGTTGGCGGCGGTGGAGACCTCGTAGCCCTCCACGGAGAGGATGTCGGTGAGGGCCTCGAGGATGGCCACCTCGTCGTCCACGATGAGCAGCTTGCTCATGCGCGACCTCCGCGCTTGAGGGGCCGCCGGGGCGCGGCCTTGCTCCGGGTGGAGGGGCGCTTGGCGGCCCGCGGCCGGTGCCGGCCCTGGAGGATGTTCTCGGCGCTCTCGGAGCTGTCCGCCACGTCGATACCCCGCGAGGAGAGGGAGAACTCACGCGACGTGGACTCGTAGGGGCTCTCGCTCATCTTGAAGATGGAGAGCATCCGGTACAGCCGCGAGCGCAGCTCCACATAGCGGAGGAAGACGATGTTGTCGATGAGTGCTTCCAATCCCTGCAACGGCCCTTCCTCGCGCGGCCCGAAGAGCAGGGGCGTGCGCTGGAGCAGCAGCGGGGTGACGCCGCGCGCGCGCAGCGCGTTGAGCAGCGCGGTGACGAAGCCGAGCGTGCGCCGCGGGTCCATCATATGCGGGAGCAGTTCCAGGCCATCCAGCACGAGCCGGCGCGCCTGGTGGCGCTCCACGAGCGCGAGCAGCTCGTGCGCCCGGGCATCGGGCAGGCACTCCACCGGGCTGCGTGACTCCACCACCAGCCCGCCCGACGCCAGCGCCGGGGCCAGCTTCAGGCCCACGCCCTGGGCCTTCGCGAGCAGCCGGTCGCGCGTCTCTCCGAAGCCGAAGTACAGGCCCTTCTCTCCTCGCCGCACCCCCTCCGCCAGGAAGTGCATCCCCAAGAGCGTCTTGCCACTGCCGGGTGCTCCGGACAGCAGCGAGGAGGAGCGCTCCGGCACGCCGCCCGAGAGCATCTCGTCCAGGCTCGGCACCCCGAAGCCCAGCCGCCGCGCGGAGGCCGCTGGCTCCTCGCGCGGGGGCGGAACGAACGCCTCCAGGCGCGGGTACACCACGAGCCCCTCGGCGTTGATCTCGAAGACGTGCCGGCCGGTGAGTTGCGGCTCGCCGCGCAGCTTCGTCACCTCCAGCGTGCGCACGGAGCGCAGGCCCTCCAGGTGCATCTCCAGCACGAGCACCCCATCCACCATGGCGAATTGAGGGTCCGCCGCGTTCTCCTGGCGGTTGGTGAGCACCAGCGTGGTGCAGCCGGCCATCGCGTTGTGCACCCCCAGGGCGTGGAGGAACTCGCGGAAGACGAGCACCGAGCCGGCGCTCTCCTGCGCCGCCAAGAGCCCATCCACCACCAGCACCGTCGCCTGGTGCTCGCGCACCGCGCGGTAGAGCAGCCGCGACAGCCCCTCGAGCCCCTCGGCCTTGAGCGTGGCGTAGGCGCTCACGTAGTGCAGAAACTGGCCAATCACCTCGCGCCGGAAGAAGCGCATGCCGCGCAGGTGCGTCATCATCCGCTCGTGCGACTCGGAGAGCATGGTGATGAAGACGGCGCGCCCGCCGCCGGCCACGTGCGAGAAGCACAGCTGGTTGCCCAGCACGGTCTTCCCCGTCCCCGGGGCTCCCGAGACCATGTAGGTTCCCCCGTGGACCCAGCCGCCGTTGAGCAGCGCGTCCAGTCCGGACGAACCGGTCACCACGCGGCGCACGGGCTCCTCGGTTGGCTTGATGTCACTCACGCTGCCCGCTCCTCTCGCCCGTCCCACACTAATGGGTCAAGATGTACTCAGACGTGCTTTCCACCGCGACTGTCCGAAGGTGCCCGAACCCCCCCGGGTTCGTGGAGTTCTGGACACTCCCGGGGGGGTTGCGGGCTAATGTCGCGCGGTGCCGGGCGGTCCCGGCCCGTCGCACCCAAAGCCGAGAGGACTCACGCCGTGGGGATTGTCCGCATCCTGGGAATCATGCTCCTTGTCGCTGGCACCGTGTTCCTGGTGAGTGCCTGGCGCGCCACCGACTCCATGGTGGAGCGCGCCGCGCAGAAGCTCACCGGGCGCTACACCGAGAGCACCCAGCGCGACCTGGCCATCGGTGGAGCTGGAGTGGTGGGCGGCGTGTTGCTCCTCGCCCTGGGAGGAGGCAAGCGCCGCCGCTAGCCCGCGCTCAGCGCGCGAGCACCTGCTGGAGGGCCCGGCGCAGGTTGGGCTGGGGGCCGATGTGCTTGGAGGAGGGCGCCTGGGGCGTGCCGGTGGTGCGCAGCAGCGCGCGCATCTCGCGGGGAGGCACGGGGCCCTTGCCCGCGGCGAACGCGGCGCCCTGGAGGGCGGCCACCGCTCCGGCCACGATGGGGGCCGCGCTCGAGGTGCCATTGAAGGAGTCCGTGTAGCCCCGGTTCTCGCCCAGGCCGCTCAGGTCGCCAAAGCCCAGGGTGACGACCTTCTCGCCCCAGCTGTGCACGTCCACGCGCGAGCCGTGGTTGGTCCAGCACATGGGGACGTGGCCGGTGGCGGAGCTGGCGCCCACGAGGATGGCGCCCGAGTCGCGCACCGCCCGGTCGAAGGCGCCATGGTAGGCGGCATCATCCAGGTCCGCGCCGCCATTGCCGGCCGCCTCCACCACGTGTACGCCGTGGGCGGTGGCCTGCGCGATGGCGTCGAAGTTGGCCCGCCAGTACTCCAGGGGCACGTAGTTGCACTGGCTGAGATTGCAGGCGCAGCCCTTCTGGGTCTTGGGGCCCGGGGCCTGCAACTCCACCAGGACCACGCCGCCCCGGCCCGCGGCGCGCGCCGCGTGCTGGATGGCGCTCGCCATGCTCTGGGTGGCGATGCCCTGGCGTCCCGCCATGGCCCCGTTCGCGATGCCGGTGATGCCATACCCATTGTCCTGGCCCACCATCACCCCCATCACCGCGGTGCCGTGGTCGCGCCAGTCCACGCCCTGCAACTGCTCGCCGCCCCAGTAGAAGAAGGCCGGCAGATCCTCGTGCCGACTGTTCCAGGCGCCCTCCACGTCGATGAGCCGCACGCCCTGGCCCCGGCCGCCGGGCACCGACCAGGCGTAGCGCGCGTCGATGCCCACGGGCGCCGCGTCCAGGTAGCCCTGCTTCAGCTCATAGCTCGCGGTGGCGTTGCCGCGCGCGTCCCACGCCGACACACTGGCCGTCCACGACACGGGCTCGGCGTAGGCGATCTCCACGCTGTCCAGCGCGTTGAGCTGCATGACCAGCTCGTTCACGTCGGCCGCCTGCATGCCGGGCTCCAGCGGCAGCTCGTAATAGAGGTCCAGGTCCGCCATCTCCTTGCCACTGAGCTCCTCGGCCAGGTGCTTGCGCGCGGCCAGGGTGGACTCGGGCTCGCGGAACAGCCGCTCGGGCCGGCGCCCGCGGGCCTTGTTCTGCACCATGCGCTGTAGCTCGGAGACGTCCGTGTTCAGCCGCACGTCGGTGACGTGGTGGCGCTGCATGCGACCGCGCTCGTCCGCGTCGCGCTCCTCGCTGAGGATCTGCATCACCCCGCCGCGCAGGCGCACCCGCGTCCCCTCGTGGAACTTCACGACCAGGCGCTGGACCGGTGTCTCCTCGTCCAGCTCGGGAGTGGTGGGCTTCACCGTGGACAGCCGCGGCTCCAGAACCTTGGCGGCCTCCGCACAGGGCGCTGCCAGCAGGCTGAGGCCGAGCAGTACCGTGGGCGTTACGTGGAACTTGAGGAAAGAGGCCTTCGTCATCCGTCCTGACTCCGGTGTGAGGGGGGAGACATGACCGTGACCTCGGAGGCTGGGACGCGGGCCCGAGGGCCCGAACCTTTCCCCCGGAGTCACGTGGGCGGCCCGTTTCTTCAATGCTTGTCCTGAAGGGGCCTCCCACAACACATGTATTCTCGGTGGGAGGTATTAGCAGATATTTTCACTCTGGGAAATATGTCGGCCAAGTCAAGATTTCCCAAATTCTCGATGTGTTCCTTTTCTCATTGCGTGAAGAGAAACTCATCCAACTCGGACTCATCGGCCGGGTCGCGCGAGGCCGGGTCGGAGTCGTCCGGGTCGAAGCCGTAGATGGAGTAGCCGGGCGGGGGGGGAGCGTCGTCCAGGCACAGCACGACGCGGGGCGGCGTGCCCACGCCATCGCCATCCCGGTCCGGGTAGAGGACGCGCCAGAGGAAGCGGGCGGGGTCGGCGTCGTCGCAGTCGTTGCCGGAGGCCGAGGGAGTGTAGGGCGGGGGGAGGGTGGCGGCGGCGCAGACCTGGCCGGTGGAGGGCAGGGTGTGGCCGTCCCCATCGGCGTCCACGTACTTGAAGGCGTGCAGCCGCCAGCGCGAGGCGTCATCGGGAGCGCAGTCGGTGCCCTGGAGCGAGTGGCCCGCGGGGGGCGAGCCATTGGTGCACAGCGTCAGCGCGGGGCCCGAGCCCACGCCATCTCCGTCCATGTCCACGTGGACCTGGAGTGATTGGTACACCTCCGCCCGGGTGTCATCGCAGTCGGTGCCCCGGCTGGTGTCCGGATAGCCCTGGGTGGACGCACCCAGGCAGACAGGGCCGCCGGGCGCCACGGTGAAACCATCCCCATCCGTGTCGCGGAACCTGGGGGTGAAGGTGCGCCAGCGCAGGGCGTCATCGGGAGCGCAGTCCGTGCCCGTGTCCGCGTAGCCGGCGGGACGGGTCGTGCCCGCGCAGATCGTCCGCTGTGCACCGGCGCCCACTCCGTCCTGGTCCGCATCCGGAAAGACACTCCAGGTGACACTTACCTCGGCGCGGGTGTCATCACAGTCGAGGTGGGTCCCCGGCGTCATGGAGAAGCCGGCCGGTATCTGGAATCCACCGCAGACCTGTCCCGTCTGGGACACGGTGGCGCCGTCCCCATCCGCGTCGCGCCAGAGGTAGGAGTGCAACATCCAGCGGGTGTTGTCGTCAGGTGCGCAGTCGCCTGCCCCGAGGGAGTAGCCGGGCCGGACGCCTTCGCCGGAGCACAAGGTCTCCGCGGGGCCGCTCCCCACCTGGTCTCCGTCGGAGTCGAGGTATTGGACGAGGGGGGTCCACACGTCCGCGCGGGTGTCGTCACAATCCAGGCGGGTCAGGGTGGAGGAGGTGTAGCCCGCGGGAGGCGCCTCGCCGATGCACAGGGTGCCCGGGGCGGACACGAAGAACCCATCTCCATCCTCGTCCCGGCCCACGTGGTTCCAGGTGCGGTAGCGGGTGGAGTCCCCGGGCGCGCAATCCGAGGCCGTCTCGGACATACCCGGCGGCACGCTGCTCCCGATACAGTGGAGCGAGGCCTCTCCCTCCGCGACACCATCTCCGTCCTCGTCCGCGTACAGGGAGCGCGAGGTCCAGACCTTGGGATCCGCGTCGTCGCAGTCCGTGCCCTGGACCCGGAGGTAGCCGGTGGTGTTGGCGCCCACGCAGTCACTCGACGGTGCGTGGACCGCCTTCCCGTCGCCGTCGGCGTCGGCGTAGTAGCCCTTGCCCGTCAGGGACATCCACCGAGTCGCGTCCTCGGGCGCGCAATCGCCGCCCTGGGTGGAGAGCCCCGGGGGCAGGGTCTTCCCGATGCAGATCATGCGGGGCTCGCCACTCCCATACTTGTCCCCATCGGCGTCGTCATACATCGTCAGTTGCTTCCAACTGGAGTCCGAGTCCGGGGCACAGTCCGCGCCGTCGTGGATTCCATCGCCGTCGCTGTCCGAGCCACAGCCGAGCTGCGCGCCCATCAGCGCCAGCGCGAGCGCCCATCCCATCCGTCGTGTCATCTGTCCGCCCTCTGTCTGTCTTCGGGGTGGAGAGGGATTAGCGACGGGTGAGCTTGCAGCCCAGGAGGGTGAAAGAGCTGTACGGATCGTGCCGCACCTCGAGATGGTACTGGCCCGGCTTGTTCATGGAGATCAACGCGAAGCGTTCGCAGGAACGGAGGAGCGCTGCCAGTTGGTCATTGCCCGAACTCATCCAGGTGTCGAACGAGATGGTCCGTGGAGTGGCTTCACCCCGGATGATGCCGGTGAGCTTGAATGTGCTCACCCCGACATCGGCTTCGATGCTGTCCACGGTCTCGAATACGTAGGTCGAAGTGCCGGACTGCGCCGAGGCGAGGGTCAGCGGGGCCAGGGTGCACAACAGGGTGGCGGCGGACGCGAGTGTCTTGATGTTCATGAGTGTGTTTCCCCCCGTGAAGCGGGTGACGTGGGCACGGACTCTATAGTCCAAAGCCCAGCGCCACGGCGAGCAGCCCCCCCAGGAGAAGGTACAGGGGGATGTTGCAAGCGAGCGTGATGCGGTTGATGCGCCGGAAGCGGGCCTGCTCCTCGTCGGCGAACCAGATGCCCTCCTCGCCCATGGTGCGCCCCTCCACGGCCTGGAAGAAGAGCGCGGCGTAGAGCACCTCGATGACGAGACTCACCGCGACGAGCACGACGAGGCACACCGCCCAGGTGTCCAGGGGCGAGGGAGGCCGGGGAGGCGACAGCAGGTGGGCGCCGAGGCCGCCGAGCACGAGGACGAGGCTCAGCACGTCATGGGCGATGCCATAGGGGGGCCGCCAGTTGTGGCTGACGTAGAGCATGTACAGCTCCGCGAGCCCGCGCAGCCACATGAAGGCGCCGAAGCCGCCGAGCACGAGCCGCAGCCGCGGGGGCACCCCCGGGTCGAGCGCCGCGAGCGGACAGAGGAAGAACCAGAGGAAGATGGCGTAGAGCAGCCACGCCATCTTGGGCGGGGAGATGCGGCCGCCCTTGGCCGCGCGCACGTTCTGCCGGCGCCAGAAGAGGACACCGAGTCCCCCGCATAGGCTCAACAGCAGGAGAATGAGGACACGGGTGACGGGGGCGAGCATGTCGTTCTCGCACGGTAGCCCGAAAGGCAGGCCCGGGCGCGTGTCCTGGACAGGAGCGCGAGGGCACGGCAGGCTCCGCGCGCGCATCGGAGGCGCCCTTTCCATGACAGCACAGCCGTCCATGGCACCCGCCGTGCCCATGCCCCCGCGTCCCCAGTCCGTCCGCTGGGGGTGGGTCTGGCCCACCTGGAGCGATCCGCGCATTCCCTTCGCGGCCATCCTCACCCTCTACGGGGTGCTGGGCTTCTCCTTCTTCGGCTTCAACCGCAGCCCGGCGCAGATGGCGGCCATCGTCGTGAGCGGCAGTGCGCTGGACGCGGGGCTCACCTGGCTGCTGTACCGGCGCAAGGTGGTGCCCCTGAGCGGCTACATCTCCTGCTGCTCGCTGGCGCTGCTGCTCAACTACTCGCACTCGAGCTGGATGCTGCTCCTGCCGGTGTGGCTCACCATCGGCTCGAAGTACGTGCTCACCTTCCAGGGGCGCCACGTCTTCAACCCGTCCATGTTCGGCGTGGCCACCTCGCTGCTCTTCACCCGCGAGCTCATCACCGCCGCGCCCGCCTATCAGTGGGCCAACGGGGAAGTCGCCCTGAGCGCCTTCATCATCATGGCGGCGCTGGTGCTCTTCTTCTTCCGCGTGGGCCGCGGGTGGCTCGTGGTGAGCTTCCTCTTCTTCTACGCGCTGCAGACGGCCCTGCGCGCCTATATCCTTCGCCACCACCTGCCCCCCGAGGTGCTCTTCCTGGGCACGCTCGGCGCGCCCCCCTTCTTCATCTTCACCTTCTACATGATCACCGATCCCGGCACGTCCCCGAAGCGGCCCCGGGATCAGATCATCCTCGCCTTCGCCCTCACCTTCGTGGACCTGCTGCTCCACCTCAAGGAGAGCGTCTTCACCTTCTTCTACGCGGCGCTCACCTGCGCCACCGCGCGCTTCCTCTTCCTGCATGGCCGCGAGCTGTGGCGCCAGGGGCCTCGCGCCTACGCCTCGGGCCTGTTCTCCCGCGAGCCCCTCCAGCGCTTCGGCGCGGTGGGCGGACTGGGGCTCGCGCTGGCGGCGGGGTACTTCCTCGTCATCGCGCCCTCCGCGAGCGTGCGGCCGCTGCCCTTCCACATGGAGCGCCTGGAGGCCGCGCACACCGGGCTGGGCTCCACCATGGGGGATGTGTTGACGCACGCGGATCCACGCGTGCTGCACGTGTCCAAGTGGGTGCTGAGCGTGGGCGACGCGGTGGCCACGGGCGACTTCGACGGGGATGGGCGGTTGGATGTGTTCCTGTCCAACGCGCTCAAGTCGGACGGGGATCGCGCGGCGCTCTTCCGCAACGTGGGCGACCTGCGCTTCGAGCGCGTGAAGGTGCCCGCCCTGGAGCGCATCGCCGCGAACTACACCACCGATGGCGCGGCCGCCGGGGGCACCTTCGTGGACTACGACGGGGATGGGGACCAGGACCTGGCCATCGCCGTGGCCTTCGGGCCCTCTCGGCTCTTGCGCAACCTGCTGCGCGAGACGGGCAGCGCCACCTTCGAGGACGTCACCACGCACGCGGGCGTGGGCGACCACTCGGTGAGCCTCGCCGTGACGATGCTCGACTTCGACCGGGATGGACACCTGGACTTCTTCGTGGCCAACGCGCTCACCACGCACCTGCCGGACTACGCCACGCCCACGCCCTTCAACTTCTTCCACCTGCCCGCGCCCGAGTACCCCGGAGACCGGCGCATGCTCCGCTTCATGCACAATGGCTGGCATGACGCCGACAACGGCGGGCTCAACGCGCTCTATCGCGGCCGGGGCGACGGCACCTTCGAGAAGGTGGATTCCGCCGCGATTGGCTTCAAGGAGACGCGCTGGTCGCTCGCCGTCAGCACCGTGGACCTGAACCAGGATGGCTGGACGGATCTCTACATCGCCAATGACTTCGGTCCGGACGAGATCTACCTCAACGAGCAGGGCAAGCACTTCCGCCGCATCCGGGGTTCGCTGTTCGGAGACATCGGCAAGGACACCTACAAGGGCATGAACGCCTCCGTGGCGGACTTCGACCGCAATGGCTGGTTGGATGTCTATGTGTCCAACGTGCACCACTCCCTTCAGGCCGAGGGCAGTCTGCTGTGGATGGTGTCCCCGGGGCAGGAGCCGTTCGTTCCCACGTTCAAGGACGAGGCCACCTTCCGGGGCGCGCTCAACGAGCGGCGCTTCGGCTGGGGCGCGGCGGCGGGGGATCTCGACAACGATGGTTGGCCAGACATCGTGCAGGCCAATGGCCACATCGATGACCGGTTGGATCACCTCATCGACTCGGGCCGCAAGGATTACTGGTACATCAATCACAAGCTGATGCAGTCCGGTCCCGAGGTGCACACGTACGCGGACAAGTGGGGGGACATCCGCGGGCGCACCGTCTACCCGAACGAGGCGCGGCGGGCGTACCTCAACCTCGGGGACGACAAGCCCGGCCACTTCGTGGACGTGGCGAAGGAACTGGGCCTGGAGGATCCGGACAACTCGCGCGGCGTGTTGCTCGCGGACCTGGACAACGATGGCGACCTGGACGCGCTCATCACCAATCAACACGGGCCCGTGTCCGCCTACCGCAACACCCTGCGCGAGGGCGAGGGCCGGGACAAGGCGCACTTCGTGGGGCTGTCCCTGGTGGGCGAGGGCCGACACACCTCCCGGAGCGCCGTGGGCACGCGGGTCGTCGTGTCCTATGACGAGGGCGGCCGGCACGTGGAGCAGGTGCAAGAGGTGGGGTTGATGGGCGGCCTGGGCGCCTCGGCGGATCCCCGGCTGCACTTCGGGGTGGGAAGCCACACGGGCCCCGTGACGGCGACCCTTCACTGGTACGGCGGACAGACGCAATCCGTGCAGCTCGACGTGGATCGCTACCACGTCATCCACCAGCCCGCCGTCACCGCGGACGCGCGGGACAGTCATTGAGAGGGAAGAGATGTTGTCTGCCTTGAAGGGAGCCACCGTGGCCCGGGAAGCCCTCACCGGAGCGCAGCGCGCGCAGATGCTCGCGTTGATGCAGACGTGTTACGCGGGCGTCAGCGCCGAGCGCTTCACGCGCGACCTGGACGACAAGCAATACGTCATCCTCCTGAACGCGCGGCACACGGGGGAGTTGGTGGGCTTCAGCACCGTGCGCATCGCCGAGGAGGAGATGGAGGGCCGGACGGCGGAGATCATCTTCTCCGGAGACACCGTCATCCACCCGGACTACTGGGGGCAGAAGGAGTTGCAGATGCGCTTCACGCGGCTGCTGCTCCACCGCAAGCTGCGCCGTCCCTGGCGGCCCTTGATGTGGCTGTTGTTGAGCGCGGGTTACAAAACCTACCTGCTGGCGGTGAACCACCTGCCGCGCACCCTGCCGCGCCACGACTGGGAGCCTTCCGCCGAGCGGCTGGCGTCCCTGAACGCGCTGGCCACGCGCTGGTTCGGTGAGCAGTTCGACCCGGCCCGGGGAACGGTGCGCTTCTCGGACGCGCACTACCGGGTCCGCGAGGGGGTGTCTCCCATCGACCGGGAGGCGGCGGCCCATCCGGACATCGCCTTCTTCGCGCGGCGCAACCCGGGCCACGTCGAGGGCGAGGAGCTGGTCTGCCTCGCCGAGCTGCGGTCGAGGGACCTGGTGGGCGCGCTGGTGGATGCCCTGCGCAAGCAGTGGCGGTTGTGGACGGGCCGGGGCTCGAAGCGGGGCGTGAGGGCGAGGGCATGATGCTGTCGGGCCTCCGGGTGGCGCTGGCCCCGTCGGCGCTCCGGTTCCACCAGTCGCTCTCGCGTCCCGAGCGGGCCCAGGCGGAGTGTCTGTCCCGCGTCCTGCGCGCCGTCGAGGGCACCACGCAGGCCGCGCGGCTCCCGGGCTTCCCGCGCGTGCGCACCGCGCGCGAGTTCCAGGACGCCGTGCCCCTGTCCACGCCGGATTCGGTGCTCGCGGACGTCGAGGCGATCAAGGCCGGGGAGCCGCGGGTCCTCACGCGTGCGCCGGTGTCGCGTTTCGAGCCCTCCGGGGGCTCATCGGGAGCGTCCAAGTACATCCCCGTCACCCAGGGGTTGCTCGGCGAGTTCCACCATGCGCTCGCGCCCATGTTGTTCGACCTGCTGACCGCGCGCCCCGCGCTGCGCGCCGGTCCGAGCTACTGGTCCATCTCGCCCATCGGTCGCAAGCAGGGGCGCACGCCGGGAGGCATTCCCGTGGGCAGCGTGGAGGACTCCGCGTACTTCCCCCGCTTCCTGCAACCGTTGCTCACGCGCGTGTTCGCCGTGCCGGGCGCCGTGGCCCATCTGCCCGATGTGGAGTCCTGCCGGTACGTGACGCTGTGGTTCCTCGTGGCCCGGGAGGACCTGGCCCTGGTGAGCGTCTGGAACCCGAGCTTCCTCACGCTGCTGATGGACGCGCTGGAGCGGCACGGAGAGCGGCTGGCGGATGACCTGGAGCGCGGGATGTGCAGGCCTCCGGGAGGGAGTGGGGGAGAGGTGGGGGCGGTGCTCGCGCGGATGCGCTTCTCGCCCCAGCCCCGGCGGGCCCGGGTGCTCCGGGAGTCCTTGCGCTCGGGGTTGAGAGGCCTCGCGCTCTGGCCGCGACTGTCATTGTTGAGCATGTGGACGGATGCCCAGGCCGCGCATGCCGTGGAGCCGGTCCGTCTGCGTTTTCCGGGCGTGGAGATCCAGGGAAAGGGATTGCTCGCCACCGAGGGCGTCGTCACGCTGCCCCTCTTCGCTGCCCCCGCGCCCGTGCTCGCCGTGCGCAGCCACTTCTTCGAGTTCCTCGAGCCCGAGCACCCCGAGGCCCGGCCGCGGCTCGCCCACGAGCTGGAGGCGGGGCGCACCTATTCCGTGTTGCTCTCCACGTCCGGAGGGCTGCTGCGCTACCACCTGGGAGACCTGGTCCGGGTCGAGGGCTTCCATCACGCCACCCCGTGTCTGCGTTTTCTCGGCCGCGCCGATGCCGTGAGCGATCTGGTGGGAGAGAAGCTCTCCGCCCACCGCGTCTCCACCGTGCTGTCCTCCATGCTGTCCCGGGTGCTCGGTCAGTCTCCGTCCTTCGCCATGATGGCGCCCGAGTGGGAGACCCCGGCGCCTCCGGCGTACCGGCTCTTCGTCGACACCGACGTGCCCGAGGCGCGTCTGGAGGCGAGTGCCCGGGCGATCGAGGACGCCCTGTGCGAGGGCTATCACTACCGCTATGCCCGCGAGCTGGGACAGCTCGGGCCGGTGCGCGTCCTGCGCGTCACCGAGGGGGCGCGCCACTATGAGGCCCGCTGCATCGCGCTGGGCCAGCGCGCCGGGGACATCAAACCCACCGACTTTCATCGCCGGTCCGGCTGGACCGCGTGGTTCTCGCAACGAGGAACGTCTTCATGAGGAATCCCACCGATGCTTCACCGCTCGCGCTCGTCACCACGCCCGCCGTGGACCTCGAGGCCGAGGCGGACTTGTCCCGCTGTGGGGCGCTCAAGGACTACTGGTACGTGGCGTGTCTGTCCTCGGAGCTGACCTCGCGCGAGCCGCTGGCGCGCACCTTCTTCGGCACGCGGGTGGTGCTCTTCCGTGACGAGCGGGGCCAGCCCGTGGCGCTGCTCGACCGGTGTCTGCACCGCAACGCGCGTCTGTCCGCGGGGGCTGTCTTCGGGGGACGTCTGGGCTGTCCGTATCACGGGTGGGTGTATGACGGCTCGGGGGCGGTGGTGGAGGTTCCGTCGCTCGGACCGTCGCAGTGTGGCGAGTCGCTGGACGCGCAGGGGCATGCGCGCGCGGGCCTCCAGGTGCGCCCGTGCGATCTGGGCCGGGTGCGGCGCTTCGACACGCTGGAGCAGGACGGGCTCGTGTTCGTCTTCATGGGAGGCGATTCACGGCGCGCGCGCCGTCCCGCCTTCCGGGTGCCGTTCTGGGGCCAGCCCGAATGGAATGTCTATTTCATGGTGACGCGCTTCCCCAACGGGGTGACCAACCTCGTGGAGAACTTCATGGACGTGCCGCACACGGTCTTCGTCCACGAGGGGTGGTTCCGCCGCAAGGCGCGCAAGCGCGTGCCCGCCACGGTGAAGCGCTCGGAGGGCAGCGTGCTCGTGACCTACAAGCAGGAGCAGGACACGGTCACGGGGCTCGGGCGTCTGTTCAATCCGGGGGGACTGCCCATGGTGCACACCGACCACTTCTTCGCGCCCAACGTCACGCGGGTGGATTACATGTGGGGGGAGCGCAGCGGGTTCGCCATCAACTCGCAAATCACTCCCATTGGTCCCACCGATAGCCTCGTATATACGGCCATCAGCTACCGGCTGCCGTATGACCTGCCGCGTGCGCTCGTGGGGCAGGCGCTCAAGCCGCTGGTGCGCTGGTACACCACGCAGGTGATTCGCCAGGACGTGGAGGTGATGAAGGTGCAGCGAGAGGGATTGCTCAACGGGCCTGGAGGGGGCGTCTTCTCCGGCACCGAGGCGGATCTGCTCCACGCGGACATCGAGGCGTATCGCCGCTGGTTGCTCGAGGGCGGGGAGGGCGCGGGCCCCACGGACGAGGAGCGGAACATCGCCTTCTGGATTTGAGGCGCGGAGCCCGTGGTCAGCTGCGCGGGCCATCGCAAGATGCTCGGTCGTGTCAGCCAGGGAACACGGTTGGGACGAGCCAAGAGCAGGAGGCCGTGAGCGTAGGAGGAACTGGTAGTCCTTCATCGGAGTGTCGGGGATTCTGCCAGCATGAGGACAACTCCCGTCGTCCTACTCCGCGTGGTCTTGGTCCTGAGCCTTCCTCTGGTCTCCTCGTGTACCACTCTCCCGGAGAATCGCTCAGGAGGTGATGGATGGCAGCCACAGTCCAGGCCCGTGCAAGTCACTCAGCTCCCCGAAGGGCGGCTACGGCTTGATTTCGAGCCACTACCCGCCGACCTGGTCTGGGAAACGCTGAGGGTGGAGGACGCACGCGCGGAACTCGCCGAGTTCCAACGGGCCTTTCGGCCAGCGCTTCAGCCACGGCTTCGCCGTATCATGGTCTCATCCGGTCCCTGGATCGCATCCACTGGCACCCCATCGGCGAGGGAGCAACAACTGCGGCAGGAGTTTCTCTCCCGTTTAGGGGAGTCCTTTCTGCCACTGCCGGATACCGTGGAGAACAGTCGCCTCTACATGGCCCTCAAGTTGTCGACTCGCTACATGGGTCCGGGCCTCCGCGATGCCGCCATGGAGCTGTTCAACTCTCCTGCCTTCCTCACCAGCGTCACCCTCTCGGTTTTCGTATACTTCTCCGCTTGGGTTCTCCCCGAACCCTTCTTCTCCAAAACCTTCGCTGCCGCACTGACGATTCGTCTGGCGCTGGCGGTAGGATTGCTGGAACTCTCTCATCTGGCACGGGCGTGTGTACGATTGTACCGGGAAGTGGATGAGGCAGTCACGATGGCGGAGTTGGAGGCCGTAGCAGAACGTTTCGGCAGGGCCATGGGAGGCACCGCTCTGCGGGTTCTGGTCATCGTGGCTGGAGCGGGCATTGGCCGGGCACTTCCCAATATACCCGAGGGAGGATTGGGAGCTCTGCTGACGCCTCCTCGCTACGCGGCAGTAGGGAACCTCGTCGTTGAGGGCACAGCCACTGCCCATGTAGTAGCTGATGGTACGCTTGTGATCGCAGGCGCAGCGGTGGGAACCGCGGCTTCGGTCCTGGGCTCAGGCTGCAACGATGGGAATCAGAGTGTAGCTGGTTACTCGCGGCACCACCTGGCCACCGACAAGAATGATACCTCAGCAGCTAGAGGAGGACCTTGGACTCCTTTGTTTGCACGACTCTTTGCACAAGCTGGCATGAGCCTGGACGATCCCGCGAACATCGTCCAGCTCAAGGGGCACTACGGACCGCATCCACAAGAGTATCACGAAGAGGTCTATAGGCGTCTGCGCTTTGCATTGCTGCGATGCCCGAATGAGGATGCGTGCCGAGGACGGCTTGCCGCTGAACTCAGGCGTATTGCAGAAGAGGTTTGTACGCCGGGCTCTTTGCTGAACAACCTGCTTACGAAGTGATGAGAAGGGTCAGACTCGCTTGAGACGCTATTTCCAATTGAGTGATGACATGGGGACGCGAGGCCGCTGGTTGCTCGACGGCCCCGTGGATGAGCAAGGCAAGAAAATAGACCCCGAACAGTTCCTGGCGGGCAGGTCCCTGGAACTCGCGGAGAAGATGAGTTGCCTCCAGCTCGTTCCTGGACATCCGTTGGACTTCAGCGAGGCAGCACTTGGCATCCCCATGGTGAGTCAGAGACTGAAGGAACTCCTCGAACGCTTGAGTGTGGAGGCAGTGCAGTTCTTTCCGGTCCGGGTGGTGTCTCACGACGCTCCCTGGTTCGCGCTCAATGCCACCCGATTGGTGGAGTGCATCGACGAATCGCGATGCCTTCGCGTTGAGCACTGGACGCAGGCGGATGGAGCACCTGAGCGCGTGGGCGAATACCGCGTCGTCGAGCGCATGCGAATCGATCCCAGTCGAGTGAGCGGGGCCCGTCTCTTTCGAACCTGGGGGTGGCCCGTGCTCGTGGTCTCCGAAGACCTCAAGCATGCAATGGAGAAGGAAGGGATCACCGGCACGAAGTTCAGTGAGGTGTGAGGGTCTTCATTCAGTGCGCCCGACGACGCCTGGGGATTCGCCTCCCGTTCCTCGCGCATGGGGGTTGCGGAGGGCGCTTGACCTTGACATCAGTGTCAGGTGCTACGGTCTTTCTCATCGAGGCAGCAATGAACATCGGACAGCTTTCCAGACTGTCGGGCGCGAGCGCGCGCTCGATCCGCCATTACGAGAAGGCGGGGCTGCTCGTCTCGAGCCGCCGGAGCAATGGCTACCGGGAGTTCGGCCCCGACGCCGTGCTCCGGGTCCAGCACATCGCCCGTATGATCCGTCTGGGTTTTTCCCTCGAGGAGATCGCCACCTTCTCCCCGTGCATGTTCAGGAGCGAGTCGACCGCCATCTGCCCGGACGCACTCGCCGCGCACCAGGAGAAGCTCGCCGACATCGAGCGTCAGATCGCCGAACTAGAGGCCCGTCGTGCCCGGCTCATCGAAACGCTCTCACACGCGGCCCCCGCCAGCCTCCCCTGGCGAAGGGTCGCCTCCGCCAAACGAGGATGACATGAACCGCAGAGACCTCCTGAAGAGCACCGTGCTCACCACCGCCACCCTGTCCCTCTCTGGACCCGGCCCCCAGGCCCACGCGGCCCCCCGGGCGGAGAGCAAGACCTTCCTCCTGGTGCACGGCGCCTGGCACAACTCCCTGCACTGGGGACGTGTCGCGCAGCACCTCTCCGGCCTCGGCCACCGCGTGGTGTCGATCGATCTGCCGGGCCACGGCCTCAATGCCCGCTTCCCCTCCTCGTACCTCGCGGGGGACTGGGCCAAGTTCGCCGAGGAGCCCTCGCCGCAGCGAGATCTCCGCCTCGAGGAGTGCGCCTCGGCGGTGGTCGACGCCCTCAAGACGCTGCGGGGGGCGAGCCGGCCGATCCTCGTCGGCCACAGCATGGGCGGAGCGGTGATTACCCGGGCGGGTGAGCTCGCCCCCGAGCTGGTGGGCCGGCTGGTCTATCTGAGTGCCTATTGCCCCGTGCGGCTGAAGAAGCCGAGCGCCTATGGGGAACTGCCCGAGGCGAAGACCGGCTACGGAGACAAGCTCTTCGTGGGGAACCCGGCGGCCCTGGGGGCGGCCCGCATCAATCCGCGCGGGGATGCCGCGTACCTCGAGGCGCTGCGCGGGACCTACTACAACGACGTGGAGACCCAGCAGTTCCTGCCCTTCGCGCTCATGCTCACACCAGACCTCCCGGTCGCCCTGTGGACGTCCGAGGTCATCGCGACGCGCGAGCGCTGGGGCCGCATCCCGCGCAGCTACCTCCGTTGCACCAAGGACCGCGCCACGGCGCCCGCCCTCCAGGATTTGATGATCCGCGAGGCGGATGCCTTCACTCCCGCCAACAAGTTCGAGCAGAAGACCCTGGAGTCGAGCCACTCGCCCTTCGCGTCGCAGCCGGCACGGCTCGCCGAACTCCTGGCGGGCCTCAAGGCGGGGTGAACCCGAAGCGGCTACCAGGGAGGCAGGATCAGGAAGGTCGCGTCCTCCTCGAATGCGGCACTGTACTCATTGTCGAGGTAGAGCCCATAGGTGCGCCCGTCGTAGTCGTCGATGTTGAGGTACGAGTCCGGGGCGTTGCAGCTCTCGAAGCTCAGCTCGTTCGAAGCCGCCAGTCCGGGACGCGGGCAGAACGTCGCGTCCTCGCTGAATCCCAGGGTGTTGTTGTCCGGATCCAGGAAGATGTCCGAGCCGCGGTGCCGCAGGAAGTGCCTGGGGTAGTTGCTGGCCTCGAACGAGATGCACCGGTCGTCCGCCAGGCCCGGGACGATGCGGAACGTGGCGTCGTCCATGTCCCGCTCCGAGTAGATGAGCGACGCCTCGCCCTGGCCGTTGTAGTGCCGGATGAAGAAGTCCGGGGCGATGTATGACTCGAGGGAGGCGTAGTCGCCCCGCCAGTCGGACAGCGAGATGACGCCCGAGTTGCCTCCACCCAGGAGCGCGGGGCAGCCGGGGTACGAGGGAACAGGAGGAGGCGGGGGGTCCACGTGGCCGTGTCCACCGCCGCCCTCGACGACGCACCCGGACAAGGTCATCGTCACCGCCATCGCCAGGAAGAAGGTGAACCGCTTGGACGCCATGCGAGCCATGTTGTGTATTCCTTCAAGAGGGAAAACGTTGAGGGACCGACGTCCGCGCGGCGCGGAATATTCAGGGCAGGCCGCCGAGCGGCCCTCGCCGACGGGCATCGTCCTGGCGCCATGATGGGATAGAAGCGATGCGGTGAGCCCGACCCCTTCCTCCGACGCACCCCGAGTCCGCCAACGCCTGCTGTCCATCTTCGGCGGCTCGGTCGGCAACCTCATCGAGTGGTACGACTTCTACATCTACTCGGCCTTCTCGCTGTACTTCGCCCCGTCGTTCTTCCCCGGCGACAACCCGCTCGTGCGGCAGCTCAACGCGGCGGGCATCTTCGCGCTCGGCTTCCTCATCCGTCCCATCGGCGGCTGGTTGATGGGGCTCTACGCCGACTCGCGCGGGCGGCGCGCCGCGCTGACACTCTCCGTGTCCCTGATGTGTCTGGGCTCGCTCGTCATCGCCCTGTGCCCCACCTATGAGCAGGTGGGCATCCTGGCGCCAATCGTGCTCGTCCTGGCCCGGCTGCTCCAGGGGTTGTCGCTCGGAGGCGAGTACGGCACCAGCGCCACCTATCTCAGCGAGGTGGCCACCTCGCGCCACCGCGGCTTCTACAGCTCCTTCCAATACGTCACGCTCATCATGGGCCAGTTGCTCGCGACGCTGACGCTGCTGGTGCTCCAGCGTCTGGTGCTCACCGGGCCCGAGCTGGAGGCCTGGGGCTGGCGCATCCCCTTCCTGTGTGGCGCGGCGCTCGCCATCTTCGGCTTCTACATGCGCCGCAACATGGTGGAGACGGAGGCCTTCCAGGTGGTGGCCGCCAGGCGCACGGAGTACCGGCCCATGCTCGAGCTCGCCCGCCATCCCCGGGAGATCGCCCTCGTCATCGGGCTCACCCTGGGCGGCACGCTCGCCTTCTATACGTACACCGTCTACATGCCCAAGTTCCTGGTGAGCTCCGTGGGCCTGTCGCGCGACGACGCCACGCTCATCTCCGCCGGCTCGCTCTTCCTCTACATGCTCCTGCAGCCCGCCTTCGGCCTGCTGTCCGACAAGGTGGGCCGTCGGCCGGTGCTCATGGGCTTTGGTCTGCTGGGCACGTTGTGCACCGTGCCCCTGTTCACCGCGCTCACGAGCACGCGTGATTCCTTCACCGCCTTCCTCCTGGTGATGACGGCGCTCGTCATCGTCTCGGGCTACACCTCCATCAACGCCGTGGTGAAGGCGGAGCTGTTCCCCGCGAGCATCCGCGCCCTGGGCGTGGGGCTGCCCTATGCCCTGACGGTGTCCGTGTTCGGCGGAACGGCCGAGTACGTGGGCACCTGGTTCAAGCTCCAGGGCCACGAGTCCTGGTTCTACTGGTACGTGACCGGCGGCATCTTCTGCTCGCTCCTGGTCTACCTGCTCATGCGCGACACGGCGCGCCACCACCGCTTCGACTCCCAGGAGTCCTGATCCCGCGTCCGAGGGGTGGGGGCACCGGAGAGTTGTCGGGTGATGGAGTCGGAAGTGGCGGGTTCATCCACACCCGCCAAGGTGTAGGAATACCGTGATTTTCAAAGGGAAGTCTCTGGTGCGCCAGCTCTGTCTGGCGCCACACAGTCGAGGCAAGGGCCCGGTGTCGTTCCGGGCGAAGACTCCTCATATCGGGATCATGCTTTCCCCCGGTCTTCTGTACGAAGAGAAGCGCATCGAGGCGCTTGATCGCCACGCCATCCTGGATACGCCCCCCGAGCGCGAGTACGACGACGTCGTGCAGCTCGCGGCGAGCCTGTGTGGTGTGCCCATGGCGCTGGTGAGCCTGGTGGATCGGGATCGGCAGTGGTTCAAGGCGAACGTGGGACTGCCCGGAGTGTCGGAGACGGAGCGCTGTATCTCCTTCTGCACCTTCGCCATCGAGCGTGAGGAACTCTTCGTCGTGGAGGACGCCCGCGAGGACGCGCGCTTCGCCACCAACCCGCTCGTGACGGGGGCGCCTTCCCTGCGCTTCTACGCCGGGGCTCCCCTCCAGTCCGAGGACGGGTTCCTCCTGGGCACGCTGTGTGTCCTGGATTCCGTACCCCGGAAGCTGACCGAGACGCAGCGCCGGGATCTGCTCGCGCTCAAGCGCCAGGTGGAGCTGCTCTTGCGCCTGCGCCTGAAGGTGAAGCAGACCGAGGCGCGCAACCAGCAGCTCCTCGAGTCCTCGGGGGATGCGGTGCTGCTGCTCGACGAGGGGGGAGCCGTGTTGGAGCTCAACCCGGTGGCGGCGCGGCTGCTGGGGGGCGAGGCGGGCCGGTTCCTGGGTGTGCCCTTCGAGACGCTCGTCGCGCCGGACGAGCGCGAGACGGTGCTCCGGGCGTTGCGCGAGGTGCGCACGCACGGCTCGGCGCGCGTGGACAACCTGGGGCTGCGTTTGCATCGCGGGGAGCGCGTGGTGATGGACGTGGCCGCCTCGCTCCAGGAGGTGGGCTCGGCGCGGCGGCTGCTGCTCGTGGGGCATGATCTCACCGAGCGGCGGCGCCTGGAGCGGCAGAGCCTGCAGAATGATCGGCTCGCGTCCATGGGGGCCCTGGCCGCGGGCATCGCCCATGAGATCAACAACCCCCTGGCCTTCGTGCTCTCCAACCTGAACTTCCTGCACAGCTGGCGCGAGGATCTGGAGCGGCGGCTGGCGGAGCTGCCCGGCGTTCCGGAGCAGTTGCAGTCGGTGCTCGGCGAGGCTGGAGAGGTGCTGGCCGAGTCCATCGAGGGTTGTCAGCGCATCCGGGACATCGTGCGCGACATGCGCTTCTTCTCCCATTCCTCCGACGAGGCGTTCTCGCCCGTGGACGTCAACGCGAGCCTCGACTTCGCGCTGCGCATGGCCTCGCCCGAGCTCAAGAGCACGGCCCGGCTGGAGAAGAGCCTCGACGAGGAGCTGCCTCCGGTGCTCGCCAGCGGAGGGCGGTTGAGCCAGGTGTTCCTCAACCTGATCATCAACGCGATCCAGGCGATGCAGCCCGGCGGCCCGCGGCAGCACACGCTGTGCGTGCGCACCGTGCGCGAGGGCGAGTGTGTGCGCGTCGATATCTCGGACACCGGACACGGGATTGCCCCGGAGGTGCTGCCGCGCATCTTCGATCCGTTCTTCACCACCAAGCCGGCGGGCTCGGGCACGGGGCTGGGGCTGTCGGTGAGCCACGCGCTCGTGGAGAAGATGGGCGGCGAGCTGCGGGTGCACAGCGAGCTGGGCCGGGGCACTACCTTCTCCCTGCTGCTGCCCCAGCACGCGCGCCTCGCCGAGCCTCGCCCGGCCCTGGCCTCGTGAGGGCTCACCCCGCGCCGGGCTTCGTCGAGGACGTGGGCTCGACTTCTCCGCGCAGGATGGCCAGCACCTTCGCCCGGGTGTCGTCGTAGGAGGGCTCGCCCTGGAAGAGGCCATACGTCTCGTGGGTGTTGTCCGGGGCGTAGGCGTCCAGGTGGAACAGGCGCGGGAGCGAGGGGTCGTGCTCGTGGGCGAAGGCGTTGGTGAAGGCGTAGGAGCCCAGGGAGACGACACGCACGGGCTGCTTGCCTCCGGGCGCGTACACCTGGAACTCGTAGCGCTTCGCCCAGTCTCCCTTCAGCTCGAAGTCCTCCACCACCACCACGGTGTGCTCGCCCTCGCCAAAGCGCTCCCGGATGAAGTAGTCCTGCGCCACGAGCCCCTCCTGATGCAGCTCGAGCAGGGCCTCTCGCTCGGCGTCCCGCCGCGCCATGTTCCCGAGCGCCTGGTGCACCTGCACCAGCGACTCCCGCGTCCGCCAGTTCCGGGGCTCCAGCGTGGCGGCCTTCTGGAAGCACGCCAGGGCGGCGGCGGACTCGCCCCGTTGCTGGAGGAGTTGTCCGGCATGGGTGTGGGCCATGACGTAGTCCGGCTCCAGCTCGCGCGCCCGCTCGAGGGCGGTGAGCGCCTCGTCGGGCTTGCCCTCCTCGAGCGACAGCAGGCCGAGCAGGAAGTGGCCCTGGGCGTCGCGCGGCTCCACTTCGAGCGCCCGGGTGAGGGCGGCGCGCGCCTCGGTGGGCTGCTCCAACTGCAAATGGAGCGTGCCGAGCAGTTGCCAGTAGCGGCCCTGGTGGGGGGCGAGCCGCGTGGCGCTCCGGGCCTCGGCGAGGGCGGCGGCGGGCTGACGGGCCCCGCCCAGGAGGAAGGCCTGGAGGTAGTGGGCCTCGGCTTGATCCGGCGCGAGCGCGAGCACCCGCTCGGTCTCCACGCGGGCCCTGTCGGGCTGGTGCAGGGCGAGGGCGGCGCGCGCGAGCACCGTGTGCAGCCCCACGTCCCGGGGGTGTTTCTCGAGCCGCTCTCCGACGTCGCGTGCGAGGGACTCCAGCTCCTCGCGCGAGGCGTCCAGGTGGGCCCCGCGCTGGAGGGCCTGGGCCTTTCGCAGGCGCGCCTCGTAGCCCTCCCGGTCCTCCTCGGAGACGGGGCGGGCGGCGCGGCTCGCGGCACAGCCGGCCCCCGTGAGCAGCAGGGCGAGCAGGGCGCCCGGAAGTCGGAGTCGTGGCATGCGCGGAGCATGGGCGCGGCGGGCACGTGCCGCAACCCGCGGGCTCACGCCAGGGCCATCTCGAAGCCCGTCCGTCCCCCGGGCGGGGGGGGCCGCCCCGCGAGGCTCGCCGGGGTCACCGCGTAGAGGTGGAAGTCCAGGCGCCGCTGGAAGAAGCCCCGCAGGGCCGGCTGGAGCGGATCCGCCTCCCCCATGTAGAGGGAGAAGAAGTGGTAGCCCCGGTCCTGATGATCCGCGTACACGCGCTCCACGAGGGCGCGCAGGATGGCGGGATTGTCGCCGGTGATGCTGGTGTCGCACAGGTAGAAGTAGCGGAAGTCCTGGCCGGGCTCGGGCAGGCGGGGCGAGCGCAGCACGGTGGCCATCGCGTCGTAGCCCCACTTCACCCAGCGCATCGAGCCCCGGTACGCCAGCACCCGGTAGCGCTTCACCTCGTGGGGATCCCACACCGAGGTGCAGCCGACCAGCGCCCCGCGCTCGTCGAAGGCCAGGTAGCACCCGTCCACGCCGAGCCCCGGCCAGTGCGCCAAGCGGTGTTGCAGCTCCCCCTGGTCGTAGCGGTAGCCGAAGGGGCGCGTGCGGTGATCCGCGTCCAGCAGTGCCACCATGGCCGGCACGTCCTCGGGCCGGGCGCGGCGCACGTGGAAGCGGCCCGGGCGCGGCGCGCGGCGATGGGTGAAGTGCACGGACACCGCGGAGAAGCGGCGCAAGAGCGTGTACTCCGGCTGGGCCACGCGGCGCTCCCGGCGTCTCACCAGCGCCTGGAGCGCCGCGGCATTGGTGGCCATCACCGAGGTGAGGAAGGTCTCCACGCCCAGCCGCCGGGCCACCTCCTCCAGCAGGGGCCCGTAGAAGCGCGCCACGCTCCGCTGCCGTCTCGCGGAGAAGCGCGTGCGCAGATCTCCCAGGTAGCCCACGCGGCACGCACGGCCATCGAGCCAGCCCTCGCGTGCGAAGAAGGTCCCCATGGCGGAGAGCCCCTCCGCCGCCTCGTGTACCCACACCTCCGCCGTCCCCCGCTGGATGTCATAGAGGCGGAAGAAGTCCGGGGAGCGTTGGGTGGACAGCACCAGCTCGCCCTGCATGGGCACCGCGCCGAACAGCTCGAGCAGCCGCTCGTTGTCCGCCGGCGTGGCGAGTCGAGGCGACACCGGGGGCGTGCTCCCCGGGCCGCGCGTCACGTGTGCTCCTCTTCCCGCGAGGCGGGGGCCTCCCTGTGCTCGGGGCGGGCGCTCGTGCGCCGGTAGTCGCTGCGGTGCGCGGCCTTGCGCGGCAGGTGCAGGGTGAAGGTCGTCCCTGCCTCCAGGCCGGAGTCCACGTGGATGGTGCCGCCATGGGCGTGCACGATCTCCTGCGCGATGTAGAGCCCCAGCCCCAGCCCGGACAGCGGATCGCTCTTCTCCTGCGACGCGGCCCGGCGGAAGGGATCGAACAGGTGGGGCACGAACTCGGGCGGAATGGGCTGGCCCTGGTTGCGCACGCGCATCACCACCAGGTCATCCATTCCCGTCAACGTCACCTGGACGGGCTGTCCCTGGGCGCCATGCTTCACGGCGTTGGTCACCAGGTTCTGCACCACCTGGATGAGGCGGCCCCGGTCCCACTCGCCCTGGCCGTCGCCGTGGGTGCTCAGCTCGATGGGGTTTTGGGGGGCCATGAGCTGCAGTTCCTCGACGACCTCGGCGGTGAGGGTGAAGAGATCATCGGGCCGGCGATCCACCGGGATGCCGCCGCCCAGCCGGCCCCGGGTGAAGTCCAACAGGTCGGCGATCATCCGCGTCATGCGCTCGGCGCCCAGGTTGATGCGCGTGGTGGCGTTCTTCACCTTGGGATCATTCACCTGGCGCGAGAGCAATTGCGAATGGAGGATGATGGCCTGCAAGGGGCTGCGCAGATCGTGGCTGACGATGCCCAGCAGCCGCTCGCGGAACTCGTTGGAACGCCGCTGCTCCTCCTCCATGCGCCGGCGCTCGGTGGCGTCGCGCAGCACCACGACGAAGCCGCGCAGCGCGCCGCCCTCCTTGTGCAGGGCACTCACGGTGATGTCGGCCCAGAACCGGCCTCCTCCCCGGCGAGAACGCCAGCCCTCGCCCGTGTAGACGCCATGGTGCTCGGCCGCCTCCATCTCCTTGTCCACCACCGTGTGGCGCAGCTCCACGGGCACGAGCATCTCGCGGTAGGGCTGGCCCAGCACCTCGCGCTCCGAGTAGCCGGTGATGGACTGGGCGCCCGCGTTCCAGCTCACGATCCTCCGCTCGGCGTCCAGCATGAAGATGGCGTGCCCGTACACCCCCTCGATGACCAGGTGCAGCGTCTCCTTGGACTCGATGAGCGCCTGACGCTGGCGGGTGCGCTCCAGGGCGAAGCGCAGGGCGCGTGGCAGCACCGCGTAGGACTCGGGCGTCTTGGGCAGGTACTCCTCGAGCCCCTCCTGCACCGCCTGCAGCGCCTGCCACTCCTCGGCCGTGCCGGTGAGCATGATGACGGGGATGCCCGGCCACGTGCGCTGCACGTCGTGCAGCAGATCCAACCCGGTGGTCCAGGGCAGCAGGTAGTCGACGAGCACGGCATCGAACCGCTCGTGGCCGAGCACCTGGTCCCACTGTGCCTCCTCGCCCACCTCCTCCAGGAGGATGCCGGGAAACGCCCGCCTGAGCACGCGCACGGCCATGAGCCGATCCGCGGGGTTGTCGTCCACGACGAGAACCCTCAACTGCTCGATGGGCTCGAGGAACTCACGCGCCATGCGTGACGCCTCCGCTGTCTTCTCCTCCTGCCGAGCAGGGCAACTCCACGATGAAGGTGGAGCCGCTCCCCGGGGCGCTCTGCACGCGGATGCGCCCCCCCAGGGCCTCGGTGACCTGCTGGGTGATGAAGAGGCCCAGGCCCAGGCCTCCATAGTGCCGCTCCGACACACCCCGCTCGAACCGGCGGAAGAGGCGCGCGCGCATGGACTCGTCCATCCCAATGCCTTCATCGCGCACGGTCAACCGGGCCCACCCCTCGTCCTCCTCGACGCGCACGCTCACCGTGCCGCCCGCGCCGAACTTGAGCGCATTGGACAACAAGTTGGTCACGATCTGCTCGAGTCTCAAGACATCCCACTGACCCAGCACCCGGGCGGGAGCCTCCAGCTCCAGTGGGCAGTTGGCGCGCGCGGCCTGGAGTTCGAAGCTGGACACCACGTCGCGCACGACGGCCGCGAGGTTGACGTCCTGCTCGCGGCGCAGCGTGAGCCGCCCGCTGGTGATTCGCGTGGCATCCAAGAGGCTGTCCATGAGCGCCGTCACCCGCCGTACCTGTGCGCCCGCCGCCTCCACGTGCCCGAGCAGCCGCTCCACGTCCACCTCGGGCCTGCCCAGCTCCTGCCGCATGAGCTGCAGGCGCAGGGCGAGCGGCGTGAGGGGCGTCTTCAGCTCGTGGCTGGCCACGGAGAGGAACTCGTCGCGCAGGCGCACCGCCTCGCGCAGCTCCACCACCAGGCGCTCACGCTCCAGCTCGGCGCGCCGCCGCCGCTCGTCCAGCACCTCGCGCTCGCGCTCGCGCAGCTCCGCCTGCCGCAGCCTCAGCGCCTCGCGCTCCCGGTAGAGATCCACGAAGACGCGCACCTTGGCGCGCAGCCGCTCGGGATCCACCGGCTTGTTCAGCCAGTCCACCCCTCCCGTCGAGTACGCGGTCGCGACGATGGCTTCCTCGGCGCTCGCTCCGCTGAGGAAGATCAGCGGCAGGGGCCGCCGCGCCAGCAACTGGCGCATGCGCCGCGCCGTCTCCACCCCATTGAGGCCCGGCAACCGCACGTCCATGAGCACGAGCGCGAAGTCCTCGTCCCGCACGTGATCGAGCGCTTCTTCGCCGGAGGACGCCTTCACCAGGTGGAGGGAGAAGGGGGCCAGGTAGCGCTCCAGGGCAGCCAGGTCGGCTGGTTGGTCATCAACCAGCAAGACGCTGGTGCGCAGGACTTCCCTTGCTTGCACGGCGCCTCCAAGAACTCCGGTATGCCGCCGTAACAGATACGGCCCGCTCCCGCGAGAGGTGATGTCGCACCAGACGGGAGCCCGCGTCCGGGGGACAACACGCCAGACTGCCCCCTTTCATTCCTGACGGCCAGGGCTTCGCTGGTTGGGTCCCATATCTTCAGCCCCGCCAGGGCGGATGCTCCGAGGGAAAAGTTAAGGATGGCGAGCTTTGCCGCCGAGCTGGCTTTTTTTTGTATAAGGGCGCGCGGACGGGTGGCGCTTGCTGCCCTGGAGAGAAAGGCAGGACACATGCGGAAGATTCTGGTGGTGGCGGCACTGTTCGCCGTGGCGGGTTGTCAGCCGCAGGGAGCCAACAACGCCGGGGGGGCCAGTGGTGCCGGCGCCAACCCGCAGACGGACGAGCAGAAGACCTTCTACGCCCTGGGCGTCACCCTGGCGCGGCAGATCCAGGTGTTCGACATGTCGCCCGAGGAGCTGGAGTACGTCAAGGCGGGTCTGACGGCGCAGGTGACGGGCAAGGAGCCCGTGGTGGACATCCAGGCCTTCGGCCCGAAGCTGCCGGAGCTGGCGCGCACCCGCTCCACGGCGCGGGCGGAGAAGGAGAAGGTGAAGTCCAAGACCTTCCTGGAGGAGGCGGCCAAGGAGTCCGGCGCCGAGCGCACCGAGTCGGGTCTCATCTACAAGACGCTGACCGAGGGCACGGGCGCGCAGCCGACGGCCAGCGACATCGTGAAGGTGAACTACCGGGGCACGCTGCCGGACGGCAAGGAGTTCGACAGCTCCTACAAGCGCAATGAGCCGGCCCAGTTCCCGCTCAACGGCGTCATCAAGTGCTGGACCGAGGGCGTGCAGAAGATGAAGGTGGGCGGCAAGGCCAAGCTCGTGTGCCCGTCGGACCTGGCCTACGGCGACCGCGGCACGCCGGGCATCCCCGGTGGCTCGGCGCTCGTGTTCGAGGTGGAGCTGCTGGACGTGCAGAAGAACGAGCCGCCCCCCGCGCCGCCCGCTCCGGAGGGTCAGCCGGCGGCTCCCGCGCCGCAGGGTCAGCCGGCCAAGAAGTAGTCCGGCTCACGGCTCCTCGAGCCGCCCGCACGGGCCCTCGTTCCTCCCCGTTGTGAAGGGGAGGCGAGGGCCCGTCGCCTTAGTAGGGCTTCTGTCCCACGAAGTTGCCCGGAGGCGAGTAGTTGCACACCCAGAGCTGCCACTTGGGGAACTGCGCGCCGAAGGGGGAGTTCTTCGTGCAGGTGACCGTCGCGCACCCCACCTGGGTGCTCTTGCGCCACACCACCTGGGTGTAGTGGCCGCACACCTTGCCCGGCGCGCACTTGTTGGTCGAATGGGTGTAGTCGGCGGACTCGCCGACCCAGTCGGCCACGATCTGTGCAGTCGTCTTCGAGCCCGCGGGCGCCGCCGCCGCGAGGTTCTCTCCGTAGGGGCCGCGCTTGGGGTTGTGCTCGAACTTGCACTGCTTCGCGTACGTCCGCGCCACCTGGGCGGCGTCCTCCGACCAGGTCAGGGCGGGCAGCGCGGGCTGGGGGGTGGGCTTCGCCGCCCGGCGGGCCCCGTTGTGCGCGGCGAGCATCTCGGTGGCCAGCGGGGTGGTGGCGGTCCTGGCGGAAGCCTTGGGCGCGGCCTCGCTCTCGCCGCCACACCCGAGGGTGGCCCAGGCCAGGTAGCCCAGGGACAGGACGAGCAGGGAGGATCGGAACAGGGGCATGTCGGACTCCAGGGGCTCCTCGCACTTCAGGTGGAGGGGCGATTCATGGCAAGGATGCACTCCGAGGATGGGAACACCCTAGCGCCTCGCTCCTGCCCCGGGTCGACCTTGGACTTTTCGAACGACTCCCTCGCTGGTCTCCGTCCGGCCGTGGCTCCCCGGGACGCCCACGCCATGGTTGGAAGTGCTCCCGGCGCGCGAGTGAATGCGAGCCCCGGATGACGGACGCCGAATGCCGGGAGTTGTTGCGGTGGGCCGCGCCGCGCCTGGGGTTGCGCGAGGAGGGCTTTCGCCGGGTGCGCGCCCAGGTGTGCAAGCGCGTGGGCCGGAGGATGAAGGCGCTGGGGCTGTCCGGCCTGGACGCCTATGTCGCGCGGCTGGAGGCGGATCCGGCCGAGCGGGCCGTGTTGGATGCGCTGTGCCGCGTCACCATCTCCCGCTTCTACCGGGACTCGGCCCTCTTCGACGCGCTGCTCGAGCCGCTGCTGCCCCAGGTGCTGGCGTCCGCGCGCGCCCGGGGGGAGTCCTGCTTGCGCGTCTGGAGTGCGGGGTGCGCCAGCGGCGAGGAGCCCTACAGCGTGTCCGTCCTCTTCCGGCGGGGGCTCGCGCCCCGCTTCCCGGATTTCCGCCTGGAACTGGTGGCCACGGACGCGGACGCCTCGCTCCTGGAGCGCGCCCGGCGGGGTTGCTACCGGCGCGCCACGCTGCGCGAATTGCCCGCCGCGTGGCGGCACGAGGCCTTCACCCCGCTCGGGGACGAGGACTGTCTGCGGCCCGAGTACCGCGAGGGCCTCGACTTCCGCCGGGAGGACTTGCGCGAGCACATGCCCGAGGGCCCCTTCCACCTGGTGCTCTGTCGCAACGTGGCCTTCACCTACTTCGCGCCCCCCGTGCAGCGGCAGGTGCTGGCGCGGCTCCTCACGCGGCTGCTCCCCGGGGGTCTGCTCGTGCTCGGTGCCCACGAGTCCCTCCCCGAACGGGTACCGGGACTCACGCGGGCCGCCGGGCCGGACCTGTCCCTCTTCCGTTGGGAGACGCCGTGACGGGCTGACGCACCACGACTTGTCTGAAACCCGATAATTCCCGTACAGGTGATGCTCTCTCGCTTTCTAGGAAAACAAGCGGAGGGGGTACGAGCGCATGCGGAACTTCCTGGGTGTAGTCGTGGCGATGATGCTGGGGGGCTGTGGCGGGCAGGTGGGAGAGGGGATGACTTCGGATCAGCCGTCCGGTGCTTCGGACGGGCTGTCGCTGACGCGGGGGCCGGAAGGGGCCTCGGGCCGTTTCACGCACGGGGGCGTGGAGGCCCTCTTCTCCTCGCGGCAGGTGGAGCCGGGTGTCTTCCGCCTCGAGGTGCGGCACAACGGCATGACGCTCACGGGCCTGGTGGACACGGCCAACGGCGTGTCGTCGCTGGATGGCTTCGCGGAGGACAGTGGCCAGGACACGCAGATGCTGGATGGGGACCGGGAGCTGCTCTCGGCCCTGTACGCGGCGCTCAACGCGGAGCTGCCGGCGGGCGCCGCCCTCACGCCCGAGCTGAAGTACCTGCGTCGCGCGGTGGGCCTGTGGGCCGAGCACCCGGGCTCGGTGCAACTGCAGCGCACGGTGATGGGCGAGCAGGGCCGGGGCTACACGATGTTGTGCAGCTACGCGAAGTGCAACGGCCTCAACACGGGCAGCTGCAGCTCCTACAACTGGTACTCGTACGCGAAGCACGACTGCCAGCATGGCGGCTCCGATCTGGCGAAGAACCAGCAGATCGCCCAGCTCGGCGACCACGGGACGTGCAGCGGGGACGAGCTGTACCTGAACAGCAGTGGCAGCTGGGTGTGCGGTGAGCCCGACCACTTGAGCCGTCCGAAGGTGCGGGGCAACTGCTTCGGCCGCTGCGGCGGGGGTTGTGGCGGAGACACCCAGTACACGGTGGATGCCACCAACCATGACGGCTGTGTGCGCAACGGCCACGCGCTGGCCAGTGCCTACTGCGATGACCAGTTCGCCTCCGCGAGCGACGACGAGCTGTACGCCCCGGACTGCTACTGACGATGCGGCGACCAGGTTTGGCATTGCTCATGGGGGCACTGGTGGGTTGTGCCCCCTCGACGGCGAGCAAGACCGAGGCCGCGCGTGAGACCGTGCGGCGCTTCTTCACCGAGCTGCCCTCGGGGGACTGCGCGGTGCTCGGGCCGATGCTCACCGGGGAGGGGGGGTCCTCCTGCCAGGAGACGGTGGCGGACTTGATCGCGCACGGCTTCTCCCTGGTGGAGGTGCTGGACGTGAAGGTGGATGGGCGCGACGCGGACGCGGTGATGGTGCGTGCGCGCGTGGCCCGGGATGGACGGGTGCGCGAGCAGCCGATACTGCTGCGCGTGGAGCGCCACCCCGAGGGTTGGAAGCTGCGTCTGTAGACAGAAGGATCGTGTGATGAATCCCCGCTTCCGTGTCGTTGTTCCGCTCGCCGCGTGTCTGGTGTTGGGAGGCACGCTTGAGTGGGCGCTCCGGGACATGTCTTCCGCTCCGTCTCCGGAGACGTCCCTGGCCGTGCCTTCCGCTTCCGGTCTCCCGTCGTCCGTGCCCGGGCCGTCCGTGCCGTCCCCGTCCGTCGAGTCCGGAGCGGCGACGGGTCCGGCCCCCGCCGCGAGTCAGGCGCTCGCGGCGAGGGAGGAGCCGCCGCCGGAGTCCGAGGAGGCGGATTCCCCTCCACAGGAGAATGATCCCATCGAGCCGGAGCAGCCCCAGACTGCGGCGTGGCGCCACGAGAAGCTGGTGCGCATCACGCAGCTGCTGGATAGGGACGTGGAGCGGCTGGAGGCGGAGCGCCAGTCCGCGAGCGCGCGAGGGGATGAGACGGAGTCCCGGCGGCTGGCGGTGCAGCTCGCGCGTCACCGGGTGAGGTTGGGCTCGCTGCGCGAGGAGACGGCGGTGATGGCGGACGCGGCCCGTCAGGAGGAGCAGGCGCGGTGAGGGGGGGCAGGCTCCGGTGGCTCGCCGCGTGGGGGGGGCTGTGGGGGGCGAGCCTCGGCGCCTGCGCGCCTGTTTCTTCCGAGGTGGACGGGACCCTGGCCTCTCGGGGGGACGCGGTGGTGGGAGGCACGGAGGCACCCGGGGATGGGGCGGTAGTGGCGCTGGTGGCCCGGCGGGTGCGCTGCTCGGGGGAGTCCCTGACGCTGCTGTGCTCGGGGACACTCATCGCCCCGGACGTGGTGCTGACGGCGGCGCATTGCCTGGACGTCTTCGGTCCGGAGGGCGCCTATGAGGTCTTCTTCGGTGCGCGGTTGCCGTCGGAGACGCACACCGAGGGGCGCTTCGTCCGGGTGGCGCGCGCGGTGCGGCACCCGGACTATGAGCGGGAGACCCACGCCCACGACGTGGCCCTGTTGCGCCTGGCGGTCGCGGTGGAGGTGCCCTCCCCGCGGCTTCCCGGCCCGGGCGAGGACGTGCTGACGCCGGGCGGGGCCGCGCGCGTGGTGGGTTTTGGCGACACGCGGGACGCAAACGCGCTCCCGGGAGTGCGGCGCCAGGGGGGACTGCGCGTGACGGAGGTGCGGCCGGACGCCTTCCTCGCCGGGCCGGATCCCGCGATGAGCTGCGTGGGCGACAGCGGCGGGCCCGTGCTGGTGCGGGACGCGGAGGGCGGCGAGGTGCTCGCGGGCGTCACCGTGAGTGGCGACTTCGCCTGCCAGAAGGAGGCCGTCAACCTGAGGGTGGATGCGGTGCGCGACTCCTTCCTCCAGCCCTTCCTCGACGAGCGCCCGGAGCCGCCCGGCCGGGGGCTCGCCCTGGACGCCCTCTGCACACAGGCCTGCACGCGTGACGCGGACTGCCCCGCGGGCCTCGCCTGCGCCGAGACGTCGGACGCCTCGCGCCGCTGCTTCCTGCCCGCGCTTCAACCGGGAGACTATGGCGCCCCGTGCGCCGAGGACGCCCAGTGCGGAGCCGGGGGTGTGTGCGCGCGTCTGGAGCCCGAGGGCGATGACTCGTGCCGCTGTTTCACCCCGTGCGCGGAGCCCGTCTCCGAGCCCCCTTCCGAGCCCCCTTCCGAGCCTTCCAAAGGGGAGGACCTCCCCCGGGGCTGCATGGGCGCGCCGGGCCCGGGAGCTCTGGCGCCGGGAGCAGTCGCCGCGTGGCTGTACCTCCGCCGGGGGCCGCTCCCGCGAGCGCGGCGGGCTACCGGGCGTTGCCGCGCTTCATCTTGCGCCGGGTGACGGTCCTCTGGGTGGGCCGGACCTCGGTGGTGGCGGGTCCGTGTCCCACCGGCTCCGTCATGGCGGGCCCCGGGGTCGCCTTGCGCATCAACTTCTGCCGGCGCAGGGCCGCGGCCTGATCTCGCGGAAC
Organism: Cystobacter fuscus DSM 2262; assembly: GCF_000335475.2. NCBI lineage: Bacteria > Pseudomonadati > Myxococcota > Myxococcia > Myxococcales > Archangiaceae > Cystobacter > Cystobacter fuscus. The sequence continues at coordinate 158,291 of NZ_ANAH02000015.1, read as the reverse complement.
GGTCTTCTTCCCATTCGTCGCCTGCCGGTTGGTCTGCGCCTCGTCGACGCTCGTCATCCGCCGCGGATTCTTCGTTCCTGCCATTCGAGTTCTGACGGCCATGGCTGCCTCCTTCCATGGAGGTAGGGACAGCCCGGCCGTTTTTCATCCTCCGCCTTCGCTCTCCCTCGGTGCCCGCTCGCCCCTCAGCGACCCATGGCCGCCGTGGCCGTGGGACAATCCGCCACCACGGCCTGGGCCTGGGCGTCTCCACCCGCCGCCTCGCGCACCGCGCGGGACACCGCGTTCTCGCACCGCGAGGGCGAGGGCGTCGCCCGTCCATGGCAGCACCGCCACCCATCCAAGGTCTTTAGGTAGCGAAGGGTCTCGCTCCGGGTGGGCTCCACCATGAACCACACCGCGGCGAGCGCCAGCACCAGCCAGGCTCCCTTCCACGGCAGCCCCCCGCGCCAGGGCGGCACGGACTTCGCCTCGAGCCCGAGGCGACGATCGAAGACGCGGCGCTGGAGGATGGGGGAGACGATCAGGTCCACCAGGGCCAGGGGCACCCGGGCCGCTCCGCGCGAGACCCCGGGCGTACCGTCGCCGCGCACCAGCCGCAGGCCCACCAGGGCTTGTCCCAGCGTCCACCCGCTCAACCCCCCCACGAGACACACCACGCACCACACCCCCGCCGTGACGGCGATGAGCCGTCCGGGAGTCCGGTTCACGTCCAATGCGCGCAGGAGCCCCCACCCCAGCAGCAGCGAGAGGGCCACATCCAGCAGATCGCCCAGCCACTGTCGCCCCAGGTGGAGGGTGTCGGCGGTCTCGACGTCGGAGGAGAACAGCGAGTCGCTCATTCTCCCCCAACATAGACCGCTCGCGGCCCGCGTCCCGATTTGTTGCGTCGGGAGGGCGTTGTCTACCCGCCACTGCGGCGGATGTGCATCTGGCTGGGTGGCTTCTTGCGCCCGTTCACCGACGTCGCCAGCCGGGGCGTCTTCGGGTGGTGGGGCTCGGCGGCCGGCCCCAGCGTCACCCGCTCCAGCAGCCGCTCCCGGCGCAAGAGGGGGATCTCATCATGGAAGGGGATGGCTCTGCCTTTGCTCGCCTGCGGACTGGGCTGCGCGGCGTGCACGCCGACCTGCCGCCGGTTCTTGATTCCCACGATATCCGTTCGAACTGCCATGTGCGCTCCCTTGGACTGAACGTGGACTTCAGGACAAGGTGGGGCGCGAGGCACGGCGGTGTCACCCCGGGGAGAAGCGCCGGGGGGCCTGAACGGCTGCTCGCGGGGGGCTTTCCCGTCAGGACTTGCGGCGCTTGCGCTTGCCGAGCACGTCGGGCGGAAACAGCCATCCGTCCTCCTGGACGGGGGCGGGCTTGGGCGCGTTGCGCGGCCGCTCGGGCTTCTCGTTGGCCGTCTCCACGAGTGTCGCCTTCACCTTGCGGTTGGCGGCGTGGGGCAGGGCCTTGAGGGGCGGCAGGTTCACCTTGCGGCAGTTGCGGCACCATGACTGCGGGCGGCGCTCGCCCCGGATGACGCGCGTGCCGAAGTCCTGCTCGGTGGGGCCCACATGGCCGCAGCGGGGGCAGCGCGAGAGCGCCGTCTTCCCCACTTCCTTCTGCTTCTCGCGGCCCAGTTGCACCACGAGCTTCAGGGCGGCCGCGAACCCCGGCTTCGGGGTGGCCTCCTGCTTGCGGGCCCGCTTCTTCCGTCCGCCCCCATTGAGGACAGGCATCAGATAATTCTCCCCGAGAAGGTTGCCCTGCCCCAGGATGCTCAATGCGCCGTTGGTCGAGTGGCTCACGGCGTCCTTCATACTAACCGAGTCTGACATGACTTGCTGATCGTCGAGGTGGCCTGCCCGCTGCCCAGGCGGCCTGGCCCTCCCCCCTGCCCTGGCGCGCCCCGACCCCACCCCATTCCCGGCCGGAATGAGCACCTTCTCCAGACACCCTTTCGCGAGGAGCGTCACGTGTCTGACACCCCACCGGGCAATCCCCTGAGCCGTGGTGACAAGCGTCCCCCCTCCCGGCCCGGGCCCTCTTCCGCCGCTTTCACCACGTCGCTGACCCAGGAGGGACGGCTGGACCCGGCCCTGGCCGAGTGCGCGGCCGTCTCGGTCATCACCGCCCTGCTGCGCAACCTCGAGCTGGACGAGGACCAGGAGCCGCAGGGCCACCTGATGCGCAAGCTGGTGGAGTTCCTCCCCACCCGGGACGCGGGCAAGGACTCCCCGGAGCCCATCGCGGGCCAGGAGGCCCTGTTCACGTGCGTGGCGCGGGAGCTGCGCCTGGACGTCTCCGCGGTGGAGCCCCTGGTGCGCACCGTCTTCCAGACCCTGCGCGGCTTGCTCTCCGAGGGCGAGTGCCAGGACGTGGAGCGCAGCCTGTCCTGGGACCTGCACTACCTGTGGCGGCGCACCCAGTAGGACGCCTCGGGAGGGGCGCGCCCCGGCGGGGGGCTTCAGGGCGCCTGGAGGAACTTCTCCACGGCGCCCTCCAGCTTCTGCCGGGGCTGGGCCCCGACAATCTGTCCCACCACCCGGCCCTGCTTGAAGAGGAGCAGGGTGGGCACGGAGCGGATGCCATACGTCTGGGCCGTCTCCGGGTTCTCGTCGATGTCCAGCCGCGTCACCTTCATCCGGTCCTTGTTCGCGGTGGCCAGGGCCTCCAGCGCCGGGGTGAGGGCGCGGCAGGGGGCGCACCAGTGGGCGGTGAAGTCCACCAGCACCGGCCCGTCCGCCCGCAGCACCTGCCCGCCGAACTCCGCGTCCCTCACGTCGATGATGTCTCCCGCCATGGTCTTCTCCCTCGTGTGTGGTGTGGGAAGAGAGATAGCGGTGGGGGCGGGCGGGGACGAGGGCCCGGCGCGCGACGGATTGTTGCGTGAAGAGCCCCCTACCGGGGCCCATCTACCGGGGCCCATCTACCGGGGCCCATCTACCGGGGCCCATCCTCCCAGGGCAGTCCCGGGCCGCCCCGGGTGAGGGCCTCGAGGAAGACCTTCACCTTGGCGGGCATCCGCTGTCGGCTGGGATGGACGGCGTAGAGCGCGAGGCCCGGGGGCGACACCGCCTCCAGCACCGGCACGAGCGCGCCGGCGCGCACGTCTTCCGCGACGAGCACGGTGGGCAGGCGCACCAGCCCGAGCCCCGCCCGGGCCGCGGCGTGGCCCGCGCGCACGCTGGGCACCTGCAACCTGCCCGTCACCGGCACGGTGCGCGCGCCGCCCGGGCCCGTGAAGAACCACACCTCGTCCGTGCCCGGCTCCGCCACCAGCACGCACTCGTGGTGGGCGAGCTCCTCGGGCGAGCGGGGCGTGCCGCGCCGGCCGAGGTAGGTGGGGCTCGCGTAATAGCCGGTGCGCACGTGGCCGAGCCGGCGCGCCACCAGGGCCGAGTCCACGAGCGGCCCGGTGCGCAGGGCGACGTCATACGCCTCGGCCACGAGGTCCACGTGGGCGGGTGCCAGGGACACCTCCACGCGCACCTGGGGGTGGCGCAAGAGGAAGTCGGCGATGACGGGCGTGAGCAGCTCGCCGAGCAGCGAGAACGTGGCCACGCGCAACGTGCCCCGGGGGATGTCCCGCGCTTCGCTCATCGCCTGGTTCACCGCGCGGGCCTCGGCGACGAGCCGCGCGCAGTGCGCGTGGTACTCGCGCCCCGCTTCCGTGAGCCTCAGCCGCCGTGTGTTGCGCTCCAGCAGGCGCGTGCCCAGGCGCTCCTCCAGGGCCGCCAGCCGCCGGCTCACCGTGGACTTGCGCAGGCCCAGCCGCGCCGCCGCCGCGGTGAGGCTCCCCGTGTCCGCCACCTCGGCGAAGACGAGCATGTCATCGAGCAATGGGGGCGTGGGGGACACGGGCGTGGGTAGCCTACCCAGTGTCCGCTGGCCCCGGGGTGGATCTTGGGGGATTCTCCCGGCCCATGAGCATCAATGGAAACTTCCGGCGTGTGAGCGCCGACCAGTTGCGCGCCCTGCTCGCCTCCCCCGAGCAGCTGAACGACCTCCTCGATGACTCCGAGGTCCTGGACGACGACGCCTCCTCCAACGCCGAGTACCTGCCCATGGAGAAGAACTGGCAGGCGCTGCACTTCCTGCTGACGGGAACGGCCTGGGAAGGCTCGCCGCCGCTGAATTTCATCGGCGCGGGTGGCCAGCCCGTGGGCGACGAGAGCTTCGGCTATGGCCCCGCGCGCGCATTCACCCCCGAGCAGGTGAAGGAGATCTCCCGGGCGCTCGGGAGCGTCGACGGGGAGGCGCTGCGCCGGCGCTTCAATGCCAGGAAGATGGACGAGCTGGAGATCTACCCGCAGGGCTGGTCGGACCACGCCGATGAGGAGTCGCTGGAGTCGCTGTTCGAGGACTTCGACGCGCTCCAGCGCTTCCTGCGCGAGGGCGCCGAGCAGGGGCAGGCCCTGCTCGTGTTCCTGAACTGACGCGCCCGGCGAAGCGCCCCTCAGGCCCCGCCCGTGTCCCCTCCCCCCGTGTCTCCTCCCGTCGTGGGGTGCGGGAAGACGGGCGTGCCGCCGGGGGTGCTCGGGTCGTGCGGGAGGCTGCCCCGGGGGCTGCGCAGGTAGACGAAGGGCGTGGCGAAGAGGAAGTTGCTCACCCGGGACGTGTAGATGTCCGCGTAGCGCTCCACCTGGCGCGCCAGGTGGCTCTTGTCGTTGCCCGCGCGGGTGAGCAGTCCCCAGACCGGGTTGGACAGCTCGCTCGCGGCGCGCGCCATGGGTCCCAGCTCCGCGTCGAGCGCCTCCTGCTGGGCGCGCAGCTCCAGGGAGCGCGCGTGCAACTGCTCGTCGCCCGGCAGCGACTCGTCGCGCGCGGTGTAGCCCAGGCGCCGCCGCTGCAACTCCAGCCGCACCTGGCACGCCTCGGCCTCCAGCCGCTCCTTCTGCTGCATGCGCTCGGCGAGCCGCGTCTCGGTGGTGCGAAAGGCGCTGATGGCGCGGATCTCGTCCTCCAGCTCGCGCAGGATGAGGGCGGTGCGCCAGCGCAGCGCGCTCTTGCTCACGTGCACGTCGCCGAACATGTGGTCGCCCACGTAGAGGATTTCATCCCCGCTCATGCCCAGCGAACGCTCCACCTCGCTCGCGCTGCCGCCGAAGTAGGGCACCCCGGGCTTGAGCGGCCCCGAGTGCGGACGCAACAGGCCCTCCTGTCCCGCCACCGTCACCACCTCGAAGAGCGAGGAGCGCGTGGTGAAGAACTCGGGCTTGCGCGCGCTGACGATGACCACGTCGAACAGCTCGCGCCACGTCATGCCCTGGGGCAGGTGGGGGTCGAACGCGGCGTGCATCATGGGCAGCGTGTACGCCCACTCGCTGTTGGTGATGAGCAGCAGCTTCTTGCCCGCGTGCTTCTGATCCAACAAGGCGAGCGGCGTTTCCGGATCGGCCTGAACGTAGCGCGCCGGGTTGGCGATGATCTCCGCCTTGAGCGCGCCCTCCATGTGGGTGGCATCGAGGCTGCGGCGCACGTGCTCGTAGAGGTCGTTGTAGCCCATGGGCCCCTCGAGCTTGTCTTCGTCCAGCAGGTCCACCAGTTGGGCGTAGAGACACGCCTCGGACAGCGAGAAGAGCGTGTTGAGGAAGATCCAGCGCCGCTCGGACAGGTCGATGACGGTGCGCATGTATTCGTCGCGCTGGGACTCGAAGCTCATGGGCCGGGTGCCGTGCAGCGCCTTCTTCACGAAGCCGAAGCGGTTGGCCTTGATCAGATTGCCCTTCTCGGTGTCGATGATGAGCCCGCGCATGGCGAGCACCGGATCGAACGTGAGGTGCGCCACGGGCCAACCCTGGGCCGCGAGCCGATCCCTCATGTACTCGTACGCACGCTTCTCCCAGACCTCCACCTTGTAGTGGATGAGCGTGTAGTCCATGTCGTACCCGATGGCCTTGATGGCCCGCAGGTTGAGGGTGCGGTTGCAGAACAGGCCGCGCTCGGGTGGGGGTGCTTGCAAGTGGCCAATCATGGCCACTTCGTGCCCTGGACCGTGACAAAAGTCACTGTTTCTGGCGTGGTGGGTGTTGGTGGCGGGCGGGACAGCGGACAATCGCTCCGTCTCGAATCAGGGGAGATGAACATGCGGAATTCGCTAGGGGTGTCGCTCCTGGTGTGGGCGGTGGCGACGGTGGCGGTGGCCGAGGAGAAGTGGGAGACGGTGTCGACGGGAGCGGTGTCCATCCGCGTGCGTCTGCGGCCGGACATTCCCGGAGGCCGCGAGGTCTGGGCCGAGGGCAGCATGGCCGTGGGTCTGCCCCACGTGCAGGCGGCGTTGCGCAACCACGCGACCTTCCGCCAGTGGATGCCTTATGTGACGGAGTCGCGCGTCCTGGAGGAAGCGCCCGGCACGCGCCTGACGTACACGCAGCTGGACTTCCCCCTCATCTCCAACCGCGACTACGTCCTGCGGGTGGTGGAGGAAGAGGGCCACGCGGAGGACGGGACGGTCACGTTCCTGCAACGCTGGACGCCGGACAACGAGGCGGTGCCCGAGCGCAGCGGCGTGGTGCGCTTGCGCCACAACTCGGGAAGTTGGCTCTTCTCGCCCCTGGGCGAGGACCGGGTGCGCTACGTCTACCGCTTCACCGTGGAGCCGGGTGGCTCCATCCCCGGCTTCCTCGCCGGCGTGGGACAGAAGGACGCCGTGCTGGACACGGTGCGCGCGGTGGAGAAGCGGGCGCGCCAGCTCGCCGCGCAGAGCAGCGCGGCACCCTAGGTATTGTAGATGGTCACGGCCTCGCGGGTAGGGCGCTCCGGCTGGGCGGGGGGGCGCTCGCGAGTGGCAGGACGCGGCTTGCGGTTTCCCAGGAGCCCCGGAAGCGGGGCGCCCGTGGCGCATCCCTCGAGCAGCAGCAACAGGAGCACTCCTCCAACGACACGGAGTCGAGAGCCCTGGACGTTCTCGCGCATGATCTTCTCCCCCTCTTGGTGCGTCCTCATGGAGCATCGTTGACTCATGGGGTGCGTGGCAATTCGGGCCACGCGGGTCCGTTGGAAAACGGGCGGAGAGGATGGCGGAGGTCATCCCGGAGGGAGTGACCGCAGAAGTGGTTTTTCTCTTGCCGCCTCGAGGGCCTGCCCGTACTGTTCGCGGCGTGCGCCCTGGGGCATGGCTTCTCCTGTCAATCCTGGCCGCCCCTCCTGCCTCCGCATGGGAAGAAGCGGGAGGGGCCGTGCTCCAGCGGCGCACGCTCGTGCATCCCTCGAATCCCGGGCGGGTGCCGCCCCTGGAACTGCACGTGGCGGTGGGGGTGGCCACGCTCGTGTCGTTCGCGGAGTGCTCGCGGCCCGAGGTCCTGGACTTCGAGCGGGGTCATCCCTCCCTCCGTGTGCTCGACGTGGGCGGGGGCTCGTTGATCCTCTCTCCTTCCGCGGATCTCGCTCCGGGTGAGCGGGTTCCACTCTTCGTGAGCACCGGGCCCGGTGCCGAGCCGCTGCGCTTCGTGCTGGTGACGCGGCGCGATGCGGTGGATGTGCGGGTGCAGGTGGTGCGGGCCGCGTCGGGCTCCGACGAGGACGGGGTGGACGGCATGGCCCGGAGCCTGCTCGACGCGCCCGGGGCCCAAGCCACGCTCGACCTGCCCCAACGGGTGGCGGAGATCGACACCCGGAATTCTCGGGGCCAGGTTGATTCCGTGCTGTGGCTGGGACGGCGCTTCTTCGCCACGGTGTCCGCGAGGGGCGGCAACAAGAGGACTCCTCCCTGGCCGCTGGCCCAGGTCCGGATGCGGGCCACGCTCCCGGACGGAGAGGTGTGGGAATGGCCCGCGCGTCTGGTCTCGGGGGTGGCGGGTTCGACCTCCCAGCGGCACATCGCGACGGGCCTGCTGCCAGGGGGCGCCTCGGGAGTGGAGCTGGCGCTGGATGAAGCCGAGACCCCTGGAGTCTTTCAACCGTTGTCCCGGAAGGAGCCGAGCACGTCCCCATGAGCCCACCCCAGCATCCCCATGAGTTGCGCGCGGGAGACTTCGTGCGCGACTTCCGCATCGTGCGTCGGTTGGGGGTGGGAGGCTTTTCCTTCGTCTTCCTGGTGGAGCGCGGAGGACTCCAGTTCTCCATGAAGATGGCCGCCCGGCCCCTGTCCGCCGAGGACCCGGATCAGGTGGATGCCTGGATGCGCCGCGAGGTGGCCTCGATGGACCATCTGGTGGGTCATCCCCTGGTGTTGCCGGTCTTCGAGTGGAGCCGGTGGCCGGATGCGCGGACGGGCTACGCGTACTTCCTCACGACCTACGTTCCGGGAGACACCTTTCATGTCTGGCGTTGGCGTCGGCGCGCCTCGCTCCATGAGTCCGTGGGGGTGTTGAGCACGCTCGCGCGGACGCTGGAGGTGCTGCACTGGCGAGGCGTCTGCCACCGGGACCTCAAGGCGGACAACGTCCTGGTGCGCGAGGCGGATGGCGAGCCCCTGCTCATCGACTTCGGTTCGTCGCACCTGCCCGGGGCGCGGACCCTGACGGAGGGGGTAGCGCCCGGGACGCTCTACTGCCAGCCACCCGAGGTCGTCTCCTTCCTGTTCTCCGACGCGCAAGTGCCCGGCGCCCGCATGCGGGCCCTGCCCTCGGCGGACCTGTATGCCTTTGGCGTGCTGCTCTACGAGACCCTCACGCAGTGCCGGCCCTTCAGCAACCGCCTGCCGTTGTCACGATTGCTCATCGCCATCGCCTCCATGCCCGTGCCGGATCCCCGGCGGTTCGACCCCTCGATTCCCGAGCCCCTGGCGGCGCTGGCGATGTCCCTGCTGGAGAAGGATCCCGCGAAGCGTCCTCCGAACGCCGAGGCGGTCCGGTTGGTGTTGGACCGGCTCCGGGCGGAGGGCGCGAACACCGGGGTCTGGAGGGCTCCGTCGAAGCTGCCCTCCGAGTGCGCGTGGGGACGGGAACTTCCCGAGGAGATGGAACTGCTGAACGAGGCCGAGGAGGTACTGCACGCCGCTCTGGAGGCGCGGCGGCCTCGTGAGGGACGGAGGCGGACCGGTGCGAGGCCGGGGCGCCTCGCCGCCCTGGCGTTGGTGCTTGGAGTGCTCGGGATAGGGTGGATGTGCCTCCGCGTGGCGCATCCTCCTGGCTGGGAGGAGGGCGCTCGCACGGAGCCCACCGCACCGGTTCCTCCGGTGCCGTCCGAGAAAGGATCGCAGCCCGTGCCCTCCTCCCTTCGTCCCGAATCCACCCCCGACATCACTCCGGTGCCGCTGCGCTCGCGCCGGTGCGCGCTGCTCACGGGCTTGCTGGGGGTGTCCGCCGCGCAGCTCGCCGGATGCGCCACCGTGCCCCGGCAGCCCGACCCCGCGGGCTATCTCTCCCGGTGTCCTCCCGAGGCCCGCGCCACGCCGGTGAAGCTGGGCATCAAACCCGACGAGCATCCCTCCTTCCTGACGCCGACGTCGGGGACTCCGGCCTCGGACGAGCGCATCGAGGATGGGGGGCCGCTCAACCTCAAGCCGGGTCCCGTCTCCGCCGACATGCTCGTGGAGATCAAGGGGAAGGAATTGTACGTGACGATCTTCGGTGTGGCGGAGATGAGCCCCAACCGCGTCCACATGCGGTTCGACCGTCTCCGCATGCCCGAGGGCGCCGAGTTTCCCATCTGCGGGGTGGCCGTGGACGGCATTCACCAGTACGGCATCGCGACCTGGCAGAAGTACGCCATTCCGGGAGCGGGTGTGGATCCCTCCCGGGTGGACACGACGGGGGGCGGCGTGACGCTCAACGACCCGCGCTTCGAGACGGTGTTGCAGGGGCCCGAGGGCTATGAGGTGCCCCCCATCCGTCTGGCCCCACCGGACTGGCGTTGAGGACGGGTCCGGAGGCTGGCACGGGCCTGTATCCTGGGGCTCCCCTTCACCTGGGAGTCCCCGAGATGAAACGCTGGCCCGCCCCCTGCCTGCTGCTGGCCTTGAACGTGGCGTGTGCCACGGCCCGGCCGGTCTCCGTGGAGCCGGAGACGCCGCGGCTGCTGTCCTGGTCCGAGCAACTCGCCGTGCGCGAGGCCTGGCTCGTCCGGCGTCACGAGTCGTTGCTGCCGATGATGCGCCATCACGGCGTGGGCATGTGGATCATCGTGAACGAGGAGTTCCACGATGATCCGCTCACCCCGTACGTGGCACCGCCGCGGCCCTACGCGGGGCTGCGGGACGTGTTCGTCTTCATCGACGCGGGCGAGCAGGGGCTGAGGAAGGTGGCCCTGCCGAGCTACCGGGAGGAGAACCTCACGCGCTTCTTCGAGGTGCCGGAGGAGAAGCGCGAGTCCAAGCAGGTGTTGGGCGAGCTCTACGCGCGGTACCAGCCGCGCACCATCGCCCTGGGCATCGAGGGCAAGCGGGGGGTGACGCACAGCCTGACGAGGGATGGGTATGCGTACCTCGTCGAGGCGATGGGGCCGGAGGCGGAAGCGCGCTTCACCAGCGCGGCGCCGCTCATCGAGGAGTACCTGGACACGCGCATTCCCGAGGAGCTGGAGCACTACCGGACGCTGGTGGCGCTCACGGAGCGGGTGGTGAAGCGGGCGTTCTCGGCCGAGGTGGTGAAGCCGGGGGTGACGCGGGTGGGGGACGTGCGCCGCTGGTTGTACGACGAGCTGGGGCGGCGGGGCGTGGGGACGTGGTTCCAGCCGGATCTGCGCGTGCAGCGCCAGGGAGGGGCGAACGGGACATCGCGCGGCTTCCTGGCGGTGTCGCCGGAGGACGTGGTCATCCAGCGGGGGGATCTGCTGCACGTGGACTTCGGCATCAGCTACCTGGGGCTGCACAGCGACTGGCAGAAGATGGCCTACGTGGCGCGCGAGGGGGAGAAGGACGTGCCCGAGGGGTTGAAGCGGGTGCTGGCGAACACGAACGCGCTGCAGGACGCGCTGGTGAAGGCGTCGCGTCCGGGCCGCTCGTCGGCCGAGGTGTACGAGGCGGTGATGGCGGAGATGAAGGAGAAGGGGATTCAAGCGCAGGTGTACTCGCATCCGCTGGGCAACCAGGGGCACGGGTTGGGCGCGTCCATCGATTTCCGCTCCACCCTCCGCAAGGAGGAGCCCAAGCGGCTGCGCGAGGGCTCCTACCTCGCGATGGAACTCAGCACACGCGCTCCGGTGGCCGAGTGGGACGGGCAGGAGGTGTTCGCGATGGCGGAGGACCCGGTGTACCTCACCCCCGAGGGCTGGCGCTTCTTCGTGCCGCGGCAGGAGGCGTACTACCTCATCCAGGGAGACGAGGGCCGGGCCGTCCCTCCCTGAAACGCCCGTGCGGGGAGTCAGTCGAGGAAGCGGCGTTCCCAGCGGCGGGTGTCTGTTGGGGTGACGCCGCTCCAGAGTACTCGCCGGTGGTAGAGCCAAGGGCTCCACGATGTGCGCTAAGCCAATGGAAGGAATTTTTGTCGGAGGTTATCGCTGCCCAGGCCAAGAAATTGGATCCCTATTATGACTGTGTCAATATGCACTCGATATAGCAATTGTCTTAAGTTCATTTTTTGCATGTAGTCAGAACGGGTGAGCGGAAAGCAGGGTGGCCAACCTTTTGGGGCTTGGCGAAGCAGTCGTTGGTGTGGCTGGTATCGATTAAACTACCTTCTGCCGGGATGCTCCATCAAACAGGGTTGAGGTTGTTTGATCACAGTACCAGCCCTGCCCGGATTGACGGAAGGCTCGTTCCAAGGACTTTGGCAGGTGCTTCTTGTTCTTTCGTGCTGATTTGTCGCCTACTGCGATACTGGTCCAGTATACATATTCTAGATCACTCTTGTCCTCTTGTCCTGGTATGATGTTCGTATGAAACACGTGCAACCCACTGACCTCATTGCTCCCCTTAAAAAAGCTTGGCGCTCTTATCGCACCTTGATGCAACCCAAGCCGCGCATTCCCAGTGATAAAGTTCTTCGTGAGTGTCTTTCGGTTGCGTTCCAGGCCAGCTTTAAAACGGAGGAGCATCGTCGGACTGTGTTCCGCTTGGCGTTGCTTCCCAGTACGTATCAGTCGCCGAATCAGTTTCTCTCGAAAAATATATCTCAGACGACGGTTGTCCCATTTAAAACACCGCGTCCCTTGTCAGTAGGCGAGTTGCTTCGACTTGCTCCTGCTACCGATCCAACAAAAGTCCTGATCGCTGTTGATCCGACTCCCAGCGCTCCGGGCGAACAATTATCAATTTGGGGTCTTGTCGATACAGGGGGGTCTTGGTGGAGTTTTGCTCGTGGTGAGGCAGACATGGGTTACCCGCCACCTACTGCGGTTACCATCGCTTCGTTTGAGCCAGCGTCTCTACTTATTTCTACTGAAGGTGTGCTCCTCATCGGCTTGCGGGATGGTCAACTCGTTGAGCCGTTGTCGGATGTATTGGATAAAGGTCCAATTGGCAGCTTTTTTTCGAATGGGGCGCGCTCTTTACGTGGTGAAGTTCGTCAGGAATTAGGCGCTAAGAAGATGAGTTTGGTTGATAAAGGGGATGACGGCTATTTACGTGGGTTTTATCTCGATTTGGTTTCGCGCCTGATTCAGAGAATTGCTGAGATGGGGCACGGGGGGGTGGTTATTGTTGTCCGTGATGAGATGTCCTTGGATGATACCCGACTCGCCGATCGTCTTTTTGTTAAATATCAGTGCAGTCATGATGCTGCTTGGAGTGCCGCAAAGGAGTGTCTTGTGAATCGTCAGCGTTTTCATGAGCACTCCATGAGGGTTAAAAGAGGAGCAATAAAACAAGGCGATTTTAGGCGAGGTGGGATCTTGAACGAGATGCTTGAGGAGGCGAACGAAGCTGTTGAGGAAGCTGTTGATTTTATCACTGCTCTTAGTGGGGTTGATGGGGCGATTGTAATGACAGATAGGTTGAGGGTTCTTGGTTTCGGTGCGGAGGTTGTTGCTTCGTCTCCGAGCCTTCGTGATGTGTGGTTCGCATCTTCTGCAGACGGAACTAAAGGTCGCACAGTGTCGATTGATGCCTTTGGTACGCGCCATCGTTCGGCTTTTCGCTTTGCTTCGAGCTTCGACGACGCGGCTGTGTTTGTGGTTTCTCAAGATGGTGGAGCAAAGGCGGTCAAGCGTGTTGGGTCCTCAGTGGTGGTCTGGTCGGACATTCAAATGAGGAGATTCGGCCTCTTCTGACCCAATATATCCATTGTAGATGTTGAATACTTAGTGTCCCCGGATGAACGATGATCTAGGTCGTATCGAGTGATCGCGTCATGTCCGGTGGCGCGACGGTGCTTGGAGGTGGATGGGTGGACGGTGCTCTCTCATGGATGAATCTTTGTTGGTGAATGGGAACCATGACATTTCGCACGGTGGGGTCAGTCGAGGAAGCGGCGTTCCCAGCGGAGGGTGTCCGCGTTGGCCACGGGGTCGCGGAGGGGAGGCTCGTGGTAGAGCCAGGGCTCCAACACGCGGGCCAGCTCCCGGTGCAGGGGCAGGGTGAGTCCCCGGGTGGTGTCACCCGCCTCGGGCCATTCGCCGAGGGTGACGAGGGCGCGCTCGGCGTCCAGGGGTTGCACGGAGATGTCCGGGGAGATGAGGCGGGAGCTCAGCCCCGGGACTCCGCCCAACTCGCCGAGGACGGGTGGGCCCAGGAAGGTCACCCAGTGAGGGCCTCGTATCCGTGTGCCGATGTGCAAACCAAGGTGTCCCAGTGCATGGACGTCCAGGCCTGGGTAGCGCAGGCGCAACTGCCGGAGTTCATCGGAGACGCCGGCGAGTTGGTGAAGGGCGTTGAGGGAGAGGCTGACATGGCCGGAGTTGAAGGGGAGGGGGGCGGCCAGAGCCAAGGCCAGTTCGCGCACGCGTGCGGGCCCTCGTTCCTCCAGGAACCCGGTGGGCAGCCAGAACTCCAACGCACAGACCGCATGGGGGTTGTCGATGAAGAACGGGGCTTCGAGGTCCTTGCCGAAATATTCGAACCGATAGGGACTGGCGCCTGCCGGATCGTCTTTCAATATGATAATGGGGCTGCTCCCCTGCATCTGGCTGCGGATGTGTGCCCAGCCCGCGCCATCCAACTCCTGCCAGTCTCCTTCGCTATCCGCATACCAGCCGAGCGCTTCCGGGCCCAGGACTTGCAAGTATGTCTCTAGGGCACGCATGACGCCTTGTGCCACCTCGTGGTGATGGCGGCGCATGTAGAAGCAGATGCTCAATCCGTCTCGTATCAGGATACTGCTATCTTGTGCGCAGATGCGGATGGTCGGGCAGTGCTCGCTCATGGATGGATCCTCTGTTCTATTCCACGTCTCGGAGTGACGAGGGCGGCTTCTGTCTTGAGTGCTTCGACGTACACCTGTCCCTGGTTCAAGCCCCTGTAGATATGCCCATGCCCATACATCTTCCAGGTAGCTTCATTGTTGGCAGGGCAGGGGAACTTGAAGTCGTAGATGGAGACGGCCTGGAGTGGATTACCGGAGTGGATGACCACGTCCGGCACCAATGTCCCTTTCAGTTCTTTGCCGCAATCCTGCCGGAGAAGGGCGCGGACTTCGCCGGGCTGAGCCACTGCACCTGTCCCGTTGGTCTGTCGTAGCGGTAGCGGGGCTCCAGGCTGAAGCGTCCTGGAATCAGCGGGTCCAACTGCTCCTGGACGCACTGGGTGGCCAGGCCGTGCTTCTCGCTACCCCATTGCATGGCCCGGGTCACCTTCTGCCCACAGGGGTCCAGTTTGGGAAGCACCTCCTGGCACTGCTGGCGTGAGGGTGCATTGCCGCCCAGGCGCCGCCGGTTGACCTCGGCATCCGCCCACGCGGCGCATTCATGCAGGGTCCGCTCGATGCGGAGCTTCAACTCGGGGGAGAGGAAGCGGAGCGTGGCGGCGATGGAGGCGATTTCGGCCCCGCCACGGACGGTGGGGGCGGCGCCCGCCTCCTGTCCGTTGAGGAGAGCGCAGTTGGCGGGATTCTGCCGACAGGCGTTCGTGACGGAATCGCCGGCGTACGCCACTGGAGCGCACACCGCGAGCAGGCCCCCGAGGAGGAACAACCCCGAAGGTCTCCAGCGCTTCACGACAGAGGGCATGATGTGCTCCCGAGAGGCATGGGCCGCGTGGACTCTCGCACGGCGGAGTCAGTCGAGGAAACGGCGCTCCCAGCGGAGGGTGTCCTCGTTGGCCACGGGGTCGCGGAGGGGAGGCTCGTGGTAGAGCCAGGGCTTCAACACGCGGGCGAGCTCCCGGTGCAGGGGCAGGGTGTGCCCTTGAGTGGTGTCACCCGCCTCGGGCCATTCGCCGAGGGTGACGAGGGCGCGCTCGGCGTCCAGGGGTTGCACGGAGATGTCCGGGGAGACGAGGCGGGAGCGCAGCCCCGGGACTCCTCCCAACTCGCCGAGGATGGGCGGACCCAGGAAGGTCAGCCAGTGAGGGCCTCGTATCCTTGTTCCGATGTGCCAACTGAGACGTTCCAGTCCATGCACGTCCATTCCGGGGTAGCGCAGGCGCAACTGGCGGAGTTCATCGGAGACGCCGGCGAGTTGGTGAAGGGCATTGAGGGAGAGGCTGACATGGCCGGAGTTGAAGGGGAGGGGAGCGGCCAGAGCCAGGGCCAGTTCGCGCACGCGCGCGGGCCCTCGTTCCTCCAGGAACTCGGTGGGCAGCCAGAACTCCAACGCACAGACCGCGTGGGTGTTGTCGATGAAGAACGGGGCTTCGAGGTTCTTGCCGAAGTACTCGAATTGATAGGGACCGGCTTCGCGGGGATTATCTGACAACGTGATGAGGGGGCCTCTTTGCTGCATCCGGGTTCGGATGTATGTCCAGCCCGCCTCATCCAACTCCTGCGGGTCCCCTTCGTCATCCACATACCAGCCGAGTGCTTCTGGCCCAAAGGCTTGTAAATACGTCTCCAGGGAGTTCATGACGCCTTGTGCCACCTCGCGGTGATGGCGGCGCATGTAGAAGCAGATGCTCAATCCATCTCGTATCAGGATACTGCCATCTTGTGCGTAGACGCGGATGGTCGGGCAGTGCTCGCTCATGGATGTATCCTTTGATGGACTCCCTGTCGCGGGGTGACGAGGGCGGCTTCTGCTTTGAGTGCGTCGACGTACACCTTCCCCTGGGTTAAGTCCTGGTCAATGTGACCCGCTGTGTACTTTTTCCAAGACGCATTGTTATCGGGAGGGCAAGGGAACTTGAAGTCGTAGATGGAGATGGCCTGGAGTGGATTTCCGGAGTGGATGACCACGTCTGGCACCAAGGTCCCTTTCAGCTCTTTTCCGCAATCTTGCCGGAGAAGGGTGCGGACTTCAGATGGGCTGAGCCACTGCACCTGTCCCGTTGGCCTGTCGTAGCGGTAGCGGGGCTCCAGGCTGAAGCGTCCTGGAATCAGCGGGTCCAACTGTTCCTGGACGCACTGGGTGGCGAGGCTGTGCTTCTCGCTACCCCATTGCATGGCCCGGGTCACCTTCTGCCCACAGGGGTCCAGTTTGGGAAGCACCTCCTGGCACTGCTGGCGTGAGGGTGCATTGCCGCCCAGGCGCCGCCGGTTGACCTCGGCATCCGCCCACGCGGCGCATTCATGCAGGGTCCGCTCGATGCGGAGCTTCAACTCGGGGGAGAGGAAGCGGAGCGTGGCGGCGATGGAGGCGATTTCGGCCCCGCCACGGACGGTGGGGGCGGCGCCCGCCTCCTGTCCGTTGAGGAGAGCGCAGTTGGCGGGATTCTGCCGACAGGCGTTCGTGACGGAATCGCCGGCGTACGCCACTGGAGCGCACACCGCGAGCAGGCCCCCGAGGAGGAACAACCCCGAAGGTCTCCAGCGCTTCACGACAGAGGGCATGATGTGCTCCCGAGAGGCATGGGCCGCGTGGACTCTCGCACGGCGGAGTCAGTCGAGGAAACGGCGCTCCCAGCGGAGGGTGTCCTCGTTGGCCACGGGGTCGCGGAGGGGAGGCTCGTGGTAGAGCCAGGGTTCCAACACGCGGGCGAGCTCCCGGTGCAGGGGCAGGGTGAACCCCCGGGTGGTGTCACCCGCCTCGGGCCATTCGCCGAGGGTGACGAGGGCGCGCTCGCCGTCCAGGAGTTGAACGGAGATGTCCGGGGAGACGAGGCGGGAGCGCAGTCCCGGGACTCCGCCCAACTCGCCGAGGACGTGTGGGCCCAGGAAGGTCAGCCAGTGGGGGCCTCGTATCCGTGTGCCGATATGCCAACCAATGCGTTCCAGTCCATGGACGTCCATTCCGGGGTAGCGCAGGCGCAATTGTCGAAGTTCATCGGAGACGCCCGCGAGTTGGTGAAGGGCGTTGAAGGAGAGGCTGACATGGCCGGAGTTGAAGGGGAGGGGAGCGGCCAGAGCCAGGGCCAGTTCGCGCACGTGCGCGGGCCCTCGTTCCTCCAGGAACCCGGTGGGCAGCCAGAACTCCAACGCACAGACCGCATGGGGGTTGTCGATGAAGAACGGGGCTTCGAGGTCCTTGCCGAAGTACTCGAATTGATAGGGACCGGCTTCGCGGGGGTTGTCTGACAACGTGATGAGGGGGCTGCTTCCCTGCATCCGGCTTTGGATGTGTGCCCAGCCCGCCTCATCCAACTCCTGCCAGTCTCCTTCGCTATCCGCGTACCAGCCGAGCGCTTCCGGGCCCAGGACCCGCAGGTATGTCTCCAGGGAACGCATGACGTCTTGTGCCACCTCGTGGTGATGGCGGCGCATGTAGAAGCAGATGCTCAATCCATCTCGTATCAAGATACTGCCATCTTGTGCGCAGATGCGGATGGTCGGGCAGTGCTCGCTCATGGATGGATCCTCTGCTCTATTCCACGTCTCGGAGTGACGAGGGCTGCTTCTGTCTTGAGTGCTTCGACGTACACTTGTCCCTGGCTCAATCCCTTGTACTGTCCATGCTCATACATCCTCCAGGGCGTTTTGTTGTGGGGAGGACAAGGGAACTTGAAGTCGTAGATGGAGATGGCCTGGAGTGGATTGCCGGAGTGGATGACCACGTCCGGCACCAGTGTCCCTTTCAGTTCTTTGCCGCAATCCTGCCGGAGAAGGGCGCGGACTTCCGCCGGGCTGAGCCACTGCACCTGTCCCGTTGGCCTGTCGTAGCGGTAGCGGGGCTCCAGGCTGAAGCGTCCTGGAATCAGCGGGTCCAACTGCTCCTGGACGCACTGGGTGGCCAGGCCGTGCTTCTCGCTACCCCATTGCATGGCCCGGGTCACCTTCTGCCCACAGGGGTCCAGCGTGGGAAGCACCTCCTGGCACTGCTGGCGTGAGGGTGCATCGCCGCCCAGGCGCCGCCGGTTGACCTCGGCATCCGCCCACGCGGCGCATTCATGCAGGGTCCGCTCGATGCGGAGCTTCAACTCGGGGGAGAGGAAGCGGAGCGTGGCGGCGATGGAGGCGATTTCGGCCCCGCCACGGACGGTGGGGGCGGCGCCCGCCTCCTGTCCGTTGAGGAGAGCGCAGTTGGCGGGATTCTGCCGACAGGCGTTCGTGACGGAATCGCCGGCATGGCCCGTTGGACCGCACACCCAGAGCAGTCCTCCGAGCAAAAACAGTCCCGGACGTCTCCAGCGCTTCACGACAGAGGGCATGGTGTGCTTCCGAGGGGCATGGGTCGTGTGGACTCTCTCACGGCGGAGTCCGTCGATGAAGTGAATGCGCGGAGGAGCGCGGCCCTGTTGCGCGGGAGGTTTCCTTGGATAACCTTCGAGAATGGCTGACACCCGGCAACAACCGCCGCGCTTTACCCACGATGAGGCCGCGGAGATCGTTCGCGAGGCCACCTCGCGCATGCTCGAGCGCCGGTACGACCTCCCCTCCACCGGGTCTCGTCAGCTCACGCGCGAGGATCTCCTCGCCCTGGCGCGCGAGCTGGGGGTGAGTGAGGACGCCGTGGAGCAGGTGCTCGCCGACCGGGCGAAGAAGCTCAAGCGCCAGTCCCGTCGCCGGGGCGCGCTGATCGGCCTGGCGGCCCACGGCATGAGCTACGGCATCGTCATGAGCGGGCTCTCTATCGTGGACATGATGAGCGGCCCGGGTTGGTGGGTCCAATGGCCCGCGGTGGGTTGGGGCATGGGACTCGCCTTCCATGTCATGGGACTGGTTCTCGGGGCCCTGAAGCGGGCTGGCACCGAGTAGGCCCGCATGCCCTCCTCACTCCGGACACTCCCCTGACGCGTGAGCATCCCGGGCTGGCATTGACCCGAGGCGTGGCCACGCTGGAGATCAGGGCACGTCCACTCCGGAAGGCACCCATTTCCAGGCAGGGCCGTGCCAGCAGGTGTCTGTCTGGGTCCCCGGTGCACGAGGTCCACGATGAAAGTCCCTCTTTCCCCCAAGATTCATGGCTACGGTGACTATTTCATCGTGGTGCTGTTCGCGCTGGCTCCCTCCCTGTTCGGCTTCCCGGGACTGCCAGCGGTGCTTTGCTATTTGATGGCCATGATGCAGTTGTGCATGAGCCTGCTGACCGCCTATCCGCTCGGGGTGGCCAGGCTCATTCCCTTCCCCATCCACGGAATCGTCGAGGCCGTCGTCGCAATCGTCCTGCTCGCGGCGCCTTTCCTGTTTGGCTTCTCGACCATCGCCTCGGCGTCCAACTTCTTCATCGTCTCGGCGATTGGCCTCTTCCTGGTCTGGCTGGCGACCGATTACAAGGCCGCCGAGCGGCCCGTGCGCGGCATGGGCGTGCGGCGTCACGCCCAGCTCTGAGCCTTGTCCGCGAGCAAGCCGGGCGGGGGACCCTCCGGGGGCTCGGCCCGGCGCGATGCTTCCCGCCGGATCGACCTCTCTGGCATCCACGCACCCGAAGCCCGCCGCGTTGATGACGGCCCACGGCTGGTGCTGCTCGAGCGCGGTGGTCACCGAGCGAGGGTCCGCCATGTCGAGCTCGCCCCGGTCGAGCAGCCGCGCACGTCATCTCCCTCCCGCATGCCTCGCGGACAGCCAGGGACAGTCGCTAGAGTTCGCCCATGCTTTCTCGTTGCGATCTCTGCGGTGCCCATCTCCAGGAGGGGGACGCCCTGCCGGACACGCTGTGTGTGAGGTGTTCCTCGTGCGGTGGGCTCTACGCCGTCACGACGGCGGTGGACGCTCCCCGGCGATTGGACGACGGCTGGGAGATGGCGCGCGAGGGAGACGTCCTCCGCGTGAGTTGGAGCTGGAGCTGGGGTCCGGTGGATCTCTGGCTCAACGCCCTTGTGTTCCTGGGTCTCGTGGGACTGGGACTGGCGGGGCTGCTGGGGGCATACACGGTGCGCGCGGACCAGGAGATGCTGCCCTGGCTTTTCCTCGCCTCGAGTCCCTTCATCGGCTACGGGGTGCTCCTGCGGAGCGTCAACCGCACGCGCATCGAGGCCTCACCCCGGACGGGGATCTCGGTGCGGCATGGCCCGCTGCCCTGGTTCGTCCTTCCGAGCACGGTGGAGGCGCACGAACTTCGTCAGCTCTATGGCCAGAAGCGCACGGAGTTCGCCGGGGGGAAATTCAAACAGGTGTATCAGCTGCGCGTGTTGTGCCGGGATGGCAGCAGCCGCAAGCTCGTCTCGAAGAAGCTCTCCGCCGAGCAGGTGCTCTTCCTGGAGCGCACGCTGGAGGCGCACCTGGGGGTAAGGGATCGGCTCGTTCCCGGCGAACTCAAGGATGCGAGCGCGGGCGGATAGTCACTGTCTTCAGGTGAGGTGACGCTCGATGAGATAGGTCCAGATGTCCGTCGCGATCTTCAGGGCGGATACCTGCCTCTTCACGTTCATCTCTGGCTCGGGCTCGTTCGGAGGTGAGGTCTTTCTGAAGGGGGGCGAGATCAGGGCATTGAATCCCTTGCCCGTCGCGTAGAGCGCGGTGAAGAGGTGTTGGTCTGGTACGGCCATGAGAAAATGCTCGGGCTCGTCTGCCTTTTCCTTGAGATCGACGTAGATGGCAGGACCCGCCACCTCCCCCATCAAACGTTGTGCCTCCCTGGGAGGCTCGCCGACGCTGAGAGAACAAGAGAAGCTGGCACGAGGGCTGTTCGCGGAGAACTGGCCAATCACTTGCCTCCTTGATTGAGACTCTCGCCAGAGTTGCTCCGTCACGAGCGTGGGCATGAACCTCAAGTCGATGCCCGAGGTTCGCCCCTTCAACTGCTCAGTGATCCGCTCCGCCGTCTCCGCCAGATTCTGTTGGATCGCTTCAACGCCGTACTTCCATCCGAGGTACTTCGGGTTTCTCTCCTGCCGTGTGGAGGCCAATCGCTCGGCGAGGTACTCGATGGCCGGCTCGCGGACCTCCACCTCCTGGATGAGCCGCTCGTACTCGGCGAGGCTGCGCTCGACGGTCTCCAGCGTCAGTTCCACGATGGGGGAGAGTTCGCCAGTATGGGACTGGTCCAGCGCCGTGTAGTAACGCGCGCGCTCCTCCACCCGAAGGACGGTGACCGGGTAGCCCTGGCGCATCAGGAGGAGATTCGCGAGCAGCCGTCCCGTCCGTCCGTTCCCGTCGATGAAGGGATGAATGGTCTCGAACCACGCATGGGCGATGGCGGCGACGACGATGGGGTGCTCCGGCTCGTGGCTCGCGAGCCAGCGGCCGAATTCCTCCATCCGCTCCGGGACGGCATGGGCTGGAGGCGGCGTGTAGTCGGTTCCTCCAATTCGCACGTTGATGCCCCGGTACCGCCCGGCGTTGTTCACATCGATGGAGCGCAGGACGATGGCATGGATGTCGCGCACCTCGCGCTCACTGAGAGGGGTTTCCGCCCGGGCCAGCTCCTCGATGAAGTCGAGCGCCTGCGAGAGGTTCACCGCCTCCAGGTGGTCCTTGAGCGATTTGCCGGAGATGGTGATGCCGTCCTCGAGCACCGCGCGCGTCTCGGGCAGGGTGAGACGGTTCCCCTCGATCGCATTCGAGTGGTACGTGTGGTGGATGCGGAACCAGTGGCGGAGGTTCTGGACGGCCGCCGGGTGCAGCCGTGCTTGCCTCAGCCTGCCGACCCGCTCAGCAACCTGCTGGAGCCTCGGCTCCAGCCCCGCGTCCCAGTGATAGGGGTGCACCCGTGGCTCCTCCCTCTCCGGCAACTCTAACCCCCGTCTCGGGGACGGTGCGCTCGAGGATGGCATCCTCGGGTTCCACCTGGACGCCGGAGGAGAGGCCCAGGTCGGCCGAGCACCCTGGCCGAAGGCGCCCGGGAGGCCCACGGCCGAGGGCTCGGGCCTACCTCCCGTGGTGGGCTCCAGGAGGGTAACCCGGAAAACACCGGACAAGAGGGTGCGCGGGGGATGGATTCGTTGGGGCCCACCGGTTATAGCTCACCGTCATGACCGACGTTTCCACTGAACGTGTTCCCCCCGCCGTGCTTCCCAAGCCCAATGACGTCTGTTGGTGTGGGAGTGGCACCAAGTACAAGAAGTGCCATCGGGGCGCGGACGCCGTGGAGGCTCGCAAGCGAGGGCCCGAGGCCCGCTCGCGCGGCATCCGGCCGGGCGTCATCAGCCCCATGCGCCCCGTCCCGCTACACATCCCCCGGCCCGACTACGCGGCCACCGGGCGTCCCTCCCGCAGCGGCCCCATCTCCGACGTGCAGAGCCCCGACGTCATCGCCCGCATGCGCCGCGCCTGCAAGGCCGCCGCCGAGGTGATGAACGCGACGGCCGCCCACCTGCGCGTCGGCATGACCACGGACGAGATCGACGCCATCGCGCACGAGGAGTACATCCGCCGCGGCGGCTACCCCAGCCCCCTCAACTACCACGGCTTCCCCAAGTCGCTGTGCACCTCGGTCAACGAGGTCATCTGCCACGGCATCCCCGACAGCCGCCCGCTCGAGGACGGGGACATCATCAACCTCGACATCACCATCTTCCTGGATGGGGTGCACGGGGACTGCTCGGCCACCTACCTCATCGGCAACGTGGACGCCGAGAGCCGGCGCCTGGTGGAGGTCACCAAGGAGTGCCTCATGCTCGGCATCGAGGCGGTGAAGCCGGGCCGGCCCATCAATGACATCGGCCGGGCCATCGAGGCGCACGCGACCAAGAACCACATGGGGGTGGTGCGCGCCTACTGTGGCCACGGCATCGGCGAGCGCTTCCACAGCTCGCTCCAGGTTCCCCACCACTTCGACCCCGAGGCCAAGACGATCATGCTCCCGGGCATGACGTTCACCGTCGAGCCGATGATCACCCTCGGCCACTGGCACCACCGGCAGTGGGACGATGGGTGGACCGCCGTCACCGCCGACGGCAGCCGCACCGCCCAGTTCGAGCACACCCTGGTGGTGACGGATCAGGGCGCGGAGATCCTCACCGTCGCCTGAGCCTCCCGGGGCTCGAGGGGCTCGGGCGCGCCGGCACCCACGGCGCGCCACCAGGGCTCCACCCCCTCCACCCGCGAGGGTTCCACCGGGGCGCCCGCGCGGGGCATCACCAGCCGCGCGCCCCGCTCCGCACCCAGCCGCAAGAGCGTCTCCGCGGGCTCGTCCCAGGCGTGCAGGGCGAGGTTGAACGTGCCCCAGTGCACCGGAAGCAGCGTTCCCCCACCGAGCAGCTCCAGCGCCTCGAGCGCGTTGGCCGGTCCCAGGTGGATGCTTCCCCAGGCCTCGTGGAACGCGCCCACCTCCAGCATTACCAGGTCGAACGGCCCGAGCCGCTGGCGGATCTCCGCGTACTCGGGCGTCAGTCCCGTGTCGCCGCTGAAGAACACCTTGTGCCGCGGGCCCTCCACCACGAACGAGGACCAGAGCGTGCGATTGCTGTCGCCCAGCCCCCGCCCCGAGAAGTGCTGCGAGGGCGCGGCGGTGATGCGCAGCTCGCCGCGCGGCAGTCGCGCGGACTCCCACCAGTCCAGCTCGGTGATGCGCTCGGGCGGCACGCCCCACGCCTCCAGGTGCGCGCCCACCCCGAGCGACGTGTAGAAGGGCACCCCCAGGCGCGCCAGCTCCAGCACGCTCGGATGATCCAGATGATCATAGTGGTCGTGCGAGATGATCACCGCGTCCAGCGGCGGCAACTGGGCGATCGTCACCGGCATGGGCTGGAAGCGCCGGGGGCCGAGCAGGGCGAAGGGTGAGGCGCGCTCGCCCCAGACGGGATCCGTGAGCACGCGCAGCCCATCCACCTCCAGCAGCACCGTGGAGTGGCCGAGCCACGTCGCCCGCAGGCCCGTGTCCACCGGCCGGGCCCAGGTCGCCAGCGGGTTCTCCGTGGGCAGCAGGCCCGGGGGCGTGCGCGCCTGGCCCCCGGTGAAGAACTCGCCGAGTGTCGGCAGCGTGGTGCCGGACTTGAGTCCCCGGCCCACCCCGGCCGTGTTGTGGAAGACCCCCTCGCTGAAGCGGGGCGACGCGGACATTCGCTCGAGGCGGAGGCCGTGGGCCTTCCCGCCGAAGACGGATCCCTTGGGCATAGGGGGCGGTTGTAACGGGACCCACTCCCCCCCGCCAGCCGTTCAGCCCTTGGTAGGCGGGGGCGGGGGCCGGGGCAGGGCGAAGGCGTCGGCGATGAGCTCGTAGGAGCGGCGGCGCGCCGCGTGCTCGTGCGTGATGGTGACGATCATCACCTCGTCGGCTCCATACTCCCGCGCCACCGTCTCGATGGATTCCTTCACCCGTGCGGGCGAGCCGACGATCAACCGCCGCTCCCGGAAGGGCAGTGCCGACATGCCGCCCAGGTTGCTCAGGAAGCGCAGCGCGGTGTCGACCGGAGGCACGGGGATGGGCTGGCCCCGCACCAGCATGGCCCCCGCCATCTTGATGCTGGAGGCGAGCCGCTCGGCCTCCGCGTCGGTGGCGGCGCACAGGGCCCAGACGGCGACGAGGACGCGCGGCGCGTCGAGCCAGCGCGAGGGGGTGAACTCCTCGCGGTAGCGCGCGGCGATGGGCACGCCCACCGGTTGGATGAAGTCGGCGAAGGCGTAGGGCAGGCCCGCCTCGGCCGCCCAGATGCCACTCTGCGGCGAGGAGCCCAACAGCCAGGGCTCGGGCACCTCGGGCAGGCCCGGCATCGTGGTGAGCCGCGCGAAGGCATGGTCCTCGGGCAGCTCTCCGGCGAGGTAGCCCAACAGCTCCGCGAGCTGGGAGGGGAAGTCGTCGGGCATGTGGTAGCGGCGGTCACGCTGCAGCGCGAGCGCGGTGATCCGGTCCGAGCCCGGTGCGCGGCCGAGTCCCAGGTCGATGCGTCCCGGAGCGAGGCCGCTGAGCATGCTGAAGGTCTCGGCGACCTTGAAGGGACTGTAGTGGGGCAGCATCACGCCGCCGCTGCCCACGCGCAGGTGCGAGGTCGCCAGGGCGATGGGGCCGATGAGCGCCTCGGGGCTCGCGCAGGCGAGCATGGTGCCCCCGTGGTGCTCCGCCACCCAGTAGCGGTGATAGCCGAGCGCGTCCGTGTGCCGGGCGAGGTCCAGTGTGTTCCTCAGGGCCTCGGCCCCCGTCGAGCCCTCGGGGATGGGGGATTGATCCAACACGCTCAGGCGCAGCGCCGGGCCGCTCCCGCGGGACGTTCCACCGTTCATCGGGAGGTGCTCCTGGTGAGGGCGTCGACCTTCGCGAGGTCCGCCGCGTCGAGCCGCCAGCCGGCCGCGGCCACGTTGGCGCGCACCTGTTCGGCCGAGGTCGCCCCGGCGATCACCGAGGCGACGACGGGCCCGCGCGCGAGCAACCAGGAGAAGGCGAGATCCAGCAGCGTATGCCCGCGCGACTCGGCATGGCGGCGCAGCTCCTCGGCGCGGGCGATGTTGGCCTCGGTGAGGAAGCGATTGGCCAGCCCGCCTCCACTCAGGCGGCTGCCCTCGGGAGGGGCTTGTCCCGGGCGGTACTTGCCGGTGAGCAGTCCACTGGCCAGCGGGAAGTAGGGGAGGAACGCGAGCTGGCCGCGCTCGGACTCCGGGAGCACCTCGGCCTCGGGCTCACGGTGCAGGAGGCTGTATTCGTTCTGCACGCTCACGAAGCGCGCCGCGCCGGGGCGTACGGCCTGGGCGGCCTCGCGCAACTGGGCCGCCGAGAAGTTCGAGCAGCCAATCTCCCGCACCTTCCCCGCGCGCACGAGCGCGTCGAGGGCACCCAGGGTGTCCGCGATGGGTGTTTCGGGATCCGGCATGTGGAGCTGATAGAGATCGATGTAGTCCGTGCCCAGGCGGCGCAGGCTCGTCTCGATGGCCTGCTGGAGATAGGCGGGTTTGGCTCCCTTGCCCGGACCCTCGCCGGGGTGGCCGAACTTGCTGGCGATGAGGACCTGGCTGCGGCGCTTGCCGAGCGCGCGGCCGAGGAACTCCTCGCTCTTCCCCTCGCCATAGAGGGTGGCGGTGTCGAAGAAGTTGATGCCCGCGTCGAGCGCGGCGTCCACCACGGTGGCGGTGCCCTGGGCGTCCAGGCGCCATCCGAAGTTGTTGCACCCCAGGCCGACCACCGACACCTCGAGCGACCCCAGCTTCCGTGTCTCCATGCGTGTTCCGCCTTTCCCGTTCCTGGATGCGCCTGGGAGCGGCGCACCCGACATGGGATGCGCGAGCGGCGGGAAGGATGCCCGGAGCGTCGCGCGGCCCTCCGGGCGGGGGGAGGTGGCACAGGAGGGCTAGGGCGCCTGCTCCCGAGGCATCACGCGCACGGGCGGCTCGATGAGGAGGGGGTCGGTGGCCTGGGGGTCATCCGGATCGTAGGCGGGCGAGGAGCGATCGGCGTAGGTCGCCTTCCACTTGCGGGGCACGCGCTCCAGGCCCACGGGGAACACGGTGAGTTGTCCCTCCGGGTCGATGCGCAGCCGCAGGAAGTTCTTCCAGTCGGGGATGGCCAGGGAGATGAAGGCCTCGTTGGAGTGGGCGCCGAAACGGTTGAGGCTCACCGTGAGGTACAGGCCCATGACGAAGGGGCCCACGAGGAAGCCGCCCGCGAAGGTCAGGAAGGTGCCCAGCAGGAACTTGGCCCACATGTGCGTCCACCCGCCGGCGCACGCGTTGGCGCCGGGGATGATGAAACCCGCGAGCTGTTGAGGCGGTGGCTCGGCGCAGATGCCCAGCGTGTTGACGGTGAAGTACATCGCGCCCCAGGCCACGAGGAACGCACAGACGATGTGTCCGAGGCCGTGCATCAACCCCATGGTCACGCGCCAGCGCCCGAGGGCGGGATCCGCGAACCCCACCAGCCCCCCGAGCGTGGCCGCGCCCACCACCAGCGACATGGGCCGGTTCACCAGCGAGGCGGCCAACTGCCGCAGGGCCTCGTGCATGTTCAGCAGCCCGTGGTTGCCCAGCTCCGTGTACGCCGACAGCGCGAGGAGCAGATAGAGCGTGCCCGTGAGCAGTCCGAAGAAGGGACTGTGGCGGATGAGCATCAGGTTCTGGCGCGTGAGCTCCCGCGAGGTCTTCTCGTCGGGAAAGCACTTCTTCTGCTCGGACCCGCAGCGCAGCCGCTGCGCCTGGGGGGCGTGGGTCGGGTGCATGAAGGCCCCGCCTCCGCCCGCGGTGATCTTCTGCCGGCCCGCGGCGTCCTCGTGCCGCTTGTAGTGGTGCAGGTCCCCGGCGAGAAAGAGGCTGATGCGCCGGCCGAACACCTTCTCCTGGAGGTACTCCAGGTTGTTCTCCATGTAGCCCCGGGGCCGGGGCGTGGTGGCCGCGTGGATCCACGCCGGCTCCGCGTTGCACAGGATGATGCGGTCTCCCGGCTGCATGGACGCGGCCGTCTGGCGGAAGTACTCGAGCTGGGGCACGTCGATGTCGCTGTTGAGCTGGACGTCGGTGCCGATGAGCCACCAGCCGCGCGGCAGCTTGAGGGCGAAGTAGCTGCGGCTCTGGCGCGTGCGGCGCCCGGCGAACCAGCGGTCCGCGCAGAACAGCCGCATGAAGGCGGACAGGCCGTCGTACCAGTCGTGGTTGCCGGGGATGGCGAACAGGTGGGGGCTGGGCTCGGGCGAGCGCGACATGGCCTCGCGGTAGGGCTGCACCAGGCGCTGCTCGTACGTGTCGCGGCTGGCGCCCGGGTACACCTGGTCGCCACCGAACACGAGGATGCGTCCGCGCTCCAGCGCGTGGGTGTCTCCGTTCGGATCCTTCAGCTCCAGCTCCGGTTTGGCCAGCAGCCGCGCCACGGCGTAGGTGGAGTTCCACCCGTCCCCGGTGTCCGACACGTAGTCGAGCCAGAAGTCCTCGCCCGCCGCCTCGTCCGAGTAGTCGAAGTAGGGGGCCTGCGGACGCACCACGGCCTCGATGAGCCGGTGGTCCGCGCGCACGCCGAAGATGCTGGCCACGAGCGCGTCCAGGCCCGAGCGGATGAGGTGCTGCGGGTGGAGCCAGCGCACCATGTCCGCGCGCTTCCAGGGCATGAGCCCGCGGTCCGAGGGCACATAGAGGATGCGATCGCTCGAGGACTCCTCGCTCGTCTTCGGGGGAGAGGGCTTCGGCGCGTTGGCGGGCTCGGGGCGTGTCACGGAGACAAAACGGTCTCCCATGCGCCCCGCCCCGGTCAACTCCTGGATTCCCCCAGCGCCAGGCGGGCGGGCGAGGGGTTGATTGGAGTTGCCCCGGAGGGGGCCCCCGTGGTGCATGCCATCCCATGAACGACTTCCCCGTCACCGTGCGCTTTCCCATCCAGTGGTCCGACATGGACGCCTTCGGCCACGTGAACAACGCGCGCTACTTCACCTGGTTCGAGGCGGCGCGCATCGCGTACATGACCCGCGTCGGGCTGGTGGGCCCCGAGATGCGCAAGCCCGAGGGCAAGGGCGTGGGTCCCATCGTCGCCGCGACGAACGCGGAGTACCTGCGCCCGGTCGTCTACCCGGCGGAGCTGGTGGTGGGCGCGCGCGTCTCGCGCATCGGCACGACGAGCTTCACCATGGAGTACGCCGTGGAGGACGCGAACAGCGGGGTGATCTACGCGCGCGGCGGCGCGGTGCTGGTGACCCTGCGCTACGCCGACCACCAGAAGGTGCCCGTGCCCGCCGGGGTGCGTGCCGCCATCGAGGCCGTCGAGGCGCGCTCCTTCTCGTGAGCGTCAGTCGCCCCGGCGCGCGTCCGCGGGGGCGTTGGGGTGGCGCTGGAGCAACTGCCGCAGCTGGGGCTGGCGGCGCACGGCCTCCTGCTTGAGCAGGTGCGCGATGAGGGCTGGAGGCGCGGCGCTCCAGCGCGCCAGGTTCTGGATGAGCAGGGGCGAGCGGTAGACGCGCCCACACAAGAGCGCCGCCGTCTTGCCGTCCACGGGCAGCCCCATGAGCGCGCCCAACACCCGGCCCTCGGTGAGGAGGATGAGCTCCACGCGCTCCTCGGCGGGCGCGGTGCTGAAGCGTGAACGCATCACCTCGCGCGCGGTGCGGCGGGTGCCCTCGGGGACGTCGCGATTGCCCGCCACCTTGAACTGCTCCATCAGCCGGCGGCCTCCCCACAGACGGCGGAAGAGCCCCGCGGGCAGTTGAGGGTTGCGCACCAGCCACCGCCTCACCCCCGCGTCCGAGGCGAAGGCGGCGCGGCCACACAGTGCTTCCAGCCCCACCGGGTTGAGGTGGTGCCGGGCGATGAGCCGCGCATGCGCGAGCCCCAGGCGCGTGTTCTCCAGCAGCGCGTGGATGACGGCGGGCACCGGGTCGAAGCACAGCGCGGACAACTCCGGCTCGCCGGACTCGCGCGCGAGCCGGGCCCGCTCATCCGCCGCGAGCGGATGCAGCCGCCGCTCGAAGAGCTGCCGGAAGGTGCCCGCGTGGGCCTCGGCGCCCTCGTCCTCCGGCTCTCCGGCGTCCTCGACCTCCTCCTCCTCCCCGGCGTCGGGCGGCTCCCCGGGCGTTTCCGGCGGCACGGCCGGGGCGGAGGCCGCGGGGGCGGGAGTGGGAGGCGGGGCGGCGGAGGTGGGCGGGGGAAGGACGGCGCCGAGTGTCAGCAGTCGGGCGAGGATGGCCTGGATGCGCTCGGGAGGCAGGCCCGTGAGGGCCGTCAGGTGCCGCACGGGGGTGGCCCCATCCAGACGCGAGAGGACGAAGCCCTCCTCGGGGGTGAGCGGAAGCCGGGCGAGGGCGGTGGTGGGAATGGGCTTGGGCGTCCAGTCGTTCACGATCCAGCTCCCTCGGCCCCTCTGAGCCTAGGCGGAATGACACCCGAGCGCCAAAGAGGCCCGTGGAGGGTTGACGAAGGGGGCTCTTCCGGCAGCAGAATCCATCCTATGAACGAGCGAATCCCAACCTACGCTGAGTTCTGGCCCCATTACCTGCGCGAGCACGCCCTGGCGAGCACCCGGTGGTTGCACTTCCTGGGCACCTCCGTCGCGGTCTGCCTGGCGGGCACCGCCGCGCTGACGGGCCGGGTGGGGCTGCTGCCGGCCGCGCTGGTGGCGGGTTACGGTTTCGCCTGGGTGAGCCACTTCACCCTCGAGAAGAACCGTCCGGCGACCTTCACCTATCCGCTGTGGTCGCTCGTCTCGGACTTCCGCATGGCGGGCCTGATGCTCGTGGGCCGCCTGGACAAGCACCTGGCGCGCGCGGGCGTGCGCGACGAGGATGATCAGTCCGGCGGTCACTTACAGCCCATCCCCATCCCCGTGCGCAGCAACCACCACCGCCGCCACGGGCGCTGAGCCCCCGGTGAGGGGCCCCCCCGCGCGCTAGCCACCCCGGGGCAGGCGCACCGTGAAGACGGTGTGCCCGTGCTCGCTGGAGTTCACCTGGGTCTCGCCTCCGTGCGCGTGGGCCACCTGCTGGACGATGTACAGCCCCAACCCCACGCTGCGCGAGCTGGCCTTGCCCCTGGCGCCGTGGCGGAAGGGCTGGAAGAGCGCCGGGCGCAGCTCGGGGGCGATGGGTTCGCCCTCGTTGTGGACGGCCAGGAGCACGTCGTTTCCCTCGTCCCGCACCTCCACGCGCACGGGCGTGCCCTCGCGTCCGTGTTGCACGGCATTGCTCACCAGGTTGCCCACCACCTGGGTGAGCCGGTCCGGATCCCACCACCCCCAGCCGTCGCCCCGCGCGTCCAGCTCCAGCCGCTGGTTCGCGTACGCCACCTGAAGCTCCTCCAGCGCGCTCCGGCAGAGCTCGTGCAGGTTCACCCGCTCACGGTGGACGGGCAGGCCCTCACTCGTGTTGCTGCGCGCGAAGTCGAGGATGTCGTTGAGCATCCGCGCCATCCGCGCCGCGCTGGCGCGGATGCGCTCCACCGCCCGCAGCGCGTCCGCTTCCAGGTTCTCCTCGCGCCGCAGCAGCCCGGCCGAGATGCTGATGGCGTTGAGCGGGTTGCGCAGGTCATGCCCCACCACGCCGATGAGCCGCTCGCGCAGCTCGCCCGCCCGGCGCAGCTCCGCCTCCACCCGCTTCTGCTGGGTGATGTTCACCAACACGCAGCCCACCCCGTCCACCTCGCCGTCCGCGTTGCGCACCGGGTAGTAGTGGCAGAGCCAGTGCTGCTCGGGGCCCTCCTTCCAGGGCGGGCTGGTGAACTCATGGTCGCAGATGGGTTGGCCCTCCTCCAGGACCCGGCGGAAGTGGGGCTCGATCAGCGCGGCGACCCAGTCGGGCGCCATCTCGCGCAAGGGTCTTCCCAGATGCTGCTTCGTCACGTGGCCGTTGAGCCGGGCCAGGGTGTCGTTGATGCAGATGAAGCGCAGCTCCCGGTCCATGAGGCACAGGCCCACCGGACACGCTTCCACCAGCGTGTCCATCAGGGACAGCAGACGCTGGGCCTCGGCCCGCGCGGCTTGTTCCCGCTCGATCGACTCCGCCTTCACGATGAAGTTGAGGGCGCGCGTCATCAGGGTGCGGAAGAGTTGTTTGTCGGACTCGGTGAAGTCGAAGAGGGTTCTCGAGCCCATGTGCGCCACGCCGATGAGCCGCTCGCCCTGGAGCAGGGGCACGCTGTAGACGGCGCGCACGCCGAGCCGACGGACGAGGTCCGAGCGCACCTCGGGATGGGTGGACGCCATGCGCACGAGGATCGGACGGCGTTGGGTGGCCACCTGGCCGGTGAGCCCCGCGTCGAGCGGAAGGTGGATGTTGGACTCCAAGGACTCCTTCGCACCGAGACCCACCGCGGCGCGCAGCCGAAGCTCCGCCTTGTCGCTCAGCAGGATGGCGGCGCCATCCACCGACACCGAGCACTCCAGCAGGATGTTCAGCAACCGGGTCAAGAAGGTGTCGACGTCCTGATTCGTGACGGCCGCCTCGGACACGCGCTCCAGCGCCTCGAGCATCCGGTCGCGCATGGTCGTGTAGAGCGAGGTGGCGCGGAGGATGCCTTGATCGATGCTCTCGTGGAGCAATGCCCACTGCGCGAAGCCACCCACATGGGCCAGGTGCTGGTGGAGGCAGTGGCGCAACAGCCCGAACTCCAGGGCGACTCGATCCGGCTCCAGGCCCGCTTCCAGGTGGTGCAGGGTGTGCTCGTCGGGGATGAACCGGGCCAGCTGTCCCTCGGCCGGAGGGTGCTCCAACACGTCCGCCATCCGCTCGAGGAAGCCGGGCAGGTAGGCGTGCAACAGCGCCTCCCGTACCAGCCCGTCCGGTTGGTGCTCCGCCACGGCCCTTTCCCAGTGGCGCAGGATGTCCTCGCGATGCCGCCGGAGGGAGTCCGCCAGGTCGTGTGATTCGTCCGAGGAATGCTCACCCTTCTCCTGCATCACGAACACCCCTCAGATCACCTCCCCTCTGTCCGCGCGTAAGGTGCGCATGGCGAGTGGGCGTGGCCGTTGTCCCCAGAGGCGAGAGGTGGCCCTTCACACCGGGCCCGCCATTTCCCTCGGCGCCCGGCGGGACGCACCGACCGCCCTTCCGGCTGGCTGTGCCACCCCGAAGAAGGGGATAGGTTGGGAAGATGAGCACCCTGCTTCTCAGCCACACCGATGTCCTCCGGTCCATGGAGGCCCTCCCCCTGCTGGAGGACATGCGCGCCGCGTTCCGCGTGGACGCCGAGCGCCGACTCGCCGAGCCCCAGCTTCTCCTCTCCTCCCCACCGGGCCAGGCCACGCTGGAGGTCTCTTTTCCCGGCACCCTGTCCGGTCTCGCCGCTTCCACCGTGAAGGTGCTGTCGCGGGCGTCCGGGCCCACGGCCTCCCGCCAGGGCGTGGTTCACCTGTACGAGCTCGAGACGGGGGCGCTCCTGGCCATCATGGACGCGGGCCACCTCATGGCGCTGCGCACCGGGGTGGTGGGGGCGCTGGCGGCGGACGTGCTCGCCCGGCCCGACTCGTCCCGGGTGGCGCTGCTGGGCGCCGGGCCCGCGGCGTCCATGCAGCTCAAGAGCCTGCGGCTGGTGCGCAGCCTCCAGCACGTGCGCGTGTATGACGAGGACGTGGCGCGCTCGGTGGACTTCGCCGCCCGCATGTACCAGGCGCTCAACCTCCCGGTGCGGCCCGCCCTGTCCGTGGAGGAGGCGGTGGAG
Source organism: Cystobacter fuscus DSM 2262 (assembly GCF_000335475.2). Classification (NCBI taxonomy): domain Bacteria; kingdom Pseudomonadati; phylum Myxococcota; class Myxococcia; order Myxococcales; family Archangiaceae; genus Cystobacter; species Cystobacter fuscus. The sequence goes on along the minus strand of NZ_ANAH02000015.1, from coordinate 125,091 downwards.
GACGCGGACATCGTCGTCATCTCCATGGCCTCGCGCGAGCCCTTGCTCCTGCCCGGCATGTTGCGCGGGGGCACGCACGTCACCGTGCTGGACGCGGACGCGCCGGAGTCCGTGGCCCTCTCCGCCGGGCTCTTGCGCCAGTCCACCTTCTTCTGTGATCACCGCGAGCTCAATGCCCGTCAGGGCGCGCCCGCGCGCGTGGGCCTCGGGGTGGACATCATCCACGCGGAGCTGGGCGAGGTGCTGGCCGGCCAGAAACCCGGCCGCGGCGACGCGAGCCAGGTCACCGTCTTCGGCTCGGTGGGGCTGCCCTTCCAGGATCTGGTCGCCGCCTGGCACGTCTACCAGGGCGCGCGAGGCGACGACTCCGTGCGGCGCATGGACTTCGGCGCCTGACGCACGGGCTCAGTGCGAGGTGCGCCGGGAGGTGGGGGGGATTTCCCGGGGGCCCGACAGCAGGGCGTCCGGACCGTGGTGGAGGAACACCTCGTCCTTGACGACTTCGCGCACCTCGCCCAGGGGCACCGCGTAGCCCCGGCGCCACACGAGCACTCCCTTCTCGACGATGAACTCCTCGTCCGTCACCTCGACGACGTACCCGAGCTTCTCGCCACGTGGGGTCCAGACCGCCATCCCCGCGTGCAACTCCGAGCGATCCACCATGGTCACCTCTCCTCTTCCTGGCGTCCAAGCTAGGGCCCGGCGCGAGGCACTGGCACCGGCCCGGCGACCAGGGGAGCGTCCGAGGGTTGGCCGGTATACGAAAACCCGGGAGGGGCACGGGCGCTGGTGTCCTCTTCCCGTGCATGCCCATCTTCCTTCCAGGAGGTGTGTGAATGTTGATGGGATGGATCGCATCGAGGACGGGGCGCTGGACACGCATGCTGGCGGGCGCCTCGCTGGTGGTGGGAGGGCTCGCCCGGAGGTCCGGCTCGGGACGGGTGATGGCGCTGCTGGGCCTGCTTCCCCTGGTCGAGGGGGCGTTCGACGTCTGTGTCCTGGGCCCCCTCTTCGGTCTGCCCATCCAGGGCGAGGCCATCCGCCGCAAGGCGGGACGCATCGGCGAGGACTCGCTCCTGCCTCACCCGCCGCTGTTCCCGTCGGATCGCCCCTTGTTGCTGCACTGAGCCAGGCGGCCTCCGGGCCGCCTCGGGAGGGCTAGCCCCGCACCTCGAAGGGGATGTCGAGGGTGCCGAACTGCTCGCCCGTCCGGGCGTCCACCAGCCTCGCGCGCAGGGTGACCTGACCCTCGCGCTCGCTCACGTTCTGGAAATAGAGGAACCCCGTCACGGCGCCTCCGGGCTGCAACGTCCCCTGGGGCAGGGCGGCCTTCACCATGTCCTCGGTGGGCAGGGGCTCGGGGGCGTAGCCGTACGCGTAGGGCCCGTAGAATGGATCATAGATGGGATCGAACCCGCCCAATCCCCAGCCGAAGCCTGGCCAGAGGGGAGGGCGGCCCACGAAGATGGGCTCGGCCACGCCCTCGCCCGCCTGGCCCGAGCCGCCCACGCCCGAGACGTTTTCCTGGCTGAGCTCTGGGAGCGTGAGCGCGGCGTACTCGAAGCGCGAGGTGCCCACCAGCGTGAAGTCCTCGGGGGCGATGCGCAGGGGCCGCCCACTCTGGTTCTCCAGGCGGACCTCCACCGGCGTGACGATGCGGCCGAGGTGGGAGGGGTAGCCCTTCCAGGCGGCGCCATTGGCCACCAGCCGCACGCCGTGCTCCTGATCCAGGGGCGTGCCTGCCGGCGTGGTGGGGGTCGAGGCCAGCGGTTGCAACGTCGTCGTGGACACACACCCCGCGGCGAGCAGCGCCGTGGCGAGAACGGGCCGGAAAGCACGCATGCGCATGGAAAAGCTCCTCCTCCCAGGAAGGTAGGAAGAGCTCGGAGGGGACGCGGGGGCACGGGCGGTGCCCGCTCGCTGGGCGGACTAGGTCAAGGATGGCTCCGCGGCGACGGGTCCCCGCCAGGTGGTGCCCAGCAGTCCGCTCCAGTCCTGGACGCGCGCCCAGTCCTCGAAGGTGTGCCAGCCCACGTCCGGGTAGTCCTGGCGCAAGAGGGTGCTGTCCACGTGGTAGCCCTCGGTCTGCAGCCAGGCGTACATGCGCGCCAGATCCTCGCTGCGCGAGCGTATGGCCTCCAGGGGAACCTCCTCGTAGCGCAGCTTGTGCCCGCTCACGTACGAGATGAGCGCGGCGGCCTGCTCTCCCGTCACCTCGTCCGAGGCGAGCTCGATGCGCTTGCCGATGAAGTCCTCCGCGCGCTCCATCACCCGGGTGGTGAAGGCGCCGAAGTCCGCGAGGGCGATCATCTGCAGGCCGCGGTGGGGCGGCAGGGGGAGGGCCAGCGTGCCCTCATGCAGCCGCTGGGCGAACAGGGGCCCGAGGAAGTTCTCCATGAAGAACACGGGCGCCAGGATGGTGTAGGGCAGGGTGCTGTGGCGCAGGTGCTCCTCCAGCACGAGCTTGGTTTCGAAGTGGGGCACGCCCGTGGGCAGGTTGCCGCTCGCCACGGACGAGTAGATGAAATGGGGCACGCGGGCGATCTTCGCGGCGTCGATGAGGTGCCGGCCGTGGCGTACCTCACCCTCCAGGTCCAGGCCCTCATCGCCATACGGCGTCGCCATGGCGAACACGGCGTCCACGCCCATCATGGCGTGTTCCAGGGTGTCCACCTCTTCGAAGTCACCTGGGACGAGCCGGGCTCCCAGGTGCTCCAAGGCCTTGGCCTGTGCGTTGTCCGGTGAGCGGACGAGCGCATGCACCTGATGCCCACGCGCGAGGAGCATGCGCGCCACTGCCCCTCCTTGCTTGCCGGTCGCTCCGGTCACCAACACCGTCAGTAGTCGGGACATTTATGCATCCTCCAGACAATCACATCCAAGGTGGGCACTGTGCGCACGTGGAGCGAGCCCAGGCGTGGGTCAGTGCTCCCCGCCGCTCGGAGAGGTGGGGCGCGACGTCACCTCTCGCGCCACCTTGAGCGCGCCCGACAAGGCATCCCCAGCGAGCTTGCGAGCCCCCACCAGCGGATGGCCATGGACGGCCTCGCGCGCGGCGCCGATCACGCTCTTGACGGCGTCGAGCGCCAGCTCCTTCACGCGCTCCCGGCCGAAGCCCTCGCTGGCGTTCTCACCAGCGCTCTCCAGGTGAGGCGTCCGCGGAGCGGTCTCGCTCGCGCGGGCCTCCACCGAGGGACTCTCCTCGTGCGTCCGGGCCTGTTGCTCGCGTGCGGCCTGGGCCGCCTCCTGTTGCTTCTTCAGCTCATACCGCGCGCGACGCTCCTGATAGAGCTGCTCGGTGCGCGCGTGGGCATGGCCGTAGCGCACCTTGTTGGCCGCCTGCGGAGCGGGCTCGCTCTTGGGGGCGGAGTGCTTCTCACGTGGGGCGTCCAGCTCCTGGCGGGTGTTCTCGTCGGGGGCGGCCACGGTGTTCTGCTCGTCACGGAACGTCTTGGTCATCCTCGGCTCCTCGCGTTTGGACGCGTCGTTGAATCTTCCCGTTGAGCCTTCCAAGGTAGGTCGTGCCCCGTGCCCGGGAATGGGCCTGGAGCAGGCGGGCGGACGGGCGCTCCGTCTTGCGCTCCAGTACCAGACACGACGGTCCCCCGGGTCCGTGCTGAACCCCTCCCGCAGGGCCCCCCTCACGCCCAAGGAGAGACGTCCAGGCGTCTGGCTTTCAGTCCTGGACAGACAGCGCGCTTCGCGAGCCGGGGACCGTCTGGAGAGTGTTCACCTCCGTGCGCTTTCCTCGTCTCCGGGGGACGCGGGTAGAGGGGGACCTCGGGGTCTTTTTCACCTCCGGGCAGATGCCGCGCGAGGAGCGGCGTCCCGGGGCAGGACGGACGGCTCTTCCCTCTGCGCGGGGCGGCGGGCCTCGCGCGAGCGCCTGGGTGGGATCGGGCCTTGCAGAACCTCGCGGCATGAGCCCCCTCGTCTCGCCCCCGCTGTTCTGTCCATTCCCCACGCAGGAACATCCCCGCCTGCGGCAACTCGAGGAAGAGGCCCTGGCGCGCTGGGCGGGCCAGTTGGAGACGCCCACGCAGCATGTGGACCTCGAGAAGTTGTGCCGCGGCCACTTCCCCCTGTTGCTCGGCCGCGCCCATCCCACGCTGCCCCCGGAGCGCTTGGGCGCGGCGCTCGACTTCCTCATCTGGTGCTTCTCCTGGAATGACCAGATGGCCGGAGTGCCGCCGGTATGGCTTCAGGAGCAGAGCTGGCTGGCGTTGGCGGTGTTGCAGGGGGCCACGCCCGCGCGCGACGCGCTGCCCTCGCTGTGGCTGCTCCGGGACATCCGCGAGCGGCTGCTCGGGTCCATGCCCCGCGACTGGCGCGAGCGCTTCATCCGGGCCTGCCAGTCGTACTTCCGGGGGACGATTTGCGAGGCGCGGGTACGCGCCGGGCGCCTGTGCCTGGAGGTGTCGTCCTACGTCGAACTGCGCCGCATGTCGGCGGGCACGTCCATGGTGTTCACCCAGATGGAGGCGCTCGAGGGCTTCTTCCTCCCGGAGGACACCCTGGCCCACCCGGCGCTCGTGCAACTCATGCGCACCGCCACGGACGTGATGGCCTGGGCCAACGATCTCTTCTCGCTGGAGTGCGACCTGAGGGATGACTTCCACCCGAACCTGGTGCTCTCGCTGCAACTCGAACGGACACTGCCGCTGGACGAGGCGCTGCGCGCGGCGGTGGAGATGCACGACACGGCGGTGCGGCGCTTCCTCGTGCAGGAGCGCGCCCTGCCTTCGTTCGGCGCGCATGACGCCGCCGTGTCGCGGCTCGTGCTCGGGCTGCGCCGGTGGATCCGCGCCAACCTCGACTGGTCGCTGCTGACGGGCCGCTATCCGCGGACGGCCGCGTCCCAGTGCTCGCGCGTGGCGTGAGCCTGCTCACAGCCCGAGCCAGGCCAGGAGCGCGCCCAGGTCTTCATCCGACAGGGCCTCGCGGCTGTAGGGCGGCATGTTGCCCCCCACGCCGAAGAAGCGGCCATGGCGCACCTTCTCGATGAAGACGAGGCTCGGGGGGCTGTTGGGAAAGAGCTGGTGGTACTCGTGGGCCACGTCGGGCAGCACGGGGGCGAGCTCCGTGAGCCGGCCCTGGCCGGAGCGCGCCTCGCCATGGCAGTCCTGGCACGCCGCGCGGTACACCTCCGCGCCCCGGCGGGCGTCTCCCCGCGGCACGTCGGTGATGTCGCGCACGAGCGTGAAGGGCTGCGCCGACGCGTCGGGCCGGGGGCTGAGGCTCACCATGTACTCGTAGAGGGCGCGGCTCTTGGGATCCTCCGCATCGAGGGGAGCGGTGCCGCGCATGAAGGCCGTGTAGCAGAAGTTCACCGCGTCCAGCAGCGTCACCTCGTAGCCGCCCCACCAGTGGGGACGCGAGGCCACGCCCTCCAGCGACAGGCCCGTGTACAGCTTGTCCCGGGCCTGCTCGCTCGACGTCGCGTGGCACGTGGCGCACGAGAAGGCGTTGTACTGGCTCGTCGACAGCCGGGAGTCCCGGAACAGGGCCTCGCCGTATTCCTCCGCGGGAGTGGGACCACACCCGGCCACCAGCCCCGCCACCGCGCAGGCCACCGCGCCCGCCACCCTTCGTGCCCTCATGGCTTGCTCCTCAGCAGGCCCACCGAGTCCGGATAGATGCCCACCTTCACCGTCTTCTTCACCGTGCCCGCCTCCAGATCCAGCACGTGCAGGGTGCCCGGGCCCACATGGTCTCCCTCGCACACCGCCAGCGCCTGCTTGCCTCCCGGTATCAGCTCCACTTGATGCACGTTGAGACAGCCCGCGGGCGACAGTGGAATCTTCCCCTTCACGGCGGGCCCGCTCCCGCTCACGTCGATGATGGCCACGGTGTCCACCCGCTGGTAGGGCAGGAGGAGTGTCCGGCCATCGACACTGAAGGCCCCGAACATGGGGACGCCCTGGCGCAACTCCTCGTCCATGCGCTCGGGGAGCAGCGAGCGCTCGGGGAGGATGCGCAGCGACTGGGGATCCATGTGGTACGCGATGGGGCTGTCCAGGGAACCCACCCACAGCGAGCCATCCGTGGGCGAGAGGGTGAGCGAGTAGGGGGAGTAGCGGGGGGCGTGGGCGGTGCCCGGGTTGGGCAGGGGGATGCGGGTGACGGGGAAGGCCGGGTCATCCAGGCGCACCACGGCGACCTCGTCCGAGAGGCAGGCGACATAGGCGCGCGTCTCGTCCGGGGACAGGCGCACGGCGTGGGGGGCGGGACACACGGCGACCCGCTTCTTCACGCGCATGGTGTCGGTGTCGACGAGGACGAGGTTGGCATCGAGGTTGTCGTGGGGGGTGCCGTTCTGGAGGGCCTCCTGGAGCTTGAGCAGATCGAAGTGGGTGACGTAGAGCGTGCGGCCGTCGGCGCTGAGCACGAGGTCGCCCGGGTTGCGGTCCACGCGCGTGGAGGCGACGAGGTGGTTGTCCCTGGCGTCGAGCTTGAGACAGTAGCCGTCGGCGGTGCCGGTGCCGTGCGCGCCGTGGGGACCCGAGCCCGCGCCGGGCACGGAGTAGGAGAGGCCCACGTAATAGAAGTCGCCGCGCGGCGAGAAGGCGGCGTGGTGGGGGCCCTCGAGTTCCACGGGGTTGAGTCCCACGGGCACGCGCGCGAGCTCTCCCCAGTCCGGAGTGTCGAGGGTGTCCAGGTCCAGCAGGCTGACGGTGTCGTCCATGCTGTTGGTGACGACGATGCGCCCGCCGCCGAGGGGAGGCATTTCACTGCGGCCGGGCCAGCCGTTGGGGTGGTCGTAGTCGAGCGGGGGCGGCTCGCCGCTCGTGTCGATGCAGGCGCCGAGCGCGAGCGTGGCGAGGACGGCGAGGCGTGGGAGCTTCAGGTTCATGGTGCTTCCTGGTGGTTCAGACCTCGATGAACTTCGTGCCGGTGATGCCCTCTTCCTCCAGGGCCCGCTTGACGTGCTCGGAGACGATGAGGATCACCTTCCAACCCCAGGGACGGAAGATGTGGGCCTCCCCGATCTTCTCCGGGTCTATCTTCAGCCCCGAGACGTTACGGTATTCGCCAGGCTCCTTGTCCGGGCGGTTGTCCTCCGGGAGCCAGTGGAGAACCTCCTCACAGCGGGCGTCATCGATGCAGCGGATGATCTGCAAGGCGTTGAGGATGAACCAGGGCTCTGTCTGTCCTTCCACTTCGACGGGGATGAACTGCACTTCCTTCTGGAGACCCAGACGCTCGAAGAGCGAGACCACCCGGCGGTGCACGATGGGAACCCCCCGGGCAAGAGAGAACTCGAGAGGGCGGCCAGCGGGCTTCATGGAGATGCGGATGGGTTTCTCGATGTTCAGGGTCCGTCCCTCCTTGAACCGCCAGGTGTTGAAGAGTTCTTCCCGACCTTCCTCTTCGTGGAGAGGCATTCTCAAATGCCATCGTTCTCGAATGTATACGTTGTCGTAGAGGTCGAAGTATCTCATCTGAGCTGTCATGGATTCCTCTTGATGAGCTTGTTGAGTTTGGATCCTGGTGTACACACAGAGCCCGCGATTCTGTCGAGTTCTTTTATAAGCCGGGCTCGACAATCAGACGGAGTCCCGCATGCTTCCATTGCAGTATCCAATCGACTGAAGACCTCGCGGTGATACTCCTCGGGATGTGGACCCTTATGGCCTCGCAGGTAGACGATGTTTATCGGATCCTCAAGGCTCATCCCCGCCTGCTCAAAGAATTCCTCGAACCTGGGCGTCCAGGGCCCTCCCGTACTCTCGGACTTGTTGTTCTTGTTCGTGCACAGATGGTGCGCATGGTTGTCGTCTTCCTTCGACTGGGCACAGTCGCCTGTGGTCCGAGCCGAGGACACCGCCGAAGCCACCGCGGAGGCGGTCGTGTTCGCCGACACGCCCATGAGCACCACCGTTCCGTTCGCCACGCTCACCTGGGCGCGGGCCCCCGCTCCCACCGACAATCCTCCCCGTGCGCCCCCTCCCGCGAAGGCGAAGCGCGGAGGCGACAGCCGTGTCCACAAGCCGCCTCCGGGGACCTCTGGCAGTCCCTTGGCCATCTGCGTCCCCGCCACCGTCACCAGCACTCGTAGCCCCACTCCTCCCATCGCCTTGCCGAATCGCTCTGCCACCGCTTCCAACTGTTCCTTCGTCCTCGCCGCTTCCGCTTCCCGGTACAGGGTCAGGCACGCCATTCCCACGTTGTGCAGTTCCGTTGCCGTGTAGGTCATCAGCAGACCCAGCGTCACCGCTGCCGCGAAGGCCTTGGAGAACACGGGTTCCGGCGCGGCCCACGCCATCATGTAGAGCACCATCGACATGCCCACGGACAGCAGCATGGCCGGAGACTTGAACATCTCCACGGCCGCCTCCCGGGCTCCATCCCCCATGTAGCGAGGTGAGAGCTTCAGGGCCTGGAACCACCTGGCACTCTCCAGCGACGACGGTGGCGAGACCAGGGGAGGCCCATACATCTCCTCGAACTCTTCGCGTACGCGTCTCTCCAGGTTGGAGGAGCGGGCATCAGGTGAAGACCCGGTTCGCTCCATCGCCGCGAGCACTTCCCGCGCGTCCTTCAAGGAGAACAGCGCCAGAGCGGGGTTCGGCCCGAGCTTCTCGAAGGTGAGTTTCAGCCCGTGCGCCGGAGCACCTCGGTACTCGCTCACCGTCACGGGCTTCAGTATCGAGAGCCGTGATTCGACTTCGGCTGGAGCCGCCTGGACAGCGAGCGGCACCAGCAGCATGCAGAGGGCATGGAGGATGTGTGATGGCGTGAGCGGCACGCGCGGGCGCCGCATCAAGGAGCGCTCCAGCGGATGGTGCGCGGCTGCTCCAGGCGGTAAGGGCCCTCGGTGACGCGGTTCTGCAGGAGGTACGCGCGCGTTATCTGCACGGTGAGGGAACTGTCCGCGCGTTGGCCGAGCGCCGCCCAGGTGTCCGTGTCCGGCTGCCACTTCAACTCGGAGGTGAGCACCTGCGCCACGGGGCACGTGGTCCCCGGGGCGAACACCTCCACCCAGTAGATCTCTCCCGTGTAGGGCGGCAGGTGGGCGCGCGCCGAGGGCAGCAGCAACTCGCCCAGCCAGGTGGTGAAGGTGCGGGACGTCGCGCGGGGCGTGGCCGGCAGCCCGCGCGGAAGCGAGGTCAAGGGCAGGCTCCACTCCCAGGTGGGCGGCGGCGAGCCCACCGCGTACTCCTGGCCCTCGGTGGGCGAGGTCAGGTACACGGCACCCGAGGCATCCAGTGGCTTGTCGCGCACGTCCACCAGCGAGTGCCAAGCCTCGTCCGTGGCCTTGCCGGCATAGATGGGCTCGGCGCACGTGGGCTCGGTGTCGGTGGGCTGCTCCCCGCAGGCCGATGCGGTCAGGGCGAGGGTGGTGGCGAGGGCGGCGAGGTTCGGGGCTTTCATGTTCATGGGCCGGAAGGTTATTCGGTGGGGGGGCTCGCTTCGAGCGGATGTCCTGGCCGGACGAGAGAGCGAGGCCACAGCGTGCTTCAAAGCGATGCCTCGCATGAGCAAGGCTCCCCTTCACCGGTCGGGACGGAAAACCCGAGGAGGACTGAAATGTACATCCCGCGCCACTTCCACGAGCAGGACGAGCCGCGGCTGCTCGCGCTGATGGGCCAGTACGGCTTCGCGACGCTGGTGACCTCCGACCCCCAGGGCGTGCCCTTCGCCACGCACCTGCCCCTGCTCGTCGAGCGGGATGAAGGGGGACGGCTGCTGCTCAAGGGCCATGTGGCGCGCGCGAATCCACAGTGGCGGTCCTTTGCGGACAAGCGCGAGGTGCTCGCCATCTTCCAGGGGCCGCACGCCTATGTCTCGCCCTCCTGTTACTCGGCGCCCTCTGTCCCCACCTGGAACTACGCGGTCGTGCATGCGTACGGCACGCCCTCGCTCGTCGAGGAGCCCGGGAAGGTCCTGCTCTCCATGCGGCAACTGGCCAGCAAGTACGAAGCGGGCAGGGACGAGCCCTGGAGTCCGGACGCGGCCGAGGCGGTCGTGAGTCGGCTGCTCGCGGGCATCGTCGCGTTCGAGCTCGCAATCACCCGCCTGGAGGGCAAGTTCAAGCTGGGCCAGAACCGCGACGCGCGGGACTACGACGGGGTCATGCGCTTCGTGGGGCTCGGCGATCAGCACGGGAGCCAGGGGCTCGTCGAGTTGATGAAGGCGTACGAGCCCCAGGGGTGAGCGCTCCCGGCCCGCTCCGGGTCAGGGCCGCCGGGAGCGGCGCGGCAGGGCAAGGGCGAGCAGCACGGCGGCGGGCAACAGTCCCTCCGTGGCGGAGCATCCCTTGCGTGGAGGCGGGGGCGGGGGCTCGTATGCCGGCGGCGTCCCGGCGTCTCCGCCGGGGGTGGACAGGGGATCGGCCTCGACGAGGGCGGCGAGCTGGGGCCAGAGGGGCTGGCAGACATCCCGCGCCGGAGTGCCCACGGGACACGCCGAGGGCTTCATGTCGGGGAGATCGAGCAGGGGCGTGTATGTGACGCCCTCGTCGGGGGTGGTGGCCAGGGCCCAGTCGTGCAGGCGCGAGGCGCCACAGACGAAGAGCACGCCGTTCTCCCGCTCCACGCAGGCGTTGCCCGTGGGCAGCGACAGCAGCGTGGCGAACGTCTCCCCGGCACGCACGCGGAAGAGGCGCGTGGGCGTGGCGGCCCAGAGCGTGTCGCCCTCCTCGGAGACCTCCACGCCCATGAGCGCCTCGTCGATTCCGTCCTCGGTCTGGCCGGTCGGGTGCACGATGGACTGGAAGCTCTGGCCTCCATCCCGGCTCTCCAGCACGTAGGTCCAGAACCCCGCGCTGATGCGAGCCCAGAGCCGGTCCGGATCGTGGTCGGACACGCGCAGGACGAACAGATCGTAGGGCTTCGCGTCCGCCAGGTTCCCGGGGAAGGGCGAGGAGAAGGACCGCCAGGAGAGCCCCTCGTCATCGCTGCGGTAGAGGCGGGGGCCGGTGGGCGTGCTGGCGGAGACGTAGAGGCGCCGCGGATCCGAGGGGGCCACCTTCACGCTGGGGTAGACGTCGGTGGTGCTCTGGAGCGGGGTGGGGGTGAAGGTCTCTCCGCCATCGTCGCTGCGGTAGAGGGCGTTGTTCTGGCCGGGGCGGCCCGTGGACACCCACAGGCGCGAGGGCTGGGAGGGGAGCGACGCGAGGCTCTTGGGCCACAGGGCGGCCTGGGGCTTGTCCGGAGGGGTGAAGAACGGGTGGGGGGCCCAGGTACAGCCCCCATCCTTCGAGCGGATGAGGGCGGCGCCGGTGGCGGCCAACAAGGTGCCGTCGGCCTGCCAGAGGTAGCTCTCGGGGCTCCAGCCGCCCAGGCCGAGTGCCTGGGGACATACCCAGTGCCAGCTCGCGCCGCCGTTGTGGGTGATGACGGCGCCGAAGGTGGCGCCCAGGATCATCTGCTCGGGGTGGCCCTCGCGCAGGGTGACGCTGGTGGTGTCGGGGTAGCCATTGTGCGCCGGGGCGGGCGCGGCCCAGGGCGCGAGAAGGGCGAGCAACACGCCGCGGCGGACCAGGGAGGAGACCTTCATCAGGGGAAACTCCGAGAGAAGGACGCACGATAGATGTCCCGGGAGACCCGGTATACCGGGGAGCGTTCAGGTTCCGGCCGGGTCCTTCGTTGAAGACCAGTTCTCGTCCTTGCTCCTCGCTGCCTGGCCCTTCGAGTTTGTGCCGAGTTTGTGGGAACCCTCCACTGTGAAGGGTCACCACAAACTCGGCACAAACAGAGTTGCTCCTTGTGGAGCAGGGGGAGCGCCGGACAGGGCTCCGTTGCCTACCTCCGCGCGGGCCCTTCCTCGCTCTTCGCGCGCTCCAGCAGCTTCATCATGTTCTGCTCGTCCAGGGCACCGCGAGGGCAGTGGTCGGCGAGCGCCCGCGTGGAGCGTCCCCGGATGGCTCCACTGACATGGCAGCTCTCACAGGGAAGGTTTCCCGCGCACTCCTCCCCCACGTCCGGCTTGGAGATCGTCTTCGAGCCAGACGTGCAGGTGGTACGGACCCCATCGCCGTCGATGAGCACCGGCCAGGCCTTCACCTGGATGGGGTGCAGGACTCCGCAGGAGACGCCGGTGCGGCTGACGTACCAGGTGCCGGACTTCCCGGGCTGCTCCTCGACGGCGTACAGCACGTCGTCGACGTAGTACTCCAGCCGGACCCCGTTGGCGGGGCCCGAGACCGCCCAGCTTCCACTCCCGGCCAGCTCTCCCTGATGGGTGCTGCTACCCGTCAAGGTCAGCGTGGTGACGCCCAACTCGGCGCACAGCTTGGATTCCCGGGCCGTCACCGGCAGCGGGGAGGGCTCCGGTGGCATCTCCTGCGCGCCGCCACAGGCCACCCCCAGCAGTCCGGCGAACAGAGAGCTCAGTAGGGACTTCATCCGGTACTGGCGCATCTTCGGGCTCCTCGGACCATGGGGAAAGAATCTTTCAGTTGGATGGTACCAAGAAAATCCCGTAAAATGCACCTGTCATTTGAAGTCAGAGGGAGCCCTCTCCCGGTTCCTCGCTTGATGCGCTGCGTAGCCCGGCTCCGCCACCAACCCGCGCGCCAGGACCCGCGGAGGCGGTTCTCATGAGCGGGCGCTCGGGGCGAGGGGGTGCTGGCGCTGGAGCGATTCGTCACCCCCGAGCCCTTCCCGCGCCGACTCTGAGGAGCCCCGGCCCGGACTTCGGCTCTGGAGGGGCTCGGTATGATGGCCGCATGCACATGCGCAGCAAGTGGGGAGTCTCCATCCTGATCGCCGGGATGGTGGGGGGGTCGGGCTGTGAGGAGAAGCCAGTCCCTCCGCCGCCTGTCCTCCAGGAGGGAGGGGACTGGACGGATACGGGCCGCTACGCCGCGTGCAACGTGTTCTCGGTGCAGGGCAGGGCGTGTGGGGACCGGGAGACCCTCGAGGTGTCCTCGTGTGACGCGGCGTCGCTGACCCAGGTGCCGGCCGATGGCATCTATACCCTGGTGTATCGCACCGATTCACAGGTGCCAGGAATTGGCGCGGACGCCTTCCGGGTGTCGGCGGATGGTCGCCTCGACTCCTTTCACGGTGTGCCCCCGACGGAACGTCGCATCGGTCCGCGCGAGTTCTTCCTGACGAGTACCCGGACGCTCTCCCCGACCGTCACGGTGCGCGACACCCTGGTGGGCTGCCGCGCCGAGGGCACCCGGCTGTATGGCTGCTATGCCAGTTGTCGCAATGGCAGGTACACCAGCTTCGGCACCTTCCTGGCCGAGCGGTGGACACGGCGCGCGGGGGAGGAGGAGGCCTCGGGGCTGCGGCTCACGTCCGAGTCCTTCGTGGAGCAGGGCATGCCGGTGGACATCTACGTCACCCAGGGCCATGCCTATGTGGTGTCCGTACCGAATGGTCCCGAGAAGGGGGGACTCACGGTGTTCGACGTGAGCAACCCGGCGGCCCCAGTGCTCCGGAGCACCCTCAGCCTGCCCACGGACAACTATTGGAATGGGGTGTGGGCGAAGGGAAACGCGCTCTACGTGGCGAGCGCCGATTCGGGAGTGGTTGTCTTCGACATCTCGGAGCCCGCCACGCCGAGGCTCGTGCGGCAGGTTCCCTCGGAGCAGGGGGCGCTCGACGTGCACACCGTGTTCGTGGAGGGAGAGCGGCTGTATGCCATGTCGCCGAGCCCCCGCGCCCGGACGCTCGTCTTCGACATCCGTCAGCCCCAGGAGCCGGTGCTGCTCGGTGAGTACGTGGAGCCGCCAGCCGTTGGCCTCCCCCCGGGCTATCCCCACGACGCGCTGGCCCTGGAGGGGCGGCTGTACATCAATCACTGGTCCCAGGGTTACCTCATCGTGGACGTGAGCGATCCGGCGGCCCCGAGGAAGCTGGGCGGGTTCGTCTACCCCTACGCCACGAGCCACGCCAACGCGGTGGGCCGGTTCGGCGAGCGGCTCATCGCCTTCGAGGGCGGAGAGAACTGGGGCACGCACCTGCGGGTGCTGGACGTGACGGACCCGACGCATCCGGTGCAGGTGGGCGAGTACTCGCTGGGCGCGAACGTGTCCCCCCACAACATGGTGCTCAAGGGCTCGAGGCTCTACGTGGCGCACTACCAGCACGGCGTGCGGGTGCTGGACGTGTCGGTGCCGGAGAGCCCGCGCGAGGTGGCCTACTTCAACACCTTCCGCGAGACGGACCCGGAGCGGGGCACGAGTTTCTACGATGGGGCCATCGGGATGCGGGTGCCGGGCGATGGGTTTGTGTATGTCATCGATACCTCGCGGGGGCTGCTCATCTTCCCCGAGCCCTGACACCACCCACCTGGAGACCGTCATGACCTCGAAGCGCTCCTTCTTCCGCCGCGCCGCATGCACCTGGGGCACCACGCTGCTGTTGGGCTTGGGCGCCTGTGCACACCGGACCTCGTCCGAGGCTCCCGCGCCGGCCGCGGACGCCGCGCCGCGGCACGGCCATGGAGGACATCACGGAGGGATGCCCCACCGCTTCGAGAACGCGGAGGAGTGGGTGAAGCGCTTCGAGGAGCCGGGGCGCGAGGCGTGGCAGAAGCCCGACGAGGTGGTGAAGGCGCTCGGGCTCGCCGCGGACGCGAAGGTGGCGGACATCGGCGCTGGCACGGGCTACTTCGCGGTGCGGCTCGCGCGCGCCGTGCCCCAGGGCCGGGTGTACGGCGTCGACCTCGAGCCCGACATGGTGCGTTACATGGGCGAGCGCGCCCAGCGCGAGGGATTGAGCAACCTCACGCCCGTGCTGGCCTCGGCCGAGGACGCCCGGCTGCCCGAGCCGGTGGACCTGGTGCTCATCGTTGACACGTATCATCACGTGGGCGAGCGCGTGGTTTGGCTCCAGCGGTTGGCGGAGAAGCTCCGCCCGGGCGGGCGCGTGGCCATCATCGACTTCCGCGTGGAGTCCTCCATGGGGCCTCCGCCCGCGCACAAGCTGTCGCCCGAGCGCGTGCGGGAGGAATTGGAGGCCGCGGGCTACCGCCAGACCCAGACGCTCTCCTTCCTTCCCGAGCAGTATTTTCTCGTGTTCCAACACCAGACACCCTGAACCGCGCGGGTGCGTAGCCAGGAGGGCCACGGCCCAGGGTCCTCCTTGTTGCCCTCGGGTCGACAAACCGGTGCGTGGCGGGCTCGCGGCCCGGGTGCTCCAGAGGAGAACGCGGGCGCGGCGTGTCTTGGTATGGGCCGTGCAATTCCTGACAGGACCCCGTCGCAGGAGAATCCCGCCATGAATCGCACTGCCCTGCTGTTGTTGCCCTCGCTTCTCGGTCTCGCCTGTGGTGAGGCGGAGCCCGCCGCCAGGTCCACCCCCGAGTCCACCCGGCTCGAGTCCGCCGCCCTCTCGGCGGTCTTCTCGGGCACGGTGGTGGATGAGCTGGGCAAGCCCATCGCCGGCGCGCGCGTGACGGTGAATGGAATCCTCCGCATCACCAGCGACAACGGGGCGTACAGCGTCTCGGTGAGCGACTCGGGGACCGGCTACCGGCTCGACATCCGCAAGGATGGCTATGCGCCGGTGAACACGCTCAAGACGGCGGGCCAGATCGGGCAGAAGCACGTGCTCGCCCGGGGCTTCACGAAGGTGATCAACCCGGCGGCCACCAATGACATCGTCGACACGAAATCGGGCATCCGGGTGGTGGTGCCCGCCAACAGCCTCCAGGATCCGGCGGGCGTACCCGCCACGGGGCAGGTGACGTTCTTCATCTCGCCGCACGGCCCGGACACGATGCCCGGTGACTTCAGCGCGAGGAACTCCGCCGGTCAGCCGGTGGCGCTCGAGACCGTGGGCGCGGTGACGCTGGCGGCGGTGGACGCCCGGGGCAACACCCTGAGCCTGATTCCCGGCAAGGTGCTGGACGTGCGCATCCCCGTCCCCGCGGCCGTGGGGGGAAGCATGCCCGCGTGCGTGCTCAACGGGACCTGCCGGGCCGCCATCTGGCTGTTCGATCCGCTCACGGGCCTGTGGAAGGAGAAGGCGGCGAACGCCCAGTTCTCCACCTCGGGCACCTCCTTGAAGATTGTCGGCGAGCGCAAGGGCAACGTCCCTCCCGGTGATGGCCTGGGGACGTGGAACGCGGACATCGAGGTGACCACCCCCGCGTGCACGCTCATCGAGTTCGTGAACATCCCCCTGGATTGCTACAACCCGCCCCCGGGCACCACGCCCGAGCCCGGCATCGAGGTGGGCTTCGAGCAGAACACCCTGAGCGGGACGCCCAAGTCGAAGACGCTGGTGACGGGCTCGGGCACGTCGTTCATCGCGCTCACCAACCTGCGCGCCAGCACCGCCCTGAAGCTGTCCGTGGAGTTCCCCCCGGGCGCGCCCGCCTACTGCGGCACCAACCTCACGCTCACCTCCACGCCCCCGGCGTCCGCCACCTACCCCCAGTACTGGGCCACGGGCGGACTCACGCAATTCATCACCGGGCCGCAGACCTTCACCGGCTACCCGAAGAACGCCGCGGGCAACAACATCACCCTCGCCGACGTGGCCAACGGGGATCACCCGTGTGGCTCGCACCTCTACGTCCAGACGCACCCGTAGCCGCGCGGCCCGGTGTCCCCGCGGGGGCTCACGCGCCCGCGGGGGGCAGTTCGATGGGATGGGCGCGCAGCCACTCCTGGGCGCGGTGGATGCGCTCGGTGGCGGCGGGCAGGTTCATGCTCGCGAGCAGCGCGCGGTAGGGCTCGAGGTCCTCGGCCGTCCAGCGCGTCTTGGCCTCCAGGTCCGCGCGCACCACCTGCTCCTCGGCCGAGCGGGCCTCGGGCTCGGCGCGCGAGGTGAGGATGGCGGCGAGCACCATGCGCACCGGCTCGGCCTCGAAGGCCACGGCGGCCTCGGTGAAGAAGGCGCGCGTCGCGTCGTCGAGCGCGGCGTCCTTGGAGCGGGCGCGCACGCGCTCGAGCAGGTGGGTGAGGAAGTCCTTGTCCGAGTCCAGGGCCTTGCGCACGGCGCCCAGGAAGGTGACCACCGCGGCGCTCCGGGCCTTGGCGTCCATGTCCGGGGACTTGAGCGCGCTCAGGGGCTCCCAGAGGACGGCGGTGAGCCACACCTGCTCCTCGGGGGCGAGCAGCGAGGGCGTGTTTGGCTGGCGCATGAGGGCCTCCACGCGCGTGGCGCGCTCGCGGGCCTCCTGGGCGATGCGCGTGGCGAGGCCGGGATCCGACTCCACGTACTTCACCAGGGCCTCCATCTCGCCCTCGCTCGCCTTGCGCAGCGCCTCGCGCGCCTCCTCGGGCAGGTCCGCCTCCTGTCCCTCCAGGCCCGCGGCGAGCTTCTGGCCGTGCTGGGCGCCCCACTCGCGCCACTGCACGTTGAACAGCACGTCGAGCACCGGCCGGTCCTCGGCGGCGACGCGGCCATCCTTGGGGGTGGAGGCGAGCAGGGCGCCGAGGCACAGCGCCCGCCGGTCCTCGGCGGACAGGCCCGCGGTGGTGGCGCGCGCGAGCAGCGCGGCGCGCAGCTTCTCGAGGAAGGCGCGCGTGCCCAATTCGCGCACGGTGCTCAGCCGCAGCATGTGGCGCGCCTGGGCGGGGTCGCGCTCGACGGCCTCGGTGAGCTCATCGAGCTGCCGCGACACGTGCGCGTGGAAGCGCTCGGCGTCGAAGCGCAGGCCGGGCACGGGCCCCCAGCCGGTGAGCAGCGTGCCCAGGTGCTCCAGGGTGGAGGAGACGCGCGACAGGTCCTCGCCGCGCAGCATCTCCATGGCCGCCTGGAGATCATCGGCGAGCGGGTGACGGGAAGGCGGGGGAGGGGTCGCCGCCTCGCGCGCCCGGTCCTCGGCGGCGTGACAGACCTTGTACTTCTTGCCGCTGCCGCAAGGGCAGGGCTCGTTGCGTCCGGGCTTCTGGCGGCTCACGTCCACCTCTCCTGTCGAAGAATCCGAGCCCCTCTAGCAGAGGTGTTCCGGCGTCGCGAGGTCCACGGCCGTGGCGGCGCTGGAGGGGAAACGGTTCATGCCGGGAGGCCGTTTTGGCGTTAGGTTCGAGGGCATGAAACGATTCCTCGGTGCGATGACCATCCTGGCGGCGGTGGGCCTGGCCCAGGCGCAGCAGACGCAGAAGGCTCCTCCCGCGGCGGCGCAGCCGGCCGCGCAGGCGGCGGGGGCGGAGGCGGGTGGGTTGAGCTGGACGGCTCCCAAGGAGTGGGAGGCCCTGCCGGCGCGGCCCATGCGGGCGGCGACCTATCGGATTGCTCCCGCGAAGGGAGACACGGAGCCGGCGGAGCTGGCCGTCTTCTACTTCGGCCAGGGCCAGGGCGGCGCGGTGGACGCCAACGTGAAGCGCTGGGTGGGGCAGTTCCAGAAGGCGGACGGCACGGCGCTCACGGACAAGGACGTGCGCACGAAGAAGGAGACGCTCAACGGGCTCGCCGTCACCACGGTGGACGTGAAGGGCACCTACACCGGGGGCGGTCCGATGATGGGTCCCTCCTCGCCCAAGCCGGGCTCGCGTCTGCTGGGCATCATCGTCGAGGGGCCCGAGGGTCCGCTGTTCTTCAAGCTCACCGGCGCCGAGCGCACGGTGGCCGGCGCGGAGAAGGGCTTCCGCAAGCTCGTGGAGTCGGTGAAGAAGAAGTAGGGAGCAGACGAGGAGACGAGCGGTCGAGGGCCCACCCGGGTGGGTCCTCCCGCGGGGCCCGTGAGCGGCAAGGAGATTGCTAAGGCTTCAGACCACTGGATGGTTTTCCCATCGGAGGTCGCAGCGATGCCGCACACGGTCGAGACCCAAGTCGAAGCAATGCCTGACATCATCCTCTATCCCCGGGATACGGTGATGCGGGCGCTCGAGGTGATGCACCGCTATGGGGCGCACCTGTTGCCGGTGGTGGAGGAGCGGCACGGCGAGGTGCTCGGGCACGTGACGCTCGAGGAGCTGCGTCGGCTGGGCAACACGCTGCCGCTGGCCCGGATGGCTGAAATTCTGACGGCACGCGCGGCGCTGGCCTCGGAAGGAATTGCAGCGGCGCGTCCCCCGCGCGTGGACTTCATCCCAGAAGGACAGGGGTCGTGTTCGACCTGGGTTCATTGAGGGAAAAGTGGCCACATGGTGAACATCTCGTGTTCGCCAAGTGCCTTCTTCCCGACGACCTGCCCTTGGGGTCGCGGCCAGAAGCTTCCGGGCTTGCCAGGGTGTAATGGGTCGCCCCCACGCCAACCGATGGGGGCTAGAAGGAGGCGTGGGCCATGAAGGTCATCGCGGTCATTCTCGCAGCGGGTGAAGCCAGGCGGATCAGCCATTCCAAGGCGCTCATCGAGCATGAGGGGGGCAAGAGCTTCCTCCAATCGCTCTCATCGACGTTCGGCAAGGCGGGCTGCTCCGTACTCGCCGTCGTGGGCAAGGACGCGGAGGCGGTGCGCGAGCAGCACCCGGCCATCCATCTGGTGGAGAACACACGTTGGGCCGACAGCCAGTTCAGCTCGGTGAAGGCCGGCCTGGACGCGGCGTTGGAAGAGGGGGCGGACGTGGTGTTGCTCCACCCGGTGGACATGCCGGCCGTGCGTGCCACCACCCTCAAGTCGTTGCTCAAGGCGCTCGGGGAGTCCACCGAGGGGCTGCGTCCCGAGTTCGAGGGGGCGCCGGGCTATCCGCTGCTCTTGTCGCGCGCGACGGCCGAGCGGCTCCGCGAGACGGCGGGGGAGGCCCAGCTGGAGGGCGCCGTGCGCGGCCTGCAACTGCGCCGCATCCCCGTGAAGGATCCGGGCGTCATCGTCAACATCAACACCCCGGAGACCTACGAGCGGCTGTTCGGCTCGGCGCCCAAGCTCGCGCCGCCACCCAAGCGCCGCGGCAAGAAGGCGGAGACGTCCACCACTACCGAGGAGGACACGTCCGCGTCGTCCTTGAACGCGGCCTCCGAGGGACTACAGGGCACGTGAGTGCCGGGGGGCTCGGGACCCGGCCGGGGTCCCGAGGGAGGTTTCCCCCTTCTCGGGTCCTACCCCCTGGGCCGGTCGTGGCCCGGGGCGCGGGGCGCGGGCACCAGCCGCAACTCCAGCCGCCGGGTGGGCTCCATCCCGGAGCCCTGCTGCGCCCACGCCGACGCCGGGGCCAGCACGTGGCCCATGGCCACGAGCCGCTCCGGAGGAAGTTTCAGCGTCTCCGCCAGGAAGCGCGTCACCGTCACCGCCCGGGCCGCCGACAGCTCCCAGCTTGAGGGGGAGGCGTCGGGCAGGGTGTCGGTGTATGCCGCCACCTGGATGACATGACCCTCCACCGCCAGCTTCGCACCCACCCGGGTGAGCAGCGCCGTGCCCTCGGGGGTCAGCGCCGTGTCGCGCGGGGCGAAGAGCAGGGGATCCGCCAACTCCACCCGGAGCTGGCCCTCGGACTCCTCCAGGAAGGCGGCGCCGCGTTCCCTTTCGGGCTGTAATAAAGACTCCAGTTCCCCGCGTGCCGCCTCGCGCCGCGCGAGCTTCACGCCCGCCTCGCCCTGCCGCCGCGCCGAGGCCACCCGGTGCGCGGCCTCCGCGCGCTGCTGCTGCTCCAGCACGCGCAACCTCCGGGCCATGCTGTCGCGCAGCACCTGCAACTCCGCCACCCGGGCCTCGGACTCGGCCGCCTCGCGCTCCAGCTGCTCCGTGCGCTCCACCAGCGAGGTGATGGACCGGGTGGCCATCCAGCCGCCCAGCCCCAACACCGCCAGTGTTCCCATGAGCAGCCACCTGGGCCGCCGGGTGCTTCGGGGCACCACCTCGTCATCCGCCGTCAGCTCCATGGGTTCCTTCCGGGAGAAGGTTGGAGTGCCGACTGTATTCAGAGGGCGCGGGTAGGTCTCAAGGAGAAGAATCCAGCCGTGTCACCCAGTGGATGGGCGGGGCGGCCTGGATGGTGCGGTGCGTCGAAAATAAAGGCGGCGCGTCCGTGGAGGGGTTCGGACGCGCCGCCTCCACCACACCGCTCCCGGGCAGGAGCGGGCGGACGTGCAGCGGTACTTCGAGGTGCACCGGAGCTCCTCCCAGGGGGCTCACGGGGCAGCTGGCGTGTCGCGCGCCAACGCCCACGGATGTACAGGGGGGGTCTGACATGCCCATGCCCGGGGTGCATTCCAAAGGGAAGGGCTCCTGTTGCACACTGCCCGGCTCGACTGCGAGGGCATGGCGACGATGGCGATCCGGTGCGTGGTGTTGGACTTCGATGGGACGTTCACGGACGTGGTGGCCGAGGGGGCCCCCTACGTCGAGCACTTCCGTCGGCGCATGTCGGAGCTGCTTGGCCGGGACGTGGAGGAGGCGGGGTGGGCGGAGGAGGAGGCGCGGGTGCTGCACAGCTCCGAGGAGCCCGGCTGGGAGGTGGCGGGGCGCGTGGTGGCGCCGGCCATCGCGGACCCCTACCTGCTGAGCAACTTCGTGGCGCGGCGGCTGTGTGACCGGCTGGGGGTGCTGCCGGACCAGGCCGAGCGGGGGGAGCTGCTCAACGTGCTCTACCGCGAGGCCTACGTGCTGGCGGGGGTGGCCTTCAAGCCCGAGGCCAAGGAGGTGCTGGAGGCGCTGCTGGACACGGGGCTGCCGGTGCACGTGGTGACCAACGCGCACACGGACACGGTGGAGGCCAAGCTCACGAAGCTGGCGCCCCGGGGCCGCGAGCGCCTGCGGGTGTCGGGGGATGCGCGCAAGTTCCTCGTCGAGCCGCCCGCGGAGCCGGACGCGCGCTTTGACGCCCTACCCGAGACGACGCGGGTGGAGGGGGCGCTGAAGCGGCCCATCCACCTGCGCCGGGGCCACTATTATGAGGCGCTGCGCCGCATCTGGCGCGACACGGGCACCACCCCGGAGACGACGCTGGTGGCGGGCGACATCTTCGAGTTGGACCTGGCGATGCCCGCGGCCCTGGGCGCCCAGGTGCAGTTCGTGACGCGCCACAACGCGTTGGAGTACGAGCGCCGGGCCATCCTCGCGCTCGGGGACAGGGGCGGCATGGATCCCAGCCTGCGCGCCATCCTCCCGCGCGTGGTGGGCTGAAGTCATTCCATCGCGCTAGGCTGGTGGGCCGGAGACATCCGCCACACCGTCTCCAGGGGGAGCCGATGAATCGCATGCGAGGCAGGACCCGGGCGTTGCCGGGGGGGGTGCTGGCGCTGGCGCTGGTGTTGGGGCCGGGCTGCAAGACGCCGGGCAGCTTCCGCGAGCCCGTGGCCCTCTTCCAGGAGGGCAACACCGCGGCGAGCACCGCCCTGGGCACGTACTACGCGGAGCTCAACCGGTTCGAGCGCGACCTCTACCTCGACGAGCGCCTGTACGACACGGGCCTGGAGGTGCTCGCCACCGACGCGGCCGGCCAGCCCACGCCCCTGGTGGGCAAGCTCTTCTCGCCCGAGTCCATCCAGGCGCGCATGGACGCCATCGCCCTGTTGGGGGTGTACGCCGAGCGGCTGGCGACGCTGGCGGGCGCCGAGGACGCGGGCAAGCTGCCCGAGGGCGCGCAGGCGTTGGGCAAGCAGTTGGGCTCGTTGGGCGCGCGGATGGAGACGCTGGCGGGCCGGGGGGACGCCACCGCCAGCCGCTACGTGGCCCCGGTCACCGCGCTGGTGGGCGTGGTCGCCTCGCTCTACCTGGAGCACCAGCAGGCCCAGGCGCTCCAGAAGGGCCTGGAGCAGGGGGCGCCGGTGGTGGGGGCGCTGTTGGAGCTGCTCGAGACGGATCTGGTGGAGGTGCTCGGGCCCCAGCGCCTCACGGGGGCCAAGCAGGCCCTGTCCTCGCGGGTGATGTACTACAACCTCCAGCGCGACAAGCTCTCGCTGGCCGAGCGCCGGGCGGTGCTCGAGGACATCCGCGAGGCCTCCACCGTGTACGAGGCCCTGGTGGTGGCGCACCCGGTGGAGCTGGCGCGGGCGCTGCGCGACGCGCACGAGGCCCTGTTGCGCTTCGCCCGCTCCGGGCGCGAGCTGACGTCGTTCGAGGAGCTGTCCGGCGCGATGCAGGCCTTCCAGGGCCGGGTGCGCATCGCCGCCGCCGCCGTCCAGGCCATCCACGCGTCGCCCCGGGAGTGAGCCATGTTCTTCGATACCCAGACGCTGACCCAGCTCGTCGAGCGCTGCTTCGATCTGTCCATGAGTGGCGCCGTGCCGCCCGCGACGCGCGCCGAGTACCTCGCCCACGGCAAGCGCCTGCGCGAGTTGTTGATGCGGCTGCTCGGCGCGCGCTTCGACGCGGCCTCGGCCGAGTTCCAGAAGGCCAGCGCCTCGCTGCGTGACACCAACCAGGAGCTCGCCCGCGCCGCCCAGGACGTGAAGCAGGCCACCCAGGTGGTGGCCCGGCTGGGCGAGCTCGCCGGCTACCTGGATCAGGCGCTCGCGGTGGCGGGCAAGGTCATCGCCTGAAGAGGGGCCCCTGAAACGCCGAGCCCCGCGTTCCCAGGAGGGAGCGCGGGGCCGGGCGGGACTTCACCGGGGTGGGGCCTGGGTCAGACCTTGGCGCCCGGGGTGGCCTGGAACAGCTCGTTGAACTCGGTGATGGCCTTGTTCAGCGCGGTCTTGATGTCGGCCGTCAGCTCGCGCTTGGCGAGGATGTCCTTGGCGACCTGCGGGTGGCGGCTGTCGGTGAACTCGAGGAACTCCTTCATCCAGCGCACCACGTCGGCCACGGGCACCTGGCGGATCCACCCGCGCTTGCTCGGGTCCTCGCGGTTGATGGCGGCGTAGAGCTGCATGACCTGCTTCTCGACGGGCATGGGCTCGTACTGGCCCTGCTTGAGCACCTCCACGAGGCGGGCGCCGCGCGCCAGCGTGTCCTGGGTGGCCTTGTCGAGGTCCGAGCCGAACTGGGCGAAGGCCGCCAGCTCGCGGTACTGGGCCAGGTCCAGCTTGAGCGTGCCGGCCACCTGCTTCATGGCCTTGATCTGCGCGGCGCTGCCCACGCGCGACACGGAGAGACCCACGTTGATGGCGGGGCGCACACCGGCGAAGAACAGGTCCGTCTCGAGGAAGATCTGCCCGTCGGTGATGGAGATGACGTTCGTCGGGATGTAGGCGGACACGTCACCGGCCTGCGTCTCGATGATGGGCAGGGCGGTGAGGGAGCCCGCGCCCTCGGCGTCCGACAGCTTGGCGGCGCGCTCGAGCAGGCGGCTGTGGATGAAGAACACGTCGCCCGGGTAGGCCTCGCGTCCCGGCGGACGGCGCAGCAGCAGCGAGAGCTGGCGGTACGCCACGGCCTGCTTGGACAGGTCGTCGTACACGATGAGCGAGTGCATCTTGTTGTCGCGGAAGTACTCGCCGATGGCCACGCCCGCGTACGGGGCGAAGAACTGCATGGGGGCCGGGTCGGAGGCGTTGGCCGTCACCACCACGGTGTACTCCATGGCGCCCGCGCGGGTGAGCTTCTCCACCACCTGGGCCACGGTGGACTGCTTCTGGCCAATGGCCACGTACACGCAGAAGACGTTGAGGCCCTTCTGGTTGATGATGGCGTCGATGGCGACGGCCGTCTTGCCCGTCTGGCGGTCACCGATGATGAGCTCGCGCTGGCCGCGGCCGATCGGCACCAGGGCGTCCAGGGCCTTGATGCCCGTCTGCAGGGGCTCGTGCACGCTCTTGCGCTTGACGATGCCGGGGGCCTTCACCTCCAGCTTGCGCGTCTCGGTGGACACGATGGGGCCCTTGCCGTCCACCGGCTCGCCGAGCGCGTTCACCACGCGGCCCAGCAGGCCCTTGCCCACGGGCACCGAGGCGATCTGCGCGGTGCGCTTGACCGTGTCGCCCTCGCGGATGTCCTTGAAGTCGCCCATGATGGCGACACCGACGTTGTCCTCCTCGAGGTTGAGCACCAGGCCCTTCACCCCGTTGGCGAACTCCACCAGCTCGCCCGAGAGCACGCCCTCCAGGCCGTAGATGCGGGCGATACCGTCGCCCACCGACAGCACCGTTCCGGTCTCGGAGACGGTGACCTTCTTGCCATAGTCCTTGATCTGCTCCCGGATGATTCTGCTGATCTCGTCGGCGCGGATTTCCATCTCTGAGTCCTTGGCACGGGGCGGCACGTGCGAGGGGCCGCCGGAGGGGGGCTACCTGAAAGTCGTCGTGGGGGGGGCCCTTAACACGCGTTCCCGGCCCACCGCAACGCGCATGGGGGCTCTGGGAAACAGGGGATCATCGGGCCCTTAAGCCACGGACTCGCCGCTGAAGGGGGTTCAGCAGCCGGGAGCGTGGCGCGGGAGCCAGACGACGAAGCGCGTGCCGAGGCCCGTTCCGGACTCCACCGAGATGCGGCCCCCGTGTGCCGAGGCGATCTGCCGGACGATGTAGAGGCCCAGGCCCAGCCCGTCGCCATTGGCGCGCTTGCCCCGCTTGAAGGGCTCGAAGAGGGTGGCGCGCTCCTCCAGGGGCACGGGCGCCCCCTCGTTGCGCACCGAGAGGTTGATGCCCTCCGCCTTGCCCTCCAGGCGCACCTCCACCGGGGTGTCCTCGGGGCTGTGCTGCAGGGCGTTGCCCATCAGGTTGTCCAGCAGCTGGCCGAGCCGGGACTCGTCCCAGGTGCCCACCAGGTCGCCTTCCGTCTTGGAGACGATGAGGCGGGTGGGGTGCGACACCTGGAACTGCTCCACCACCCGCTCCAGCAGCTTGTCCAGGGCGAAGGACGTGGGGCGCACGGGGATGCCCCCGGCCAGCCGAGCGCGGGTGTAATCCAGCAACTCGTGGATCATCCGCTCCATGCGCCGGGTGGCGGTGGCCACGTGCGTCACCTGCCGGGCCTGGTTCTCGTTCAGCTCGCCCCCACGCTGCAGGGCCCCCACGCTCAGCTGGATGGCATGCAGCGGGGTGCGCAGATCATGCCCCACCACACCCAGCAACTGCTCGCGGAAGGTGTCGGCGCGGGCCGCGGCCTCCTCGGTTGCCTTGCGCGCGCTGATGTCCCAGACGGCCGCCATGCGCACCGAGCGGCTGCCATGCTCCACCTGCCGGGCCAGCAGCTCCAGGAACAGCCGCTTGCCGTCGGCGCGCATGCCCGTCGCCTCGTAGGGCGCCTCCACCCGCCGCGTCATGGCGCGCTGCACGGTCTCGCGCGACTCGGGGGCGATCCACCGCATGAGCGACTGGCCCACCATGTCCTCGGGCGTGGTGCCCAGCAGATGGGCCAGGGCCGGGCTCGTCTCCAGGATGATGCCGTTCTCGTGCAGGCAGAAGCCATCACAGGAGACGGCGACGAGGTTGCGCAGGCGCTCCTCGCTCTCGCGCAGGGCGACCTCCCGGTTCACCCGCGCCGTGTCGTCCTCCACCATCAGGCTCACGCCCGAGCGCGACGTCCCCTGGGAGGAGGGAAACAGGCAGAGCCGGAAGTGGCGGCAGATGCCCGCGGTGCCACCGAACGTGCCGGACACCTGCGCGCCCTGGATGGACTCGCCCGCGAGCGCGCGCTGGAGCAGCGGCATCAGCACCGGCGCCAGCCCCGGCCACGCCTCCGCCACCGTGCGGCCCTCGTACGAGGTGCCGGGCAACCCACTCAGGGTGATGAGGGCGGTGTTGACGAAGTGGAAGCGGGAGTCCCGGTCCAGGAAGGCCAGACCCAGTCCCGTGGACTGGAGCAACGCCCCCAGACACGGCAAGGCCTCCTCGGCCAGGGAGGGCGCCTGTGAGCCGGCGTGAGAGCGGTGGAGGACGGGCTGCGCCATGATCGGAAGGGTCACGGGCCGGGCCCGTGACCCCACCATAGCCGTTCCCGGAGGCGCTGGGAATACCGGGCTTGCTGGGAAATGCGCGCGAGCGGACAACGCGACTTCCCCAGGAGGGTGCTCAGCGCTGCTTCAGCTCGCGGCGCATCTGCTCGAGCTGGGTGCGCAGGGTGCCGTCATAGAGGATGCTGCCCACCTGGGCGGCGACTCCACCGAGCACGCTGGGGTCCACCCGGGACTCGAGCACCACGTTGCGCTGGGTGAGGGTCTGCAGGGTGCCCGAGAGCTTCTGGAGGGTGTCCTTGGACAGGGGGATGGCGCTGGTGACGTGGCCCCGCAGGCGGCCCGCCTGGGCATCGGCCATGTCACGGTAGAGCCGGGCGATGTCCGGCAGGTAGCCGAGCCGGTTGCGGTCCACCAGCAGGCGCAGGGTGTTGACCAGCGCCGGCTCCACGGTGCCGGAGGCCTTGATGAGGGCCTCGACCACGTTCAGCCGCTGCTCGCGGCTGTAGGCCGGATTGAGGAGGATGTCGGCCAGCTCCCGGTTGTCGGCCACCAGTCTGGCGAAGGTCGAGACCTGCTCGGACACGGCGTCGGCGCGCCCCGTCTCGGTGGCGACGTCGAGGAGGGCACGGGCGTAGCGGCGGGCAATAGACACGTTCACCATGGCGCGGCGCGCTTAGCACGCCCCTCCTTTCTGGGCAATGCCTCGCACATCCACCGTCCGGAGCGAGCCATTAGTTCTCCTGCGCCCCCGGCCGCACGCGGGGTGAAGCGCTGAAAGAGGCGCGCCAGTGTCCGGCTTTCCCGGCGTATCATGACCGTACGGAATTGCCCTCCGGACCCTGGTTTCCCTCCATGCGTGACCCCATCATCGGCATCGACCTGGGCACCACCAACAGCGTGGTGGCCACCGTGGAGGAGGGGCGGCCCCGTGTCATTCCCTCGCGCGTCGGAGGGCGCCTGACGCCTTCCGTCGTGGGCTTCACCCCGAACACGACCGAGCGCGTGGTGGGCGCTCCCGCCCAGGCGCTCGCCTCGGAGCACCCGGACTGCGTGGTGTGGGCCACCAAGCGCTTCATCGGGAGGCGCTTCACCCCGGAGCTCGTCCAGGCGGCGCGCTCGGTGGTGCCCTATCCCATCCTGGGCGGCACCACCGGGGACGTGCGCGTGAAGGTGGCCGGGCGCACCGTGCCCGTCACCCAGGTGTCGGCGATGATCCTCGGCGAGCTGAAGCTGGACGCCGAGGCCTACTTCGGACGTGAGACGCGCCGGTGTGTCATCACCGTTCCGGCCAACTTCGACGACGGGCAGCGGCAGGCCACGCGCGAGGCCGCCGCCATCGCCGGGCTGGACGTGCTGCGCCTCATCAACGAGCCCACCGCCGCGGCGCTCGCCTATGGCCTGTCGCGGGGCTTCCAGGGCCACGCGCTCGTCTTCGACCTGGGCGGCGGCACCTTCGACGTGACCGTGCTGGAGGTCACCGACGGCGTCTACGAGGTCAAGGCCACCGGGGGCGACGCGGCGCTGGGCGGCGAGGACTTCGACCTGAAGATCGTCGACTGGTTGCTGTCGCAGATCGACGAGCCGCTGCGCGAGAGCGTGCAGCGCGACGTGGTGTCCCAGCACAAGCTGAAGGTGGCCGCCGAACAGGCCAAGCGCGAACTGTCCGAGTACGAGGAGACGCTCATCTCGCTGGCGGGCCTGGGGGACCAGTCGCAGTCGGCGCGCAAGCTGACGGGGTTGGAGACCGTGCTCACGCGCTCCTACTTCAACCAGCTGTGCGAGTCGCTCTCCGAGCGCTGTCTGGCGGTGTGCCGCTCGGTGATGAGGGACGCGGGCCTGGAGCCCTCGGCGGTGGACACGGTGCTGCTGGTGGGCGGCATGACGCGCGTGCCCCTCATCCGCCAGCTCGTGACGGACTTCTTCGGCAAGCCCCCCTCCACCGAGGTCAACCCCGACGAGGCGGTGGCGCTCGGCGCGGCCATCCAGGCCGACGAGCTGGCGCGTCAGTCCGGCGCGGCGCTGCTGCTCGACGTGGTGAGCAACTCACTGGGCGTGGGGGTGCTGGGCGGCAAGGTGCGGCGCCTCATCCCCCGCAACCGCGCGGTGCCCGTGGTGGCCAAGGAGATCTTCCACCCCGGCCGCCATGGACAGACCGAGGCGCGCATCCCCGTGTACCAGGGGGAGAGCGACCTGCAGGACGAGAACCGCAAGCTCGGCGAGGTCGTGCTGCGCAACCTCCAGGCGGGCTCGCGCGCGGACACGTCCCTGGAGGTCACCTTCGAGCTGTCCAACGAGGGGCTGCTCGCGGTGCGCGCCGTGGATCTGCAATCGGGCCTGAGCGAGGAGGTGCGTATGGAGGCACGTCCCCACCTGCCGGCCAAGGAGGCCGATCGGCTCGGCAAGGAGCAGGCCGCGTACGCGCAGAAGCAGGCCCAGCAGGACGCGCGCAAGTCCGAGGACAAGTTCCGCAAGCTCCTGGAGCGGGGGGAGAAGCTCGCCCGGCTCCTGCAGCACACCGCCGAGGACAACCCCAGCGAGGAGGCCCAGGCGGCGGTGGCCAACGTGCGCTCGCTCCTGGAGTCGGGGCACGCCGCCCTCCAGGCGCAGAACGCCGAGCAGTGCGCCCAGGTGGCCCGTCAGCTCACCCAACTCCTCGCGGGACGCTAGGCGGCGGCGCGCTCGCTGGCGGTTTTCTGGCCCACCCCTTCCTCCGGGTCTCGGTTTTCCGAGGGCCCCGCCTCCGCGTGCGCCGCGCCAACCCCTTGGAATCCCAGACACCCGGCGCGCGCTCCCCGCTGGCACACGCGTGGCAATACGCGCCCCGGCCGGAAGACACGTTGCGAGGAGTCAGGGTCATGCATTCAAACAAACAAGCTGGGGTGGTATTCGCGCTGGTGGGCCTCGTGGGGTGCTCTGATTCACGAGACATCCCGGAGAACCAGCCCGTGCAGATGTCGGCGAAGCTGGAGTCCTTCGAGAGCTGTGAGAAGCTCGAGTCCTATATCGAGGACGCCGCGGTGCTCGACATGCGCGCCTCGCTGGAGCGCTCCAAGCCCTCCTACTGGCAGGGCCGGGGGGGCGGCGTGCCCATGGATGACGTGGCGTCTCCCAACGCCCCGAACGCGGGCTCGGGCTCGGGCGCCCCTCCGGGCTCGCCGACCTCGCCGGGCAGCTACACGGGCACCAACAACCAGGTGGCCGGCGTGGACGAGGCGGACTTCGTGAAGAACGACGGCACGCGCCTCTTCGTCCTCTCCGGACAGAAGCTCCATGTCCACCGCTCCTGGCCCGCCGAGTCGTTGCGCACCGAGTCCTCGCTCTCCATCGAGGGCTGGCCCCGGCAGATGTTCCTGCACGGCGACAAGGTGGTCGTCTTCTCCGAGGTGTATACGAACCCGTCGGAGGCCGGGGGCTCGAGTGGCTCGAGTGGCGCGCCGATCGGGTGCAACTACCTGTCGCTCTGCGTGGCCGGTGGGCTCGCCTCCACCAAGGTCACCACGGTGGACGTGTCCCAGCTCTCCGCGCCCCAGGTGACGGGCGAGTTGTATCTGCCGGGTGGCTACCATGACGCGCGGCTGTCGGGCGGCTCGGTGCGCCTGGTGTTGAACGAGTCCTTCGCCTGGCCCGCCGGGATGCGCTGGTACCCCGACTACGATCCAGGGCTCTGGAATGACACGCCGCGGCTGGAGCGGGAGATCGACGCGCTCAAGAACACCAACGAGCAGCTCATCCGCGCGCGCTCCCTGTCGGACTGGCGGCGGGACGGGTACTTCAAGCAGCCGGATGGCACCCGGGTGCCGGTGGCCCAGGACTGCCGCGACTTCCACAGGACGAACGCGCCCACGCAGCTCGGCTACGTCACCGTGGCCTCGCTCGACCTGGACGCGGCGGTGACGCAGGCGCCCGGACGCACCACCCTGGTGGCCCAGCCAGACATCCTCTACGCCAATGGCGGCGCGCTCTACCTCACCGCGCGGCACTGGTGGTGGTGGTGGGAGTCGGGGCAGCGGGACTACACCTACGTCCACAAGCTCGACCTGGAGCAGTCGGGGCACGCCCGCTACGTGGCCAGCGGCACCCTGGAGGGCCACCTGCTGGACCAGTTCAGCCTGGATGAGCACGAGGGCGTGCTGCGCGCGGCCACCACCATCTCCTGGCGGGTGGCGGAGGCCGGCAACCCCTGGGGCCGCATCGAGACGACCAACCGCGTCTCCACCCTGCGCCAGGACGGCAACCGGCTCAAGCCGCTGGGGCGCAGCGAGGACCTCGCCAAGGGCGAGCGCATCTACAGCGCGCGCTTCCTGGGCAACAAGGGCTACGTGGTGACGTTCCGCCAGGTGGATCCGCTCTTCACCTTCGATCTCTCGGACCCGGCGCACCCGCGCAAGGTGGGCGAGCTCAAGGTGCCGGGCTTCTCCACGTACATCCACCCGCTGGGCGACACGCACCTGCTGACCCTGGGCGTGCAGGTGGCGGAGAATGGCGACTGGCGCTCGCGCTCACTCAAGCTGTCGCTCTTCGACGTGTCCGACCTCGCCCACCCCCGCGAGGCCTTCACTCAACTGGTGGGCTCGCCCAACAGCGGGAGCGAGGCGCTCTATGATCACAAGGCCTTCAACTTCTTCGCGGCCAAGGGTCTGCTGGCCATTCCCTTCACCGACTGGGTCCCGTCGTACTCGGGCTATTACTGGGACTACTTCGTGAGCGACCTGCGCGTCTTCCGCGTGGATAGGGCCACGGGCTTCACTCCCCTGGGCTCGCTCTCCATGAGCGACGTGTACCGCACCCACGACACCAACCGGTGGAACTACTGGTACCAGCCCTACGTGCGCCGCAGCGTGATGGCGGATGACTACGTGTACGCCATCTCGGACGCCGGTGTGCGCGTGTCCCACGTGAACCAGCTCTCCACGCCGCTGGCCACGGCGCGTTTCCAGCCCACCGTCGTGTACTGACGCATGGCGTTGGGGAAGGGGCGCGCGCGCCGGGCACGCCGGGCCGTGATAAGGGCCCCGCTGCCATGACGTCCGAACCCCTTCCCAGCCGCCGCGAGGAACTCCAGCAACTCTGGAAGCTCGCCCTGCCCATCGCCATCGCCCAGGCGGGCCAGCACCTCATGGGCTTCGTGGACACGGCGGTGGTGAGCCGCGCGGGGACCCAGGCGCTGGCGGCGGTGGGACTGTCCTCCTCCATCTTCTTCGCCCTGAGCAGCTTCGCCATGGGGCTGATGATGGGGTTGGATCCGCTGGTGTCCCAGGCCATCGGCGCGCGCAACTTCTCCCGCGCGCGGGTGCTCTTCTGGCAGGGCAGCTACCTGGCGCTGATCGTCGGGACGGTGCTGGCGGTGCCCCTGGTGGTGGGGCCCCGGCTGCTGCCGCTCGTGGGCGTGAGCTTCCCGGAGCTGCCCGAGGTCCAGGACTACCTCACCTGGCGCGCGCCCAGCCTGCCGCTGGTGCTGCTCTTCATCACCGCCCGGGCCTACCTCCAGGGGGTGGGGCGGCCCCACGTCCTGGTGGTGTCCACCGTGGTGGCCAACGTGTTCAACCTCGCGGCCAACGTCCTGTTCGTCTTCGGCGGCGAGGGGCTGCCCTCCTTCCTCGGGCCCCTGCGCGCGATGCCCGCCCTGGGCGTGAAGGGCTCGGCGCTCGCCACGCTGCTGGCGACGCTCGTGCAGTGGGCCATCGTCGCGTGGGCGGTGCGGATGACGCCGGGCGCGGCGGGACCGGGCTGGGTGCGTCCGGTGCGCGCGGACATCCTCCAGGCGTTGCGTGTGGGCGTGCCCATCGGCCTGCACCTCGCGGCGGAGGTGGGCGTCTTCTCCCTGGCGGGAGTGCTCGCGCGCTGGGTGAGCCCGGAGAGCATGAGCGCGCATCAGATCGCCATCTCCTACGGCAGCCTCTCCTTCGCCATGGCGCTGGGCATCGGCAACGCGGGCAGCGTGCGCGTGGGCTGGGCGGTGGGGGCGCGGGACACGCCGCGCGCCCGGCGCAGCGGGATGATGGCGTTCGCCTCGGGCGCGGCCTTCATGGCGCTCGCCGGACTGGGCTACGCCCTCTTCGCTCCGCAACTGGCGGACCTCATGGGCACGCCCCCCGAGGTGCGGCCCCTGGTGGTGCCCCTGCTGATGGTGTGCGCCGTCTTCCAGTTGTCCGACGGCGTGCAGGGCGTGGGCGCGGGCGTGCTGCGCGGCGCGGGCGAGACGCGCTTCACCTTCCTGGCCAACGTGGTGGGGCACTACGCGGTGGGCCTGCCCGTGGCGCTGGTGCTCGGCTTCGGACTGAAGCTGGGCGTGGTGGGCATCTGGTGGGGCTTGTGCGCGGGTCTCACCTTCGTGGGCCTCGCGCTCCTGTGGCGCTTCGAGCGCCAGAGCGCCGGCACCCTCCGGCCCATGGAAGGGTGAGCACATGGGGCCTTTTTGGTGTAAAATTACACCATGATTGGCTCCGTCTTGTCCGTGAAGTCTCGACTTGCCCTCTTGTGCCTGCTGGCCGCGGTGGTCTCCCTGGGGGGGACCGGGTGCGCCACGGCCTCTCGGGCGACGGTCGCGGCGACCCCCGCGCCCGAGCCCATCGCCGAGCCGGCTCCGGCGCCCGAGCCTCCGCCAGCCCCGGAGCCCGTGGTGAAGGCCGAACGCCCCAAGGCCTCGAAGCGCGCGGCCCGGCCCGTGCCCGAGGCGAAGGCGGCGACGAGGACCTCCATGGCGGCGAGGGCGTCCGAGCCGAGGCGGCCCCAGTCAGACGGCATGTCGCTCGAGTCGGGCGAGCCCGTGGCCTTCGATCCCTCGGTGATGACGCGGCCCCAGCGGGTGAGCGGACGGGAGCCCCGGCTCACCCCGGAGGCCCAGGCCGAGCACGTGCGTGGCACCGCGCTGGTGCGCTGCGTGGTGACCCGCGAGGGCCGGGTGACGAATTGCCGGCTGCTCAATGGCCTGCCCTACATGAATCAGGAGCTGCTCGAGTCCCTGTCCACCTGGCGCGTCACTCCCGCCACCACGCAGGGCAAGCCGATCGACGTGGACTACACCTTCGTCGTCCGCGTGCCCACGTCGAGCTGAAACGGCACCCGCTCAGCCCTGGCGGGCCCGGCGCCGGATGGCCTCGCTGATGGCGGTGAGCGGGAGCACCTGATCCACCGCGCCCCGCTCGATGGCCGCGCGCGGCATGCCGAACACCACGCTGCTCGCCTCGTCCTGGGCAATCGTCGCCGCGCCGGCCTGCTTCATCGTCAGCAGCCCATCCGCTCCGTCCTCGCCCATCCCCGTGAGCAGCACGCCCACCGCGTTCGCCCCCGCCGCGTGCGCCACCGAGTGGAACAGCACGTCCACGCTCGGCTTGTGTCCCGACACCCGCTTCCCGTCCAATACCTCCACCTGGTAGTGGCCCCCGGTGCGCCGCACCCGCAGGTGCCGGTTGCCCGGCGCGATGAGCGCCCGGCCCTGCAGCACCCGATCCCCCTGCTCCGCCTCCTTCACCTCGATGCGGCACAGCTCGTTGAGCCGCCGGGCGAAGGCCAACGTGAACTGCTCCGGCATGTGCTGCACGATGACGATCCCCGGGCAGTCCGGAGGCATGGGTCGCAGCAGTTGCCGCAGCGCATCCGTGCCCCCCGTGGAGGCCCCCACCGCCACCACCTTGTCCGTCGTCACCGTGAGCAGGGAGGCCACGGGCCGCTCCGCGGGCTCCGGCTCCATCCGTGCCGGGGGCATGTAGCGCTCCGGCCGGGGACGTGCCTTCGCCGCGTCACGCAGGGACTGCACGAACCGCATCCGGGACTCGCGCAGGAACTCCCCCACGCCCAGCGGAGGCTTGGAGATGATCTCCACCGCGCCCTCCTCCAGCGCGCGCACCGCCAGCTCCGTGCCCGGTCCCGCCAGCCCCGAGCACACCACCACCGGCACCGGTGCGTCCTCCCGCATCAGCTCGCGCAGGAACGTCAGCCCGTCCATGCGCGGCATCTCCAGATCCAACAGGATCACGTCCGGCCGGTGGCCCGTCATCTTCTGCCGGGCGATGAGGGGATCCGACGCCACCTCGGCCACCATGTCCGGCACGTGCTTGAGCAGCATCAGCATGCCCTGGCGCACCACCGCCGAGTCATCCACCACGAGCACCCGCAACACAGGAGCCAAGTCGCACCCTCGTCCGCCGACCTCATGCGTCAGGAGTCGCGGCCCCTGGAGGTTACGCGCCACTCCACGCACGCGCCACCCGAGGCCCGGCGGATAGGACTCCGGGTCCGTGCCAGGCATGCTGGTGGCCCTACCGTCCGGCTCCCGGCTGGAGGTGGCGTACGGGGGGCCTACGGATGGTGTGCCGCCTCCTCGTCCTTCTCTCCCTCGGGGCGTGCGTCGGACGCGTCGTGGTCCTGGAACCTGGTGATGTCCATGCGGGCCTCGCTCAACGCCTGGGGTCCGAGGGTCAACCCGTTGCCGATCGACGCATCCAGCACCTCGCCCAGGCTCGCCTTGTGCATCTGCTCCTTGTCCAGGACGAGGTGGATGTCCTCGTCCTCGAGCCGCTCCACGGCGGAGAAGGGGACCCGATAGTCCCGGGCATACAACACGCCCTTCTCCACGACGAAGGCGTCTTCCAGCAGGCCGATCACCCTGCCCATCCGGTGCCCATCCCTGCTCTTCACCGCCATGCCCACCCGAACATCCATTCGCTGTGCCATCGCTCGCTCCTCCGCGCGCTGAGGGAACAGGGGCGGCTGGCTCCACCCGGCCGTCCCACCAGGGAAGATGGGGATCCAGCCGGGCCCCCGTCAGCGAGCCCTTCCTCTTCCTCCACCTCTTCGGTCAGGACGCCGCGGAGCGCCTCGCCCGGGTGGCCTCTCGCAGGAGCGCGGCGTCATCGAGGATCAACGCGATCCGCCCGTTGCCCAGGATGCTCGCGCCCGAGATGCACGGAAGGTCCTTGAACAGCGAGCCCAGGGGCTTGATGACCGTCTGGCGCTCCCCGTGGAGCATGTCCACGACCAGGCCCACCTTGCCCTGCGGGTGCTGGACGATGACCATGCTCTCGCGCGCCGGCGCCGGGGTGTGGGGGCTGAAGAGGTGGCGCAGCCGGAGATAGGGAATGGCCTCGCCCCGCAGGTTCAGCACCCCATCGCGCTCCCCGCTGCGCCCCCGCGCGCCCTCGGGCAGCTCGATGCACTCGTGCACGGCCTCGAGCGGCACGACGTACGTCTCCTCGCCGACGCCCACCAGGAACCCGTCGATGATGGCGAACGTGAGGGGGAGCCGGAGGGAGAGGGTGACCCCGTGTCCCTCCCTGCTGCGCACGGTGACCTTGCCCCGCAGGGCCTCCACGTTGCGGCGCACCACGTCCATGCCCACGCCCCGGCCCGACGTGGCGGTGAGCTCGCGCGCGGTGGAGAAGCCCGGCTCGAAGATGAACGAGAAGAGCTCCGCTTCTGGCAGCGCCTCGGGCTCCCGCGAGAGCCCCAGCGCGCGGGCGCGCTCGATGATCCGCTCCTTGTTCAGGCCCGCCCCGTCGTCGATGACCTCGAGCAGGATGCCGCCCGCGTCATGGGCGGCGCGCAGCTTGAGCTGGGAGAGCTCCGGCTTGCCCCGTGCCCGGCGGATGTCCGGGGTCTCGATGCCGTGGTCGATGGCGTTGCGGATCATGTGCAGCAGCGGATCCCTCACGTTCTCCACCAGCGCGGTGTCCATCTCCACGTCCTCGCCCTCGAAGACGAGCTCGACGTGCTTGCCCCGCGCCGCGGCCAGGTCCCTCACGGTCCTCACGTACTGGCGGAACGTGGGGCCGAGCGGCACCATGCGCACGTTCATCACCAGCTCCTGCAACTCGCGCAGCAGGCGCTCGCCGTCGCGGCTCGCCTCGATGAGCTGCTCGCGCGGCCGGTCGCCCTCGAGCATGGCGGTCAACTTCCCCTGGGCGATGGACAGCTCGCCGATGAGATCCACCATCTGGTCCAGCTTGTTGATGCCCACGCGGAGGTTGCGCGCCCGCTCCTCCTCGGCCAGGGGCTTGCGCCCGGGCGGCTCGGAGGGAGGGGGCGGGGCGGGAGGCGAGGCTTCCTTCTCGCTGGTGGCCGGAGCCGGGGCCGTGAGCTCCTTCCGGGCCCAGCGCGTCATGAGCGCCATCAGGGCGCGATGCTGGGCCGTCAGCTCGACCTGGCCCATCGCGAGCTGCCCTCGCAGCTCCCGCATCGCATCCACGGCCGACAGCAGCAGGGACACGAGCTCATGCGATACGGCGAGCTCCCCGGTGTGCAGGTGCTCGAGCAGGTCCTCCAGCTCGTGGGTGAACTCCACGAAGGCGGGCAGCTCCACGCACGTGGCGTTGCCCTTGAGGGTATGGGCCGCGCGGAAGATGGTCCGCAGCCGCTCGGGATCCGGCTGTTGTTCCAGTCCGACGAGCTGCTCCTCCATGAGGGCGAAGACCTCATCGCACTCGAGGAGGAAGACCTTCAGCAGCTCGTCACGATCGATGTCCATCGGGCTCCATCTCGGAAGCGGCCAGTACCAGACCCGCTTGTTTTTCCAACAGCGCGAAGAGCTCCAGGTCCGAATCACCCAGCGAGGGCTTGTGAGGCAGCATGCCGAAGATGGCGATGACGCCCCAGACGCGGCTGCCGATGCGCAACGGGACGCAGGCGGTGAGCGCCGACTCGTTGCTGGCGGCGGGGGGGCCCTTGCCCTCACTGGCGACGAAGAGCTGCCCGGTGAGGGCCGTCCGGCCGATGATGCCGTGGCCCAGGGGGATGGATTGGAAGCCCGCCGGCTCGATGCCCATGGAGTGCACCAGCACGAGCGTCGAGCTGCCCTCATCGAGCTCGAAGATGCCCAGCTCCTCCGAGCCGACGATGTTGTTGATGATGTCGCGCAGGATGTCGAGCAGGGCCCACCGCTCGAAGGTCTCGTGCAGCCGGTGGCTGGCCGCGTACAGGCCCACCAGGTTCGTCACCCGAGCGTCCGCTTCGGACAGCCGCTCCTCGAGCCGGGCCCGCTCCTGGTGCAAGGCCTCCAACTGGGTGCGCAGGGACGCGTTCTCCGCCCGCAGCTCTCCCAGACGCTCGTCGGTGCCCTGGAGTGCTTCCGGGTCGGGGGTCGCGGGCTTGGAGGGAGGGTCCTGGCTCATGAGGACACGAGAGGGACGGCTACTCGCCGAGGTGCTGGCGCAGCTTCTGGAGCAGATCGCCCTTGTCGAAGGGCTTGGTGATGTATTCGGTGCAGCCGCTCTCGAAGCCGGCCTTCACGTTGTGCGGCTCTCCGCGGGTGGTGACCATGATGATGGGGGTGGCGTGCATCTCCGGGCTCGCGCGGATGCGCCTGCAGGCCTGCAGGCCGTCCATCTGCGGCATCACGACGTCCATGAAGATGAGATCCGGCCGCTCGCGCAGCGCCAGGTCCACCGCCTCCACGCCATTGCGGGCGATCAGCAGCTCGTAGCCGCCGCCACTCAGCATCATCCGGTGCATGAGCAGCACGGTGTTGGAGTCATCCACGAGCAGGATCTTCTTGCGTGTCATCGTCACGTTCTCCAGACGGAGCGAGCCGTTCATTCCGGCTTGTCGCGCGCGGTGGGATCCACACCACACAACTCGCGCAGCAGCGAGAGTCCCTTGGGGCTCATCCCGAGAAATTGCACCCCCATGCCGACGGGATGGGAGAAGGCCTTGCGCTGGGCATACGTATTGGCCCAGGCCACCACCCCCGAGCCCCGCAGTTCCGTGCGGTGGGTGGTCAGGTGGATCTTCAGCTCCACCGCGGCCCCCGGACGTGCCGGCACGAGCGTGCGCAGGAAGATGCCCCCGGGGCTGAGGTCATACGAGTAACAGGAGTTCCAGTCGCCAAAGAGGTTGCCCGCCTCACGATACTCGACGGGGCAGAAGAAGGGCACGCGTGCCTCGGGCTGGAGGGCATTGCTGACGCGGGAGAACCAGGCATTGGCCTTCTGGACGACGTGCTCCGGAAAGACCTGGGCCATGTCGAAGCCGGCCACCAGTCCCCCGCCGGAGTGGGTGACGAGCTCCCCGGGACCTCCGGGGCAGATGAGGAACCAGCGCGACCCCGCCCGGGTCTCTTCCGGGTGGCGTAGCCGCAGCACCTGGGCCAGCTCCTCGCGCGACGCGGCGCACAGGATGTGCAGCTCGATGTTGGATTCGGGGGGCGGCTCGTGCTCGTCCTCGAACGAGCCGTAGCGCACGTGGTAGCCACTCTGCTCGAGCAGCTCGCCCGTGCGCCAGGCGAAGTTCTGCCGCCCATGCAGGAGGGAGACGACCTTCGGGCCCAGCCTTCCCAGGGCCGCGGGGGACACGCGAGGCGTGGCGGTGGCGGCCACCTCGAAGCGGGGCTGGAGTTGATGCTGCCGCAGCGGCTTGAGCAGGCAGTCATCCGCGCCCATCTGATTGAGGCTCTCGATGAACTCGGTGGGGGTCTCCAGGTTGGCCAGGAGGACCAGGGGGGCGCCCACCATCCGCCGCAGCTCCTGCAACCGGGTGAGGGTACTCTCCTCCGCTGGC
Organism: Cystobacter fuscus DSM 2262; assembly: GCF_000335475.2. Lineage (NCBI taxonomy): Bacteria > Pseudomonadati > Myxococcota > Myxococcia > Myxococcales > Archangiaceae > Cystobacter > Cystobacter fuscus. Next base: position 86,036 of record NZ_ANAH02000015.1, on the reverse strand, counting down.
ATGAAGGACGAGCAGTCCAGCATGAGCATGAGGGGACGTTGCCTCCTGGCTTCGGCCATGGCCTCCGCGAGGTCTTCCACGGCGACGCATTCATGGCGCGCGGCCTCGATCGCCTGGATGGTCTGCGCCCGTAACGGGTTCGCGTTCTCGATGAGGATGACCCCGCCGCTCGCGCTCATGGGCTGACTCGGTCCCTCTTCATGGCCCGCATGGAGCTCATCCCCCTCGGCGCACTTCCTCCCCGGACCACACCTTCCGAGGCGTCGCGCTCCTCCCGAGGCTGATGGCAGGCCTTTGCTTCGATGTCAAAGCGCATGGGGCAGGGGAGCATAGAGCATGGGAGGCGAGGGGGGCACCCAGAGATCGGCGGGCGGGGGTGAAGTCGAGGAAGAAGGCCCGCCGGGGGGCGGAGAGGGCGCCGCGCCCGTGCGCCCATCGTACGAGCCAGGGGAGAGGGCGTCGGCATTTCCGCTGGAAGCGGGGCACTACCCCTTGCCCAGCTCCATCTTCAGGCCATCGATGATGGCATCCAGCTCCCGCTGGATGACCTGCCCGATGGACTGGATTCTGGCGGGATTGTCCCCCTGCTCGGAGAGGAGTGCCTTGCCCTCCTTGAGAGCGGCCCGCAGTGCGTGGGCCTGAAGCAGCTCCAGGGTCATCTTGATTTTGTGGGTATGGAACTTGAACTGCTTCAGGCTGCCCGCTTCGAGCGCGTCCTGGAAGTCCCGCTTGTAGTGCTCACACCCCGTGAGGGTGATGGAGAGCAGCTCGACCAGTCCCTCCGGGTCCCCCGCGGTCAGCTTCCTGAAGCCCTCGAGGTTGAAGTTCCGCGAGGGGAGGGCTGAGTCCGCTACCTCCTGTGCCCGTGCCCACACGGGCTGGCGGCGCTCCTGGAGGGGCAAGGCCCGGGAGGCGTACCTGGCGAGCTTCGCGAAGAGCTCCTCGAGCTTGAAGGGCTTGCCGACGAAGTCCGTGAAGCCCGCGTGCTCCAACCGGTCATCCATTCCGATCCGCGAGGAGGCGGTCAGCGCGATGATGGGCAGCCTCCGGAATCTCTCCTCGGGAAGACTTCGAATCTTCCGGGTGGCGTCGTAACCATCCAGCTCCGGCATCTGGAGATCCATCAACACCAGATCGTAGGCATTCGCCATGACCTTCTCCATGGCCCGATGTCCATTCGCCACCACCTCGAACTCGACACCCCACCTTCGCAGCAAGCGTTCGATCACGAAGACATTGACCTCGTTGTCTTCCGCGACCAGGACCTTGACACCCCGGAGGGTCTGCTCGTCTGGAGCGCCTTCCCTCGGGCCCTCCGGCTGGCCGGCGTCCTGCCCGATCTTCAAGCGCAGGTTGAAGGAGAACGATGACCCCGCTCCCGGCGTGCTCTGCACGGACATCTTGCTGCCGTACAGCTCCAGCAGCTTCCGGTTGATGGCGAGGCCCAGGCCGGTCCCTCCGTACTTCATGCTGGTCTCGTAGCTGGCCTGGGTGAACTCCTCGAAGATGGGCCCCAGGCGATCCTCGGAGATGCCGATTCCCGTGTCGGTGACCCTGAACTCGAGGGACGCGGCATCCGGGAACAACTCCTGGACCCGCAGCGCCACCGTGACACCACCTCTCTCGGTGAACTTGATGGCGTTGCTCAACAGGTTGGTGAGGAGCTGCCCGATCTTGATCGGGTCCCCGCGGAGGCAGGCCGGTACCCGCTCGTCGAGGTCGACCTGGACCTTCAGGCCCTTCTCCTCGGCCTTGACGCCGAGGCTGTAGACGGTGTTGTGGATCAACTGGCGGATATCGAAGCCGCGCTCCTCCAGCGTTACCTTGCCCGCCTCGATCTTGCTGAAGTCGAGGATGTTGTTGAGCAGGTTGAGGAGGTTCTCGGAGGAGAAGCCCAGGATGCGGACATACTCCTGTTGCTCGGACGACAGCCGCGTCTCCCGCAGGAGATTCGAGATCCCCACGATGGCGTTCATGGGGGTGCGGATCTCGTGGCTGATCATCGACAGGAAGTCCGCTTTCGCCTTCGTGGCCTGCTCGGCCTTCTTCCGGGCCAGCAACAGCTCCTGCTCGTATTTCTTGCGCTCGGAGATGTTGAAGACGGTCGTCCGGTTCACGAGAGGATTTCCGGCCGCGTCCCTTCTTTGGAGGGTGTTGATCAGGACCGGGATCTTCTGGCGATCCTTGTGCACCAACTCGAGGTTGAGCTCGCTGACGAACCCCTGCATTCGCAGCAGGGGTGCATAATGCGTCTCATGGAAGATCTTGCTTCCAATGGCCAGCACGTCTTGGAACCGCTTGCCCGCGAGGAGTTCCTCCCGTGAGTAACCCGTCCAGTTCAGGAATGTCTGGTTGACCTTGATGATGGTTCCGTCCAGGCGCGTGGAGAGGTAGCCACAAGGTGCGTTCTCATAGAGATCCTCCGTGCTCTCCTCGATCAGCGCACCAGGTGACTCCAGGTCCTTCTCAGGGGGGGCTCTCAAGGCTCAACCGCCCTCACAAAAAGGTTTTAACCAGAGTGATTCGACTCATTGTCGTCAACCGTCACCCACCCTATCACTTGGAACTGAAGATGGTTCGAGACGCGTGACCGAAGGCGCGAATACGTCCGAGGGTCTGGACACGTGAATGCGCTCGAGGCCCTCCTTGGGAGGAGACGCACGGGAGGGCTGGAGGGATGACGCACGGGGCCAGTGCGCCACCCGTGTCCCGCGCCCTCCCGCGAGGGCGCCGGGCAGGCCTCCCGAGAGGCCCGCCCTGTCGGTCACCCGTATGAGACATGGGGTGAGAATCCCATCCGAGGGTCGGCACGGGACTGTTCGAGCAGGGAGCGAGTTCCAGGGCTGCTTGCCGACGGCGTGCCTCCCTCGCTCCCGCCGCGCGATTCCTGGACTGCTCCAAGCGGGCGAGGGCTCGCTGTACGCCACCTGTGTGGTTCGTAGAATACCACTGCGCGTCATTTTCTCCGAAGCTCGCGCGAATGAGGTTCTCGCATGGAGCATCACCCTGCTTCCTCGCCAGGTGTGCCGGACGGGCCGCTTCGGAATTCGGAGACGCTTTCCGAGGCCGCGAGCGGCAAGGCAGACGAGCGTGATCCGGTGGAAGCACGCCTGGCGATGCAGAACCGGTTGCTGGAGCTGGTGGCGCGCGGCACGCCGCTGCCGGACATGCTGCACTCCATCACTCGCGCCATCGAGTTGTTGAGCCCGGGGATGATGGCCTCGGTGCTGCTCGTGGACGACGAGGGGATCCTCCACGTGGGGGCGGGGGCGAGCCTGCCGCCGGCCTACAACGCCGTCGTCGAGGGGTTGGCGATCGGCCCCACCGTGGGCTCCTGTGGCGCGGCCGCGTACTCGAAGCGGATGGTGGTGGTGACGGACATCAGCACGCATCCCAACTGGGCGCCCTATCGGGACAAGATGAAGGACTTCCGGCTGCAGGCGTGCTGGTCCGGCCCCATCCTCTCCTCGGAGGGACGGGTGCTGGGGACGCTGGCCATGTATTACAACGAGCCCCGGGCCCCCACGGAGCAGGAACTGCACCTCATCGAGACCATGGCCCACATCGCCTCGGTGGCGATGGAGAAGGCCAAGGCCGAACAGGAGCGCGAGCGCCTGCTGGCGCGGGAACGTCTGGCCCGCCACGAGGCCGAGGCCGCCAGCCGGACGAAGGACGAGTTCCTCTCCATGCTGTCCCACGAGCTGCGCACGCCCCTCACCTCCATCCTCGGCTGGGCCCAACTGCTGCGCACGCGCGCGATGTCGGAGGACAAGCGCCAGCGGGCCCTGGAGACCATCGAGCGCAACGCGCGGGCGCAGACGCAGCTCATCGAGGACCTGCTGGACATCAGCCGCATCGTCACGGGGAAGATGCGGCTGGAGGTGCGCCCGGTGGAGCCCCTGCCGGTGCTGGAGGTGGCGCTCGATGCGATGCGCCCGGCGGCCGAGGCCCGGGGCATCCGGCTGGACCTGCGCGTCTCCCCCGGCATGGGGCCGCTGCTCGTGGATGCCGAGCGCTTGCAGCAGGTGGTGTGGAACCTGTTGACCAACGCCATCAAGTTCACGTCCTCGGGAGGCCAGGTGGTGGTCCGGCTGGAGCGGGGAGAGGGCGAGGCCTTGCTGGAAGTGGAGGACACGGGCCAGGGGATAGAGCCGGCCTTCCTTCCCCACGTCTTCGAGCGCTTCCGGCAGGCGGACAGCAGCACCACGCGCAAACATGGGGGCCTGGGCCTGGGGCTGGCCATCGTGCGTCACGTGGTGGAGATGCATGGGGGCAGCGTGTCGGCGCACAGCGAAGGGCCGGGCCGGGGCTCCACCTTCCGCGTCGTCCTGCCGTTGGCGCCGTCGGGCGCGCCAGAACCGCTTCCCGCCCCTCGGGTCCGGCCGGTGCGGGGTACCGGGTCTCCGGAGGCCGAGGCTCCTTCGCTCGAGGGGGTTCGCGTCCTCGTGGTGGAGGACGCGCCGGATACCCGGGCCCTGCTCACCGAGGTGTTGGAGGGCAGCCGGGCCCAGGTGACGTGCGCGGCGAGCGCCCAGGAGGCCCTCGCGTTGCTGCTCGGCCCGCCGCGCGTCGACGTGCTCATCTCGGACATCGGCATGGCGGGAGAGGACGGCTACGAGTTGATTCGCCAGCTGCGCGCCCGGGAGCGTGGCGGGGAGCGGCTGCCCGCGGTGGCGCTCACGGTCTTCGCCCGGAGCGAGGATCGCTGGCGCGCCCTGGCCGAGGGCTTCGATGTGCACGTCGCCAAGCCGGTGAACGCCTCGCGGTTGCTCTCGGTGGTGGCGTCGCTCGTCTCCTCCCGGCCCGCCTGACGGGCCGGCCACGCACGCGTGGGGCTTGTCAGGAGCCGCGTCGGGGAAGCGGCATCTCGTTGAGGACGAGCCAGTACATGCCGAGCTGCCGCACCGCCTCGAAGAAGGAGCTGACGTCCACCGGCTTGTGCACGAAGCTGTTGACCCCGAGCTGATAGCTGTCCACCAGATCCCTCTCCTCCTTGGAGGAGGTGAGGACGACCACCGGCAGGGTCCGGGTCTGCTCGTGGGCGCGGATGCGCCGCAGCACCTCCAGCCCGTCGATGCGCGGCAGGTGCAAGTCCAACAGGATGACCTGGGGCCGGATGTCCGGATTGCGGTTCGCGTGCTTGCCCTGGATGAAGAGGTAGTCGATCGCCTCGGCCCCGTCGCGCACGACGACCACCGGGTTGTGGATGTTGCTCTTGCGGAAGGCCCTCAGGGTCATCAGCTCGTCGTCGGCGTTGTCCTCGACGAGCAGGATGATGCGTTGGGTGGGATCATACATGGGGGGTTGTCCTCGGGGATTCCTGGGCGGGTGGAAGAGGGGCGCGCTGTCCGGTGGGCTCGTGGAGGGTGAAGTAGAAGGTGGCGCCCTGTCCCACGCGCCCCTCGCCCCAGACGTGCCCTCCGTGGCGCTGGATGATGCGCTGCACGGTGGCGAGCCCCACCCCATTGCCCTCGAACTCCTGTTGGGTGTGCAGCCGCTGGAAGACGCCGAAGAGCTTCTTCTGGTACTCCATGTCGAAGCCGTCTCCGTTGTCCCGGACGAAGTAGACGCGCGGGCCCTCCTGGGGCGCGAGGGTGCCGAACTCGATCTCCGCCACCTCCCGGCCCCGGGAGAACTTCCAGGCATTGCCCAGCAGGTTCTCCAGCATCGCGCCCAGCAACTGGGCGTCCCCCCGCTCCACGAGCCCCTCCTGGATGTGGAAGCGCGCGGTGCGCTGGGGCTGCCAGCGCTGGAGCTGCTCGCGGATGGCGTGCGCCAGGGCGGACAGGTCCACGTCCGTCTCGATGAACTCGGTGCGGTTGACGCGCGAGAGCGAGAGGATGCCGTCGATGAGCTCGGCCATGCGCCGCGAGGCGGTGCGGATGCGCTGGATGTAGTCCAGGCCGGTGGCATCCAGCTTGTCCGCGCAGTCCTCCGTCAGCGCGAGGGTGAAGTTGGAGATGCTGCGCAGGGGGGTGCGCAGGTCATGCGCCACGGAGTAGGCGAAGGCCTCCAGCTCGCGATTGGAGAACTCGAGCTGGGCGGTGCGCTCGGCGATGCGGCGCTCCAACTGCGCATTGAGCTGGTGCACCTGTTGCTCGGTCTCGCGCCGTTGGCGGATGTCGATGACGATGGCCAGCGAGCCCTCGTAGCCGCCGCCCTCGTCGTTGAGCGGGCAGGTGGAGATCATGGTCCAGATGTGCGTTCCATCCTTGTGCAACATCTTGAAGTCATTGATGAGGACGGTCTGGCCCTGGCGCTGCACCTCGATGGTCTCCTGGGTGCGGCGGACTTCCTCCTGCCCGAGGAACTCGTAGAGGTCCCTGCCGATGATTTCCTCGGGCGTGTAGCCCAGCAGCTCGGCCGCGAAGCGGTTGACGTAGGTGACGCGCCGCTCGCCGTCGACCATCCACATGCCCTCCTGGGCGGCCTCCACGATGCGCTGGAAGCGCACCTCGGTGCGGCGCCGCTCGGCCTCGGCGTGGCGCTGCTCGTGGATGTCACGCACGTAGAGCACGGCGCCCAGTTGTCTTTCCTGGCGGTCGCGGATGGGTTTGGCGCTCACGTGGATGTACCGGCCTTCCGGGATGGCTCGGTTGCGCACGAAGAGTTCCTCCACGGGAGCCTCCTCGCCCAGGAAGGCGCGGTTCATCGGGAGCCGCTCGGAGGGGCACAGCGTCCGCGTGTCCGCGAGGAAGAGTCCGTAATGTGCGCTCCAATCGTCCGGGGCGGTGTCCGTGGGCGAGATGCCGAGCAGCTTGTGGCCCTGCTCATTCATGTAGAGCTGGCGGCCCGTCATGTCGACGACGGCCATGCCCTCGGAGGCGCTGTCGAGGATGGAGCGCAGCATGTCCAGGTATTGGACCTGGAAGAGGAGCGTGGCCCGCTCATCGGGAGTGGCTATCGTGAAGGACGGGGTGGTCATGGCGCGGGACGAAGGCCGTCGGCGCGGGGCGCACACGTGGGGCCGGCCGCGAAACGGCGGAGACGCTTGGAGATGGACGTGGAGGCTCTGACGGGGGTTGAGCATAACCATCGTCCGGCGCGACAGTCACCTCGCTGCCCGTCGCGAGGGGACGGATGCCTGGCAGTTGGATGAGCCAGGGCCGCGCCGGTTGGAATCCCGCCTGGAGCCGCCGTGCGGGATGATCCCCTGGACGGAAGGACGGGGGGCGGAGAGGCTCGCGCCCCATGCGAATCTGTCTCTTGTTGCTGCTGCTTCCCTCCCTTTGCTGGGCCAAGGTCCCGAGCCCCGAAGGTCAACGGTGGTGGTCCCACGTCGAGGCCCTCGCCAGTGATGAGATGGAAGGCCGCGACACGGGCAGCCCGGGCTACCTCCGGGCCGCCGAGTACGTCGCGGCGAAGCTGATCGAGGCTGGAGTCCAGCCCGGCACGCCGCGGGGCTTCTTCCAGGACGTGCCCTTCATCTCCCAGCGCCTGGTGTGGGAGCGCAGCCGGCTGTCGCTGGTGCGGGAGGGAAAGGAGACGCCCCTGGAACTTGGCAAGGAGGTGCTGCTCGGCGCCGCCTCCAGCCGCGAGGGGCCCCTGCGGGCGGAGCTCGTCTTCGTGGGCTACGGCTTGAGCATTCCGGAAGCCGGACATGATGACCTGGCCGGACAGGACCTCGAGGGGAAGATCGCCGTCGTCCTGCTCGGCGGTATTCCCAAGGGAGTGTCCAGCGGCCTCGCCGCGCATTACGGCTCACGCGCGGAGCGCGCGGCGGCCCTGCTGCGCGCGGGGGCCGTGGGCATGCTGGCGTTGCCGAACCCGAGCGTCCAGGAAGTCCCCTGGGAGCGCATCGTGGCGGGGGCGCGGCAGCCCGTGATGATGCTGGACGAGCCCGCGCCGCGGGACGGGCTCCTGCCCTGGTTGGCCACCTTCAACCCGGAGCACGCCCACACGTTGCTGGCGGGCAGTGGCCACACCCTCGAGGAACTGGCGGCCCTGGCGGACGCGGGCAAGCCCCTGCCGCACTTCGCCCTGCCCACCTCCGTCCAGAGCGAGGTGGCACTGGAGCGCGCGCGGGTGCACTGCCGCAACGTCGTGGGACGCCTGCCGGGCAGCGACCCCACCCTCGCCGCCGAGTCCGTGGTCCTCACCGCGCACCTGGACCACGTGGGCGTGGGGGAGCCGCTGAAGGGGGACCGCATCTACAACGGCGCCATGGACAATGCCTCCGGGGTCGCCGCGCTGCTGGAGGTGGCCCGCTCCTTCCAGCACGACAAGGGCCCCAAGCCCCGCCGCACCCTGCTCTTCGTGGCGGTGACGGGAGAAGAGAAGGGCCTGCTGGGCTCGCGCTGGTTCGCCGAGCACCCGCCCGAGGGCTCGGGCCAGATGGTGGCCAACCTGAACATGGACATGTTCATGCCCATCCTCCCGTTCAAGGAACTCCTCGCCTACGGGGCCCAGGAGTCGTCCTTGTCCGCCTCCCTCGAGGCCAGCGCCACGCGCCTGGGCGTGCGCCTGGTGGACGATCCCAATCCCCAGGCGAACTCCTTCGTGCGCAGCGACCAGTACAGCTTCATCCGCAAGGGGATTCCGGCGCTGGCCCTGAAGGTGGGCTACCGCAAGGGCTCCCGGGAGGAGCGCCTCATGAAGGAGTGGCGCTCGGCGCGCTATCACGGCCCGGCGGATGACCTGTCGCAACCGGTGAACCTCGAGGCCGCGGTCCGCTTCGTGCGGCTGATGAAGGAGCTCACCCAGGGCGTGGCCAATGCTCCCAGCCGGCCGCGCTGGAACGACGACAGCTTCTTCCGGCGCTTCGCCCAGCAGCCCCCCGCTCCCTGAAGGCGCCCGTCGCGACGGGGGCCCGGCGGCCACTTCGCCGCCGGGCCCCTGCTTTCACACCCGACCGGTTTCAGTCCGGGTGCGCCGCCGCGAGCCTCGGGTCACTCGCACCGATTCGTCTGCCGGTTGCACACGCGGGTGCCCAGGCAGAAGTCCGGCTCGGCCGGGTCGTAGTAGACGTCGGTGGAGCAGGGCGGCGGATTGCCATTCGGGTTGCTCGTGACGTCGCTCCAGGCGCGGTAGGAGATGGCGCCCTGGGTGGTGCCCGCCTCGGGCGGACGGCACGCCCCGTAGAAGGACAGGGCCTGGCTGCGGCCGTCCACGTCGTAGCCATTCGTGCGGCTGCGCGGCAGGTCGTTCGGGTTGCACTTCGAGGCGTCACGCACCTGAGCCAGCGCCACGCGCACGGACGCGCCGATGGGCAACTCGAGCGTCTTGTAACCCGCGGAGCCGATCACGTTGTCCAGGATGCTGTTGATGGCCGTCTGGATGCCCGTCGCGGTGCGGATGCTGCCCACGATGCCGCCCAGCTCCTGGATGGCGTCCTTGTGCACCGGGTTGAGGTGGTCCTCCTGGCTGTTGCACCGGGTGGTGCTGTCGGCGGGATCGCAGAGGATGCCGTGCAACTGGATGGCCTTGCCCGTGGGGTTGGCGCCCTTGAAGTAGTTGATGAACTCCGGAAGCGTGTCCCCAGACCCGGGCGCGGCATTGTCCGTGGACTGATCGCGCACGTCCGTGAGGAAGATGACGACCAGGCGGGCCTCGGGACGCAGCCGCTTGTTGACGTCGGTCGTGGTGGCGGCGGTCATGTCGTTGACGGCCTTGCGCGCCGGCTTCAGGTGCACTTCATCGGCGATGCCACTGTTGCCAATCCAGCAGCCCTGCGTGGGGTCCGGGCATGCGACGTTCTGATCCAGCCAGGCCTTGAACTGGTTGATGTCCCGGGTGAAGCCCCGGAAGATGTTGCGGTTGTTGCTGTAGGCCGCGCCGTAGGAGGTGGTGACCAGGGCGATGCGCCAGTCGAGCTGGGAGTTGCCCAGTCGCGCGGCCACGGCATTGGCCGCATTGCCCAGGGCGCTCTGGGACGCGGCCATGGAGCCGCTGTCATCCACCACGAACAGGAAGTCCGTGGGTCCGCTGCCCGTGGTGGTGAAGGTCTCGCACCGCACCGCGTCCGCGTCACCGAACTGGGCCAGCGCCGTGCCACCCGCGGTGTCGCCCATGACGAACAGCCCCGGTTCCACGAAGCGCGCCTTGGGGGTGATGGCCAGCACCACGAGCACGCTCGAGTTGGAGCGGTGCACGTATTGCGCCTGGATCTTGAACGGGCCCGAGACCTCCGTGCCGCCCGCGAGCGTCCCCGCCCCCGTGCCGACGAGCACGTTGGCCACCGCGTTGGTGTAGGCCGCCAGGGTAGAGGTGGACGACTGCTCGTAGATGGCCTGCGAGGCGGGATGACCGTCCCAGGTGGTGAAGAGCTGGGTGGTCTCCGTCACCGACGGCGCCAATTGGCTCCGCACGAACAGCTCGTCGCCCGCCACCGTGGTGGAGGTGCCCGCCTGGCCACGCTTGTAGGCGATGAAGGTCACCTTGTTGGTGCTGTCGTAGCCAATGAATCCCTTGGTGGCGCCGCCCACGGAAATGGGCTTCACCTCTTGGAAGGAGGGGCGGAGCGCCAGCCGGATGTCGCTGCCGTTGTCTTCCTTGAAGATCACCTGACGCTGGTTCTGCGGGGCGCAGGCCTGACCCTCGGGCGAGGTGCTGGTGCCGTCCGTGCCATCACCCGGGTTGCGCTCGCCGGGGTCCACCTTGCCGTTGCGGTTGGAGTCCTCGACGCCATCGGAGAGGCCATCGCCGTCGCTGTCCGCGCGGGTGGGATCCGTCTTGGTGGACGGGTCGATGTCCCCCACATAGCCACAACCCGAGACAGGAGCCGCGCCGGAGGTCACGCCGCGCTCCACGCCGTCCAGCAGACCGTCTCCATCCGTGTCACGCTGGGTGGGGTTCGTCTCTCCCAGGTCCAGTACGCCGTTGGCGTTCGGGTCCTCGCCCAGGAAGGTGCCCCGGTTGGGTCCATCCAACAGGCCGTCGCAGTCCGAATCAGGGGTGCGCCAGTCGGTGCCATGTGCCTGCTCGAACGCGTCCGAGAGGCCGTCGCCGTCCGTGTCCGGGCTGGGCGCCGAGCAATCCGCGCCATTCCTCGGGTTCGTCTCGCCCGGATCCGGGATGCCGTTGCCATTGCGGTCCTCGGCCCCATCCAGGCACGTGTCGCCGTCCATGTCGGCGTTGAGCGGATCCGTGCCGCTGGTCTTGAGTTCGATGAAATCCGACAGGCCGTCGCTGTCCGTGTCGGGTTGGGCGGGGTTCGTCTCGCCCGGGTCCACCAGGCCGTTGTGGTTGGCGTCTTCCTCGCCATCCGTCAGACCATCCGCATCCGAGTCCTGTCTGGCGGGATCCGTCTCGTCCGGGTCCACCCGGCCGTTGCGATTGCGATCCTCCAGGCCGTCGAGGATGCCGTCCCCGTCCGTGTCTGGGTTGGTCGGGTTGGTGCGGCTCGAGGGATCCGCGTCCGCGATGAAGGAGAGCGCGCACTCGGGTTGGGTGTTGAGGGTGGAAGTCCGGGTCACTTCCACGCCATCGCGCAGGCCATCGCCGTCCGTGTCCTGCTTGCTCCGGTCCGTGAGCTTCACCCCCACGTAGACATTGCTCCACTCCTCGGCGTCCGTCAGGCCGTCACAGTCCGTGTCGAGTTCGACGAGTGCCTGCGGCGCGAGCCCGGAGGGAGGAGCGAGGCCCAACGGGGAGTCGCCGGGCGGAGCGCCCTGGGTCGGCATATCGGTCGGAGAGCCCGTATCGGGCCCATCCGTGTCCCTCGAGGAACAACCCACGACGAGCAGGGTCAGGAGCGCGGCGAGGGGACGGGAAGGTTTTCTCATGAGTCTCATCTGGAAGGGAGTTCGGCGTTTGCTTGCTTGTTCTCTATCCCAGCCGTCTGACACTCGCGGTGCGGGCTTCTCAGGGGTCCTGTCCTGTCGAGTGAACAGTTCCTGTCCTCGAGAGAGAACAACCGGGAAGCGCGGTAGGCGGTAAGTTCTTGATTTAAAAGAAGAGCGTTTTTGGGCCTCGGATTTGCTCTGGGTCTCGTCACATCCCCGGGCCCCTCGCGGCCGAACCCCTGGAGAATCGATGACGCTCAGACCGATGAAGATGGCGTGCCTGCTGACCTTCGGACTCATGGCCTGTGCTGGGCCCGAGTTGGAGACGGAGCGTGAAGTGGCTCCCGCGGCGACGGGGGACGAGGTGCTCGGAACCGGGGAGGCCACCGTCGCCAATCCCACCGGCCGCTTCTACATCGTCGGCAAGGACATCGTGGACCCGAGTGGGAACAAGTTCTATCCGGTGGGCGCCAACCTCGACGGGTGGGACTTCTTCCAGCGCGACACGGAGAACCAGGTCGATGCGGCCGTGAAGTGGGGGTGGAACACCCTCCGCATCAATGGCGCGCAGCTGGCCCACCCGGAATTCAACACGAAGGGGCTCGTGTCGGGTGAGCTGTCCAAGCCCAACTTCGACAAGATCGACCGCATCGTCCAGGCCTACACCTCGAAGAAGATCGTCGTGATGATCGAATTCCACGACAAGGTGTGGATCGGGAACAACATCGATACGACGATGCTGAACCAGACCCGGCAGGCCTGGGTCACGTTGGCCAACAAGTACAAGGGCAACACGTACGTCTGGTTCAACCTGATCAACGAGCCCGTCTGGGGCCAGACGGAGGCGAACTACCTGAGCGTGCACAAGACGCTGCGCGATGCCGTCCGGGCCACGGGCGCGGAGAACATCATCGTCATCGACGGCGGCGTGGCGGGGCAGGAGTGGAACCGCTGGGGCATTCCGGGCAACCTGATTCCCCGCCACGGGCCGGAGCTCGTGTCGGGCCAGTGCAACATCCTCTTCTCCATCCACATGTACAACGCGTGGGCCGAGGCCGGCGGCAGCTCGCCCCACACCGCGGAGTTCATCGCGTACCTGAAGTCGGTGCAGGACAAGAAGCTCGCGCTCATCGTGGGCGAGACGGGCTGGAACAAGACCGACTCGGACGTGCCCCGCTTGAAGGCCGGCAGCCTGGTGGGCTTCGACAACGCGCCGGCCTACGGCGTGGGCATCCTCGGCTGGCACGCCAACTCGAACTGGGATGACACCTTCCACCTGACCAGCTCGGGCCAGTTCAACGCCGTCGACAATTGGACCAGCCCCACCAACCTCACGGACTTCGGCAAGAAGCTGTGGGCGCTCTCGAAGAACAAGCCCAAGCTGGGGGCCTTCACCGGCAACTACGCGGACAGCCGCTGCGCCTCCGCGAAGTAGCCGCCGCCAGGGCTCAGGCCCAGAGTTCCCGCTCGAGCGAGGCCAGCATCGACGCGGCGACCTCGGGCGGGGGAATGCCCGCCGCGTCGATGAGCTGGGCATCCGGCGCGGAGGCCAGCTCCTCGCGCAGTGTCTCCACGGCCCGCTGTCGCGCCTCTCGCAGGGTGGCGCGCTCCGCGTCCGACAGCCGCTCGTGGGCCCAGCGATCGATGGCCCAGGACAGCTCGGCGTGGCGCGTCTCGTCCTCGGCGATGCGCGCCATGACGCCGCGGATCTCCTCGTCCCGCGCGTGCAGTGCCTGGTAGTGCGCCACCAGCGCGCCATACGTCTCGCGCGTGCAGCCCTCCACGATGTTCTCCAGCGCCACCTCGAACAGGGAGCGCGGGGGCCGCGCCTCCACCTGGAGTCGGGGAGGCGTCGCGCCGAAGCGGCGCGCCAGGCGGGTGCTCACGTCGGTGTGCATCACCTCGTCCAGGGCGCTCGCCAGGGCCGCGGCGCGCAGGGACTCGTCCGCGCCATGCTGGGCGAGTTCCTCGCGCAGTCGGAGGAAGGCCTGGATGGAGGCCGCCTCCAGGTGCGCGGCCTGGGCGAAGTGACGGCCCAGGGCGCTGTCGCAGTCCACGCTCGCCGCGGCGTGCAACCCGTCCGGCCTCCGGCCGGTGACGCAATTGGGATTGCCCTTCCGCAGCAACGTGCGCGTCTCCTCCGTGACGTCTCCCGATGGAGAGACCTTCAGGACGACCTGGTCCAGCTGGGTGCCGGGTCCACAGGTATCGCCCTGGTTGCCAACGACGTTGAAGGTGCCATCGGGGTTGGCCCTCACCGCGCCGGACTCCAACCTCCCACAGACCACGTCGAGTCCCTGGGCGAAGGCGAGCAGCACGGCCTCCTGGGGGTGTCGATGGTCCCGAGGAAGTTCTTGAGCTCTTGCAGTGACGCGTGGGCGGCCACCTCGTCGCCCCGGGTCGTCGCGAGGTAGAAGGCGCTGCACGTCTCCTCGCAGCGGCCGTGGAAGCCCTGGGTCGCCTTGAGTTGGTCGAGCGCGGACTGGCACGTCGACGGCTCGGACGCCGTCGCGCAGGCCGTGCCCGAGGCGGAGACCACCGGGTGCGCGACCTCGTCTGGGAGGCGCCGCGGCTGGAAGAGCCGCAACTGCACGACGTCCGGAGGGAGCGCGGGCGAGAGGCCGCTCATCGCGAGCCAGTTCTTGTTGCACGCGGGCAGGGTGTAGCCCGTCAGCTCCACGCCGGGACACTGCTCCCGGTACGGCTCTGGCTCTCCACAGGGCCCTCCAGGCTCGATGATTCCACACCCCGAGAGCATCAGGGGCGAGAGGAGTGAGGCACGGAGGGTGCGGGCGAAGAGCAGGCGCAGCCGGGTCGAGTGCATGGATGGCTCCAGGGAGAGAACGCGGGACGATGGAAGAGCAATGCGGATGCCAGGGCCGCCCGCTCCCTTTCTCCGAGGAGGGGGCTCGTCCGAGGGAGGCCGCGAGGTGCCGCCGGACTCAAAAACCTGAGGGGCCTCGCACGGGATTTCCGCTGGGCCCGTCCTCGCATGGGCCGCGAAAAAAGCCCCGGGAATATCCGTCGGGCGCCGCGTAGAGGAGATGCGAGGCAGCGAGGAATTGGAGCCCACCCCCGGTCCCGAGCGGGGTGGGCACTGGCTGTCTGGCATTTCCTTCATCCCGTCGAGGATCTCATGACTGCTGTTCGAGCCACGCTGCTGAGCGCTTGCGTCCTGTTGTCCACCGGAGGGGCCGCGCATGCCCAGACCCGCCCCCTGCCCGATGTCGCCCAGCCCGGCGCTCCCGTGCCCACGTCGCCGCTCTTCCCCTCGTCGACGGTGGGCGACCTGCTCACTCGCCACTTGAACCTCATGGTGTCCGTGGGCGAAGAGGTCGAGTCGCGCTACCAGGAGTCCCTGCGCCTCATCCAGAAGGAGCCCGAGGCCGTGCGACTGCTCCAGGACGCCTATTCCAAGACGGTGGAGACCGAGTATTTCCTGCGTTGGCAGCTCGTCTACACGCTCGCGTCGCTGAACCAGCGCGACGCCCTGTCGGGACTCGTGCGCATCGCCGTGTCCACGATTCCCGCCGAGCGCGGCAGCGCGGAGTTCTTCACCACCGGGCAGGAGTCCAACATCCGCGTGGCCGCCGTGGACGGGCTCGCCTCCCTGGCGAAGCTCGGTGTCACCGAGGCCGGCAGCTACCTGCTGCGCCTCTCCCAGCACTCGGATCTGTCCATCCGCCAGCGCGCGGTGCGCGGCTACCTCGCGGCCGGTCCGGACTACGACGCCCGGGTGAAGCTCTTGCAGGCCAACCTGCCCACCAGCGACCACGGGCTCATCACCCTCCGGGTCACCGAGGTGCGCGGCGTCGCGCACCCGGACGATACCCCCGAGGACATGCGGCCCCGGACGCGCGAGCGCGACGACGAGAGCCCCATCGCCCGCTGAATCCGTCCCCCTGATCTCGAGGAGAACCCACGATGAAGAACTTCGTTCCGAAGATGATGCTCCTGGCCGCCGTCAGCCTGACATCCCTCTCCGCGCGCGCCGCCACCTGCTACTACCAGCCGGGCAACAACACCACGAGCGGTGACGCCTTCTATGGCGCCTTCACCTGCAATCAGAAGTACATCGACCAGTTCTGGAATCACTTCGACTTCGACAAGGGAGACTGGGACGATGGCTTTGGCTATGAGGCCGCGTGCGATCTGAACCGGCCCCTGGCGCGGACCTTCAACGCGCTGTATCTGCTCGCCTATTCGGCCGAGGACTACGCCCGCAGCACCAGTGACTTCAGCGGCAACGCGCTGCGCTGGGCCTATCCGTATTCGTCCACGTACATCGACGAGCTGGATGGCCGCTGTGGCTCCGGCGACAAGAACACGGGCGCTCGCGCCACGACCGTGCACGGCCCCATCATCGACAACTACACCGAGCTGTACTGGCCCTTCTTCTACGGGGAAAACGTGGTGCAGCGCGCGGGCACCATCCTCCACGAGTCCCGCCACGGCGCGGGCAAGTCCCACGATGCCGGCACGTCGTGCCCTCGCGGGGCCTCGTGCGACAGCAGCTGGGGCTACAAGGGCGCCAACATGTATCAGGTGCTCTACCTGTGGTGGTTCCGCGTCGACGGCACCCGCACCACCCAGGCCATGCGTGACTTCGCCCGCACCGAGGCCCAGAACATCATCAACACCGGCTTCAAGACGAACCCGGGCTTCGTCATTCCCTGACACCCGGAGCGAGGCACCCACTCCCCGCGGATCGTGTGTTGCGCCGGACAGTCCATGTCATGGCGCTACCCGCTGGGATGTCGGCCGGTGTGCTCTGGCGAGCCCATGCGCGAGAGCGGTGTTGGTGGTCATTGGGCCCCACGCTAAGCCCTCCCGCCGAGGAGGAAGCACATGTCGGAGCTGAGCTATCGGACGGCCCTGGTGACGGGGGCCTCCAGTGGTCTGGGGCGGGGTCTGGCGTTGTGGTTGGGCAAGCGGGGCGTGAAGGTGTACGCCGCCGCGCGGCGGCTGCCCCGGCTCGAGACGCTCGCCCAGGAGGGCAAGGCCCTCGGTGCCACCATCGAGCCCGTGGAGCTGGACGTCTCCCAGGCGGACGCCACGCTCGCGCGCGTGCGCGAACTGGACGAGGCCTGTGGCGGGTTGGATCTGGTGGTGGCCAACGCGGGCGTGGGCTTTCCCACGAACGCCCTGGACTTCCCCTGGGAGGACGCCAAACGGATCATCGACGTGAACGTCACCGGGGCCGCGGCCACGCTGTCCGCGGTGCTGCCCCGGATGGTGGAGCGCGATCGCGGCCACCTGGTGGGCATCTCCAGTCTGGCGAGCTGCCGCGGTCTTCCGCAGAACGCCGCCTACTCCGCCTCCAAGGCCTTCCTCGACACCTTCCTGGAGAGCCTGCGCGTGGACCTGCACGGCACCCGGGTGCGCGTCACCTGCATCCGGCCCGGCTTCGTGAAGACGGAGATCACCGCGGCCATCCAGCACTACATGCCCTTCCTCCTGGAGGCGGATCCGGCCGTGGAGTACATGGGCCAGGCCATCCTGCGCGGGGATGACGTGTACGGCTTCCCCTGGCCCATGGCGCGCGCGGTGGGGATGGCCCGGTGGGTGCCCAACGCGCTCTTCGACGCCGTGGCCAGCAAGGTGCTCTGAGGCCCCGGGCGGGCCCGCTCAGAAGCGCAGCGTGGGCCCGAGCAGGATGGAGTGCAGCGGCTTGGCGCAGGCCTCGGCGGTGGCGGACTCGAGGCTGTCCACGCGCACGTCGCACCATTGCCAGGCGGTGGAGGCGGTGATGCCCAGGTGGTCGCCCAGCCACGCGTCCACGCCGAAGCGCACCGCCGTGCTCAACCCCGAATGCAGCATGCGCTGCGGCGAGCCCGTCCCCAGGTCCGTCAGGGTCAGGGGCGTGGCGCGGCTCTGCGCCACGCGCAGTCCGACCCAGGGCGTCACGTTGCCGTCGCGCAGGAAGCGCAGCCGCAGCTCCCCTCCCAGCGACAGGTAGTCCAGCTCGGTCGTCTGCCCCTGGAAGCGCCGTCCCCAGGTCTCCACGCCCTCGCCCACCACGCCGAGGGAGAGCCCGAAGGGGGCTTCCACGCCCACATAGGCCTGGAGCCCTCCACCGCGGGCTCCAATGCCGGAGGTATGATCGATGACGAAACCGGCGCTCAGCGAGGCGTACCCCCGCCACGGCCCCGCTTCCGACGTCCCCGCCCACAGCAGCACCACCAGGCTTCCGAGACTCGTCGCGCGTCGCATGAGGGGGCGCAGCTTAGCCCAGACCCGCCCTCCCAGGTCCACCCCTCGCGGGGACGTCCTTCCGAGCCCGTTCACTCGCATGAGCACGACTCATACCGCATGTGCTGCTCGCTCGCGCCCACGCCCTATCTCCGGGGTTGTGGGACGCGCCGAAATGGCGCAGAGGTAGAGTGGGTTGAACAACACTATGTCCATTGAGATGAAGCCCATCGGACTGAACATTCCCGACGCCGACGATGACTGGATTCCCCGCATGGAGGACATGCCCTTCCATCGCCTGGGGGGAGAAGCCGGCGTGCGCGCCCTGGCCGAGGCCTTCTATGACGCCATGGACGCGAACGAGCCGGAGCTCGCCCGGCTGCACGAGCTGGATGCGAACGGCAAGGTGGGGCCGGGCACCCGGGAGCGCTTCGGCCTCTTCCTCATGGGCTGGCTCGGCGGTCCCCAGCACTACATGGAGAAGCACGGCCACCCGCGCCTGCGCATGCGCCATGGCCACCTGCCGGTGAACCTCGGCCACCGGGATGCCTGGGTGCGCAGCATGCAGCGGGCCCTGGATGCCCGGGGCGTGAAGGGCGGAGTGCGGCGCTTCCTCGACCAGCGCTTCGCCGAAGTGGCCGACTTCCTGCGCAACACCGAGGGGTGAGCGGGCGGGTGGGCCTGCCCTGGCCCGGAACCACCGCCGCACCGTGCTACGCCACGGGCTTCCTTCTGAGACGTGACAGGTGCTCCTCACCGCTCTCCACGAAGCGCCGCGCCAGCTGGGCCTGGCCGTCCGCGCCGTGCTCCAGCAGGTACGCCAGTTCCGAGGGCAGCAGCGCCTTGACGGTGATGAGCTTCACCTCCCCATACGGCGTGGAGAAGTGACCCGGCAGTGTGCGTGACTCCACGCCCAGCAGCACGGCCACCCGGCCTTCCTCAGTGACGAGGGACTTGGGCAGGCCCTTGCCGGATACTTCCATGGAGAAGAGGCCCGCCTTCGCGCTCTCGCGCACCTGCTCGTGCTCGGCGACTTCATCCGCCACACGGTCCAGCAGCAGCAGGGGCCAGCCCTTCGAGATGTCCTTCACGGCCGCGTCCACTTCCAGGGCGAGCTCCAGACCGAAGCCCACGGAGGACTCCAGGCGCTCGATGAAGGGGTCCGAGAGCCCGTGCGTGACAAGCAACGTACGCCCTGCCTCGCGACGGATGACGCTCCAGAGCTGCCGGTGGCCCGGCCACGAGCCACTCATGGCGATGGGCATGAAGACCTCCTTGTCCAGTGACCCCAGGGTGCGCCACGCCGCCTCACGAGCGGTGGTCGCCGTCTCCAGCAGTTCGCGGATCTTCCGGTCCCTCGTGCGCTCCTCCGCGCTGATGGAACTCGGACCGGTGACCTCCGTGAACTTCGTCCCGGTAGCACTCACGCTTTCCAGGGCCTCCTTGAGGGCCTCGGAGACGACGATGGCCACCCAGCCCCAAGTACGGAACACCTGGGCATTGCCTACCTTCGAGGAATCGATGCGCATGCCGATGACGGAGCGGTACTCTCCGAGCTGGTCCGGCAAGTCATGCTCCGGTGTCACGTAGCGCACCTCGTCGGAAGCCTCGTCGTCGATGCACTTCACGACACGCGTGATGTTGAGAAGGAAGTATGGCTCGCTCTGTCCCTCCACCTCGACCGGAATGAGCTGCACATCGTCGGGAGCCAGCTCAGCGAACACAGCCGCCACCCGGGCATGGACTACCGGGATTGACGTACCCGCCAGGGAAAAGTCGAGCGCCTTGCCAGGGAAATAAAGGGGAATCCGGAGCCGCCCCTCGATGTGTGCGGGTTCGCCCCGTCTGAACAGGCCGTTTCCGAGCTTCTGTCCCCGCTGGTCCACGGGCTCATCCAGATGCCAGCGTCCCGGGACGTGGACGTCTTCGAACAGATCGAAATACCGCTTTGCCATGAAGAATTCCTAGGGTGGCGCCCCTCGGGTCAACAGCATGTAGAGTCTGCTGCCCCGGGTAGAGATTTCCGCGGCCAATTCGCGGAGTGCTTGCTGCAATGCCACGGCACATGCCTGTTGATTGGGACAGGTTGCCGTCGCCTTGTCGAGGTGGTTGAAAACGGCTTGGTGGTACTCCTCGGGATGCGGCCCATAGTGCCCGGGCAGTTTGAGCTTGTTGGCCGGGTGCTCCATCGACATGCTCGCCTTGTCGAAGATTTTCTTGAACAACGGCGTCCAAGGCCCGCCGCGCGCAGTGGACTTGCTGTTCTCGACAGTCGCGATGTGGTGCACCTCCGGCTTCTTCTTCGGCGGGTCCGCGCGTGCCGGAGCGCCCCTGGCGGCCATGCTCACGGCATGGGCGGGTAGGATGACATTGAAGGTGCCCTCGGCCACGGCGACCTTCACCTTGTCCGCCTCCTGTACGGCCGTGAGCACGTCTCGGATGCCGGCCTGGGATTTGAGTGCACCGGCGGCTTTCGCGAAGCCCGGTAGCGTTGGGGCCTTGGACGCGAGCGCTGCCGTCTCCCCCACCGCCGCGGTGCCCAGCAGGAGGAGAATCCGCACGCTGTTGGGCCCGATGACCTTGCCGAAGCGCTCTCCCGCCTCGCGCAGCTCCGCGAACGTGCTGGCCTCCGCCGCCTCCTCCCAGAGCTGGAAGTAAGCCCGAACCAGGTCGAAGAGCTCCCAGCCGAGGTACCCCCACATGAGCAGGGCCAGGGCCGCGGCGACGCCCTTGGAAACGGGCTCGGGCGCCGCGACCAAAGCCATGTATCCAATGAGGGTGAGGCTCAGCGTCGTCCACAGTTGCGCCGTGGAGAGCATGCCGCGCAGCTGCGCATCCCGGGACTCCAGCGCGGCATTCACGGAGAGCGCCAGGGCGAGGTCGCGCTTGTCCTCGCCATCCAGGCCCGGCCCGTTCTTGAACAACTCGAGGCAATCGCCCGGCGTGCCTTGCCGCTCGCAGAAGCCCCCGTAGGACCGTGCAAGGGGCGTGCGCCACTCCTCTCCCGTGAGCGGAACCGAGGCCAACGCCAGCTTCCGGTGGAGGTAGAGCGGGACGTGGGCGCCGGCCACCCGCAGCGGCATGTTCAGCACCAGGGTGGTGAGGGCTTCATCGAGCTCGAAGTCGCTCACCCGCACGGCCCCGAATCGGGTGGGCAGGGAGAGGCGAACCCGCTCGTCCGCGGCCTCGCCCCCCTGCTCCTCCCCGGCCTCCGCCAGCAGACTGCCCCGAGGAAGGCTCGTGGCGCAGGCCGCCTGGAGGACCAGGACAATCAGCCAGAGGACTCCGGTCGCCGCCCACCGTGGACGTGCTCGTCTCCGCTGGCCCTCTCTCGTGTCGGTACGGCGGTGCCGTCTCTCCAAGGCTGCCCCCCCCAGTGGAAACGACCCGGGAGGATAGACGAGGGCCCTGCCCACGAGACAAGGGGGGGAGGGCGTGCCCGCCCTCCGCCACGATGTGCTCCCGCGCCTAGAAGCGCAGCAGCATGCCGGGGCCCGCCGTCATCGAGTCGTTGCGGTTGCGCATGAGCACCGGCACCGGCATGGCCTGGAAGCGCGTGGAGCGCAGCCCCGGCCCGGTCCGCGTGGGCGGGTACTCCGTGGGCGGTTCGGCCGTGGCCAGCAGCGTGATGACGAAGGTGGCCGCCACGCCTCCCATCGCGGACAGCGGCACGGCGGGACCATCCGCCAGTGCCGTGCCCACCACCAGCAACACCGCGCCCACGCCCAGGGGCAGCGCGGTGAGCTTGAAGACGCGGCCAGGCGACAGCTCGAAGGGCACCGCCAGCAGTCCGCCCACGCCCATGCCAATCAGGGGCGCCACCAGCGCCGGGGTGAGATCGATGTCCCGGTCGTCCGCGAGCACGAACGTCGACTGCACCAGCCCGGTGAGCACGAAGGCGTAGAGCGCGCTCATCCCCACGAGCGCCGTGTCCCCATCACTCACGTCCCCATAGGGCGCGGTGGCCGCGAGCACGCCGATGATGCCCAGCTGGGTGGTGAGCAGGGCGGTGACCGCGCGGCTGGTGTCGCTGAGCTTCTGCGTGGTGCCGTACCCGAAGCCCGCCAGGAAGCCGAGCGCCGCGCCTCCCGCGGCGAGCATCGACTCGTTGCGCTCCACCGGCACGTAGTACTGGTACACCGCCGCCGCCGTGCCGAGTGTCAACCCGGTGACGACTCCGCCCACGTACGCCCCGTTGGTCGTCCCGAGCGCATGGCCGTAGATGCCGCCCGTCACCACGCCGCTGAGCAGCTCGGTGAAGATGAGCAGCAGGCCGCCCTCGCCACTGGAGAAGCGGCTGTAGCGCGCCGCGCGCTCGGCGGGGGCCTCCGCGGGTCCCTGGCTGGGTGGCGGCGGCGGGACGTACTCGGGAGGAGGCGGCGCCGCCGGGATGGGCTCCGTCTGGGCGAGCAGGGGAGGCGAGGCCTCCGTGGATTGCGAGGATTGTGCCCGCGCGATCCCCGGGGCGGACAGCAGTCCAAGACACAACAAGGAAGCGACAAGCCGCATAGACACGGGTCTCCTGGTCATAACCGTGCGCGGAAGATGGGTCTCCCTCCCGGGGAGTGCACCACCCACCCCTTCATTCTTTTGCGACCGCGGGGCCTCGAAGTGTTGGCTGGTGAAGACCCTGGGAGGCGAGCCCGACAGGGCTCCTCGCTGTGGCACAATGTGGTGTGTCGCGGGAGGCCGGGCATCGGCGCCTGGATTCTCCGGTGTCACGGAGGGCCGCCCCCATGAAGACTTCCCCCCGCGCTGGATTCACCTGGCGGAGCCTGCTTCGTCGGGCGCCGTGGCTCGTGAGCGCCGTGCTGCTGGGTCTCGTGGGTGGGGCGGGCTGTGCCCGGAGCGAGCAGGCTCCCACGCCCGTGGAGGCCTCGGTCGAGGGGTACTGGGTGCGGCCCTTCTCCCGGGCCAGCCGCCTGGAGCCGTGCGGACACGGCAACCATGTCTGGGCCTGGACACCCCAGCGGGCCGGGCTGGGGCTGGTGGACGCGGATGGTGGCGAGCTGGCGGTGAAGCTCGGAGACGAGAGCGCGCGGGTGGTGGACGTCATCCCCTCGGCGGACCCCGAGCGTGCCTGGGTCCACGTGGAGGTGGTCTCACCGGAGGCCGGGCGGGCCAACGCCGTGTACAGCGTGGATCATCACGGCTCGCTCCAGCGCATCGACGCGCTTCCCTCGCAGGAACTGGTGCTCGCGCCCTCCAAGGGCCATGAGCGGCTGTGGGTCGTGTCCCTGTTCACCACGAAGACCCTCTGGGTCATCGACCCGGCGGGGGGCGTGGAGGGCGTTCCCCTGTCCATCCCGGGACAGGCCTCCGCCGCCGTGGGCCGGGCGACGCTGGTGCCGGTGGGAGATGGGCGGCAGGGCTGGCTCGTGCTCGACCAGAACCTCCACCAGGTGGATCTCCAGGCGAAATCCAAGTTCAACCCCCGTCCGCTGAGCACTCGCAACGTGAGGGAGCTGATTCCCACCTCTCAGGCCCAGCGTGTCTGGGTGGTGGAGTCGTCCGGACAGACGGCGCCCCGGTTGCTCCAGACGGGCCCGGAGGGTGGGGCCCACAAGAAGCTGGTGCCCCCAACGCCCCTCCCCGACACGGTCCAGCGGCCTGTCGTCCATCAGGGCGGCGACTCGCTCTGGTTGGTGGTCCCCGAGCCCCGGGCCGCGAAGTCCCCCGAGGGCTCGGCCACCTCGCCCGCGGGGTTCTCGCTGAAGCTGGTGACGCCCGAGGGGCCGGTGGGCTCCGGCGTGCAGGTGGAAGGCACTCCCTCGATCGAGCATTCCCCGGACGGGGCCGTGTGGGCGCGCGATGAGCACCGCGTCTACCGCCTGGGCGACACGGGGGATGAGTTGGCGCGCAGCCAGGCCTTCTCCGACATGGACGCGCTGCTGCCGGTGTCGGCGGAGCACGCCTGGATGGTGTCGCGCGATGGCTTCGTCCGCCTGCTGTCCATGAAGGGCTCGGAGAAGGGCCCGGCGCTCTCCGTGACGGCCTGGGTCTCGACGGGCCTGCGTGCTCCGGTCGCACGCGCGTGGGACGCGCACGGCGTGTGGTTCGTCTCGGATGAGGAGACGCGCTTGCACCGGCTGCGGCTCGGAGCGGAGGGGCTCTCCCTCGCCCTGGTGCTCGAGGGCGTGGGCCTGGGCGACGTGCGGCCCATCTCGGGCACGGAGCGCTTCTGGATCTCCAGCACCCCGCGCAGCTACGTCCAGGCTCCCGCCTCCGAGGTGCGGCGCGTGGAGGTGGGCTTCGAGGGTGGTGCCGTGCTGGAGCGCGGCGCGGAGGGCGCGGTCCGGATGACCGGGACGCCCGAGGCGGGGGCGACGCTGTCGTCCCTGGAGGTGGAGTGGCCGGGGCTCACGCGGGCGAAGGGCCTGGAGAGCGGCCTGCGCATCGAAGTGCGCGACGAGAACGGCCAGCTGGCGGGGCAGGGCCTGCGGCGGTTCGTCGAGCCCGAGGGACTGCTCTTTCAATGGACGGAGCCGCCGGGGAGCACCGAGCACCTCTACGACATCCAGGTGTCCTCGCCCGAGGTGGAGAACGGCTCGCGGCTCACCGCCACCTTCCGCCACGTGCCCTTCGGCGTGCCCCTGCTCGATCAGGTGTGGGTGCGCACCGCGCTCGCGTGCGTCGGGTTGACGCTGCTCTTGCTGTTGCCCCTGGTGTTCCTGCGTCCCTCGGCCGCGCCCCGCCGGTGGTTGCCCCTGCTCGGCTACAGCGTGTCGCTCGTGGGCGCGGGGGGCAGCGAGGTGCTGGGCCTGTTGAGTGGACTGCGCATCCACCTGCCCACGGTGGTGGGCGTGGTGAGCGCCGAGGTCGTGCTGTGCGCGTGCCTGGGCCTGTTGTCTCCCGCCGTGTTCCGCAAGCTCGTCTTCACCCACCCGTTCTCCTGGGCCGCCGCGCCGCTATTGCGCTCGCCCGCCTTCCGCCGCCGCTTCTTCACCACGCACGTGCGGCAGGTGCGCCGCCGGGTGGACGTGGCCTCGGCCCAGGCCAATGGCGAGGTGTTCGTGGACCTCTCCGCGCACGTCGTCGAGTACGCGGGGCCCGGCGTGCCGCCCTCTCCCTCCGAGCGCACCGCCGCGGAGCTGTGCCTGCTGCTCACGCACGAGCGCGCGCACCTGCTCCTCCAGTGCGCGGGAGGCCGGGGCAAGAGCGCCCTCTTGCGTCAGCTCGTGCGGCTGTCCTTGGAGCGCTTCGAGCAGAAGCCCTCCTCGCCCCTGCCCGTCTTCATCGACCCCGCGGCGGAGGACCTGGAGAGCGCGGCGAAGGAGGCGCTCCAGGACCTGGGCCTGCCGGAGGAGCTGCGCGACGCGCTGCTCGAGTCGGGGGACTTCTTCCTCGTGCTGGACGGCCTCACCGAGTCGCGGGTGGAGCCCGAGGCGCTGCGCCGCTACCTGGAGCGCGAGATGGGGCTGCATGCGCCGCTGCTCCTGTCGGCCCGGCCCAACGAGGCGTACCGCTCGGCGATGTCCCATGCGCTGCGCTGGATGGCGGTGGAGCCCAAGCGCCTGGACGAGGCGGGGCTCGCGCGTTTCCAGGCCGCGTACCCGGACGAGAAGGGACAGCCCCAGGTGCTCTCCGGCGCCCTGCAACGCATCTGCCGGGGGCGCGGGGCGGACGGCACCTATGTGCCGCTGCTGGTGCGCCTGGCGCTGCGCTTCGGCGGAGGGGGCGTGGACAGCGTCATCAACCTCTACCGCTCCGTGTTCGCGGGACTGCTCAAGCGCGACCCGGACGACGCGGCCACCTCGGAGATGCTCGCGTTCGCGGAGACGCTGTGCCTGGACAGCTATTGGGAGCACCGCAGCCGGCTCATCGTCTTCCGGGACAGTCCGGACGAGCACAAGCTGCAGGGGCTCTTGGACGCGGGGCTGCTGGTGCCCGCGGACGCGCGGCCGGGCCCGGTGCCCACGCACGTGCGCTTCTTCCATGACTCGATGCAGAGCTACCTCACGGCCCGGGCGCTGTTCGCGCGGTATGCGTCCCAGGCGCGGTGGGACTGCCTGTGGCGCGCCGCGGCCGAGCCGGGCTTCGCGCGCGAGCAGTCGGACCTGGTGACGGAGGCGGGCTCGGAGCTGTTCCAGATGTGCGCGTACGTCTTCGGGTACGACGCGCGGTTGAAGGCCGAGCTGGCGCGGCACCTGGAGCTGTGCGCCGAGGCCAATGACGAGCGGCTCACCAAGGAGGACATCCTCGCGGCGGTGCCCGTCGAACTGCGCGAGATGCTGCGCAGGTCCGGGCGGTCGCTGGGGCCGGGCGCGCTGCTGCGCGAGGCCACCCGGGTCTGCGCGGAGCACGGGGAGGGCGAGGCCCTGTTCCTGCTTTACGCGCGTATCGCTCCCCGCGTATGGCCCTGGAAACCCGATGGGGCGGAGGACGCCCCCTCCCGCACGGACGCCGCCTGACATGCCCGTGACCCTGCCCGCGCACGCCGCCGCGGTCCTGCCGTTCTTCCGTTTCGTTCCCAGCGGCTGGGTGCGCACCGCGCTCGTCGTCGGCGCCTGCGCTCCGGACTTCTCCTATATCTACGTGCCCGAGGGGTGGGGACGGGTGGCGCACACCGTTCCGGGCCTCTTGCAGTACTGCCTCCCCATGGGGCTCGCGGTGCTGGCGTGGCTGGAGGTGTTCGTCCTGCCCGCGCTCAGGTGGGCCCTGCCCGAGGTGGCGGGCGTGCAGTGGGGCCGCTTCGTGCGGCCCGAGCGCCCTCCGCGCACCATGCTCGCGTGGGCCGCGGTGCCCGGGGCCCTGCTGGTGGGCGCCGCCACGCACCTGCTCTGGGACGGTTTCACCCATCGCGACATGTGGCCCGCGAACGCGCTCTACCTGGGCATCTACGTCCCCGTGGGGAGCCGGGAGCTGTCGCTCGCCCGCGTCTTCCAGCACCTCTCGTCCGTGGTCGGCTCGCTCGGGGTTCTCGGGTACATGGCGAGGCGCTACCGGCACCTGGAGCCCGTGCCGGGAGGCTCGTGGGCGGCCTTCCTCCGGCTGCTGCTGCCCACGCTCGCCGGAGCCTGCGCGGGGCTCGCGTGGAGGCTGTCGCGCTACGAGTCCATGGGGGCGCTCGAGGCGCAAGTCTGGTGGGCGTTCTGGCCCACGGTGACGGGCACGCTCGTGGGGTTCTCGCTCGGGTGCGCGCTCGTGCGGTGGAGGCAGCGAAACTCTTCCTGATGATCGTCATCTTGTGGTGCCATCCCGAGCCGTCCCAAGGAGATGCCCCATGTCCGAGTCCCGACCGTCCCTGCCTCCCGTCACCTACGAGACCGCAGTCGAGAAGGTCCGCAATGCCGAGGATGCGTGGAACACCCGCGATCCACAGCGCGTGGCGCTGGCCTATACTCAGGACAGCCGTTGGCGCAACCGCTCCGAGTTCATCCAGGGACATCCCGAGATCATCGGACTGCTGACCCGCAGGTGGCAGAAGGAGTTCGACTACCGGCTCATCAAGGAACTTTGGGCGTTGCACGAGAACCGCATCGCGGTGCGCTTCCTGTACGAATGTCACGATGCCACGGGCCACTGGTTCCGCTCTCACGGGAACGAGCAATGGGAGTTCGATGAGCACGGCTTCATGCGCCGGCGCGAGGCGAGCATTAACGACGTGGCCATCTCCGCCTCGGACCGCAAGTTCCACTGGCCCTTTGGACCGCGACCCTCGAATCACTCAGGACTGAGCGAGATCGGTCTCTGACTCAACTTTCGCCATTTCGGGTGGCTCCAGCGCGAAGAAAGGGACGGCTTCTCAGAGGGAAGCCAGAGGAAGCCAGGGTCAAAAATCGAGCCTGACATCGTCCCTATTACTACCTGGTCACTTGTCAAAGGCCGCCGTGGAAACTTGAATGGAAAGCCACCTCGGGCAGTGCCCGAAGTGACCAAGTAGTACTAGCGCACAGCTCGGGCGGTCCCCGTCTGCGGCCCTCCTCGGCCCCTCCGCTCCAGTCCTCACCCTCAACATGGCCTCTATCTCGCCTATACGCCACCGCAGCTCGCGTGGTGTTGAGCGCCAAGTCGCGGTTGCCCACAGACCCAAGCCCCCTGCCTTGCCCCTGAGGGTAACGCGGCCTGAGCAGGCGTGTGCCCCATGGGAGCTGCTCGGCCTCTCCACCCGCCGGGTGCTCAGCCCTGCTGGCCCCCGTCTGCGGCCCTCTTCGGCCCCTCTGCCCCAGCCCACTCCCTCCACCGCCCTCTTATTCGCCCTATACGTCATCCGCCCTTCTACACCTCTCTGCACCAGTCCACTCCCCACAGGGAGTCCTCGATTTCCCTATGATCAACTCACCGGTTCAAGTGTACTTCCTGCTTCACCGCTCACTGGAGGCACACACATATGCCGATGCGTACCATCTACCTGTTACTTTCGCTGGCTACGACGCTACTCGCGAGTTGCTCTCCGTCTTCCTCTGAAACCGGCTCGGTCCAGTTTGCCGTGTCCATGCGTCAGGAACTTGCCACCAACATTTCTCGCGTTTCTGTCACATCTAGCTCTGCGGACATCCCTTCCGTTTCCGTAGACCTCGCTCTCACCAACGGTGTGTGGGGCGGCACCATCGGCAACATCCCCGCTGGCTCCAACCGCTCCTTCCATGCTCAAGCATTCAACACCCTGGGCGCCCTTCTCTTTGAAGGCTATGCCTCCGGCATTACCATCACCTCAGGACAGCGTACCCTCGTCGCCATCACCCTCCAGCAGGTCAACCCACCTCCTCCATTCCAAAACGAGGCGCCCCTGATCGGCTCACTGGTGGCATCTTCCACTACTGTGGCCCCAGGCGGTTCTATCTCCCTGGTGGCCACCGCCTATGATCCCAACCCAGACAATACCCTCACCTATGCGTGGAACGCTACGGCCGGTACTTTCTCCGCGCCCACCGCCTTGTCCACCTCATGGACAGCGCCTGCCACCACAGGAATTCAAACGCTCACGTTCACCGTGACGGACTCAGGAGGTATGGCTTCCAACCTCTCCCTGGCCGTCAACGTCACCCAGAGCGGAGGACAAGGAGATGCGCAGATCAACATCTCCTTCAACAGCGTCCCCACCGTGTCAGTCATGAGTGCCACGCCCACACAACTCGCCCCAGGTAGGACGACAGCCCTTTCCGTTTCAGCCTCCGATCCAGACGGTGATGGCCTCTCCTACGCCTGGAGCGCCACCTGCGCTGGCTCCTGGGTAAATACCTCTTCTAGCTCGGCAGAGTTCACTCCCTCGGAATTGCCCGCTGGAGTCTGCAACAACTGCCAGTTGACTGTCACTGTTTCGGATGGGCGCGGGGGGCAGACCTCCGGCACCGTTTCTTTGTGCATCAGTAACACGCCCCCCATCAACCATTTCGCTCCCGTTATCGTTCGATCATACAGCTCATCGGATACGGCTACTCCTGGCCAAGTACTTACCTATGAGGTGACGGCCAGTGACCCGGAGAACTCCGCGCTCACTTTCTCTTGGTCCACCAATACGGGTTCGCTGGGCCCACCAGCCAATACCGCCTCCAACAGTCGCATCACTTGGACAGCCCTCTCCTGTGTCAGCGCAGGAGTATCCCCTACCATCACCGCCACTGTCACCAACGCCTTCAACCTCACAACAACTAAAAGCTTTTCAGTCGCGGGGATGCCGACCTGTCCCTCAGGTACCTGGAGCATCACGGGCTCCATGGCAAATCGCCGTTATCGTCACACGGCAACACTGCTTCTCAACGGCAAGGTACTCGTTGAGTCAGAGGGAACAGACAGTGCCCCCATGGCGGAGATTTATGACCCAGCATCGGGAACCTGGAGTGCGACTGGTTCGATGGCAACACCTCGCAATGACCTCCATACAGCGACGTTGCTGCCTGATGGCAAAGTACTCGTCGCAGGAGGTCGGATTGGGAGCGGCCGCATCGCAGAAGTCTACGATCCGGCTTTGGGTACTTGGAGCCTCACTGGCCCAATGATTTCTCATCGTCGGTACCATTCAGCGACGCTGCTTCCCAATGGCAAGGTGCTTGTTGTGGGAGGCGCGGGGGGAAGGGAGGACTCAGATTGGGCGTGGGGTATCTCTACAGCAGAGGTGTATGACCCAGCATCGGGCACTTGGAGTGCTACAAGCTCGATGATCTCGCCGCGCTACAGTCACACAGCAACGCTGTTGCCTAACGGTAAGGTGCTCATCATAGGCGGGATCACCCCCGCTCCTGAACGTTCCGTCGCGACGGCGGAGGTGTATGACCCGGCCTCCGATACTTGGACTGCTACAAGCTCGATGATCTCACCGCGCAGTTTCTTCTCGGCGACGCTGCTGCCCAATGGCAAGGTGCTTGTCGTGGGGGCGGGCAGTGGATGGATCACTACGGCGGAGGTGTACGACCCAATTTTGGGCACCTGGAGTGCTACTAGCCCAATGAGCACAACACGCTTCGCTCACACGGCAACGCTGTTGCCCAACGGAAAAGTGCTCGTCGCGGGAGGAGACGGCGTTGGCGGCGAACTCGCGAAGGCAGAAATATACGATCCGGCCTCGGACACATGGATCCCTGCCGGTTCCATGGCCTACCCCCGTGACGAGCACACAGCGACACTACTGCCCAACGGCAAAGTGCTCATCACTGGTGGATGGGGTCCTGACGGCACTATCAGGACGGCGGAGCTGTACACGCCCTGAATCCTAGTACTACGAGGTCACTTCGATCCTTCTCCGAGGAGGCTTTCCCCTCGGAGAATCGTGGTCGCCCTCGGGAAGTGACCAAGTAGTACTAGCCTCACGCTCCGTTGCCCCCATCTTCACCGGACACGAGTGTACGAAGATTGCTTCGAATCGCCGCACTGACCTCGTCAACGCTCATGCCCCGCAGTTGGGCCAGAGTCTGGACGGTAGACACAGTGTCGCGCGGATGCACAGGGCGTCCCTCATGCTTCGTGAATGGCCCGTCAGTCTCAGTTAGTAGCCGCTGAAGTGGAAGCAAAGCGACCAAGGCTCGGTGACGCTCGTTGCGGAGCATTTCGGTGTTTACTGAGAAGTAGCAACCCAGGTCGAGTGCGCGACGGGCCTCTGCTTGGCTGCCTGTGAACCAATGCAGCACCACACGTCCAGACGGTGGCGGTAAGTGCGCCTCTACCATATCCAGCACTGCTGTCGCGGCACGTGAACTGTGTACAGTAAGGACCTTTCCCCCTTGACGGGCGCAGGCTCTCAACACCCGTTCAAACACTTGCTTTTGCAGATCCAGGGATTTGTAGAAGCGCGGCCCCGCGTCGAGGCCGACCTCTCCGACATACCGTGCTTGCGGCAAGTACTCCTCCCACAATGCAATCTCGCTTGCGCGCTCTGCCACCAACTGAGGATGGAGCCCAAGCGCGGCACGCACGCGACGTGTGCCAGAGACCAGCGTCTGGTTGCGCGGCCATGCCTTTGGTGTGGTAGTCACGGTCAATGCGAAAATGCCCTCACGCTCGCACTCCGCAACCGCCGCAACATGATCCGGGTAGAGGTCGAGATGACAGTGAAAGTCAACGAGTCCGTTAATCATGAGCATTAGTGTGGTCGCGTCTTCACACCGGCAATCAAACGACCCACCTCTTCCATACCACGGAGATAAACGTCCGCGAGTGCGAGAAGGTGCGACGTTTCATCTGAGAGCGGGCCAGGCTTGTGAATGAGAAGCTTCGCCAAGTCTGGTTTCTTCCGCAGCCTGTCAATTGCCAGTTGGAAAGAGCGCACTTGCTGGCCTTCCGCCTGTGTCGTGTTCAACGGTCTTTTTTTGAGGTCAGGCACTGTGTATGGCGTGGGGTCATTACCCTGCCCGAGTGCATGCTCGAGGGCCGCACGTCGGATAAGGCAAGGCAAGCAATAGCCGCAGTGCTCGACGCTGCGCCCTTGCCGCCAACGCGCCTTGCTCGGTGAGGAGCAAGAGAGCGAGGCGGGCACAAGCTGCTTGAGGAGCGCCGCATTCGCGCATCCCTCAGCCATCTCCCCCTTAGTTTTGTCCCAGTACGGATTTTGAACTCGCCCGTTAATGCCGAGCCCAGACAGGAGCTCATTCCATCTCGCCATGTAGAAGGGGTGAGTTGTCCGAGTGCTGAGCGAGCCGAGGCGCAGCACATCGAGAGGTACGTTAAGGGCAATGAGCCCGTTCTCTGGAACCAGCAAAGTGAAGGAACGATTGAGTCCGCTCCCAGCAAAGGCTCCAATGGCGAAGAACAAGAAAGAGCGACCGCGCGTAGTATCCTCCGTCCCAACGCCCTTTACGAAATCCGCAGGGAAGCTCATCCACACACGCAGACGCGCAAAAGTCCGATCCGTATAGTGATCCTTCAGGGCGTCAAAGCATGTACTCTGAGCTGCGCTCGTTGCGCTCTCGCCCGCGTGGCTGATGAACAGAGGACTTCTTCCGTTCTCAATCAAATCGATGGCACCGATGAGGCTATCGAGTCCTCCCGAGAATAGACTCACGGAGTCATAAGAAGGAGCATTGAGTTCGGGCGACCGCACAGGGAGCGTCTCTGTAAAAGAGCTGGGCCGTGAGCGGAATCCGAGCGTCCAGCGGTCGCCTGTGAGGAAGTCGAGCATTCGTTTGATGACTGGCTCGACAGATATCCATCGGTCGGGGGCACTCACCGGAACGACAAGTCGGATTTCGCGCGTCCATGAGTCCTGGGACTCAGTTGCGCGCGCGATGCGCGTGTCCGCAGCATGCACAAGTGAGGCAAGGACGAGAAGGTCGAAGCCCACCTCAGACGGGTAGACGCCCAATGACTTGATGTCGTCCAGCGCGTGTCCAAGCCCGTAGTCGAAATCTTCTCCTGAAGGAGCAAGGTCGAGCTGCGTTGTGACCTCATCAGTTGCAGTCGGAACCTTGATGTTGTCGTCGGGACCAAAACGCCCCACAAGAACATGACGTCTCACGTCTCCTCCTCCGCTTCACCCATCGTCCGAAGGATGTCGAATGCAGCCTCGTACACGCTGTCGACAAAGCTCTGCGCTCGCTCGGGCGTTAGCTCCTGAAAGGCTGCTTGAGATGCTGCTAGCGCATCGCTGACACCGCGACGGATGTAGTCTTTAAGCTGTTCCTGGACCTGCTTGGCAGCACGGATATCGTTTGGCAACGTGACTACCTTCGTGCCGATGTCGTTGCAAAGGCGAGCTTCAATAGCATGGGTCGCGTACAGTTCGAACACAGTCTGCATCTGCTCGGACGTTAGCGCATCAAGGTCTGTGATGCCGGACTTGGCAAGCTCGGCGATGGTTTCGATGAATGCGTCGCGAGCAATCCCGGCATCTACGGTCCCGCTGCTCGGACATACATAATCTGTGAGTCCGAGGAAAACGTCTTCAAGAGGACGGCCTACGAGACTTTCGAGATTAAGGGCCCGAAGCGCCTCACGCGCACCGCGGGCTTGCGCATCTGACAGAAAGCCGAGCAGCCGTGTGCCAGCAGCTCGCGCGGATCCCATGCGCCGCGCGGCTTGGCGCGCGCCCCCAGAAGCGTTCGCGACATACCCCGAGACGGCACGGCCGAGGCTTGCCCGATCACTTCCTCCTGAACGGGCAAACCGCGAGAAATTGCTCCGCGCTGTGCTGAAGCGGCTAGGTGTGGGAGTGGGCGGAAGGGCCGGTAGGGCAGGCGGCGCCGCAGGAACTGTCGGGCTTGTGCCTGGCTCCAGTGGCCCTCCAGGAGGTAGGGACGCTGCAGGCGGAATCGCAGAAGGCGGCGTACCGTCAGATGCGTTCGGAACTCCCCCGCCAGTGGGTTCCAACCAAGTCGGCACAAGCGGAGTGCCGCCACCGGGGCCACCATAGGCATTCGAGGTCCCCATCAACGACCTCCGCGACGGGCTCGAAGTGCGTTCGCAGCAGCCGACTTGAGGAAGCTGTTCTTCGGCATCGCTGACCACTCCGCGAGCAACTTGTCGAGCCTCGCAATCGCATCACCGTCCTTGATGATGCCCTCCCAGCCCTTGACCGGCCAAACCCCACATCGCTCCCGAGGAAGCGCTTCAAGGAAGTCGAGGAGGTTACTCTGAAGCACTGGATGCGTGCGTACCAGCACTGTAAGCCCAGCGACACCAGGAGGTTCCTGATCGAATGAGTCGTCTCCCATGATTCGACTCCGCAGTGCTTCGAATATCCGTGCTGCTTCTGGCAGGGTAATCTGCCTCAGATCGGACTCGCGAGCTTGGACCATCAGCTTTGGTCCGAGGAGTTGCTCGACAAGAGGCGCCAAATGACCTAGTGCGGAGGCAGCACCGAAGTAGTCCTTTCGGTCCTTCGTGACGAACAGATAGGGCCTCAAATCCACGTCGGCGAGTGAAGGACGGACACGGGCCCATGCTCGAACTGGCTCCGATGCCAGCCACTCGCTTAGCACGGCACTTTCCGCTGTCGGCTTCGCCATTACCTCAAATTTGACCCCATCTTTGCCATCTCCCGATGGCTTCTTGGAGTTGCCATCTCCCGATTGCTTCTTGGAGGTGGACTTCTCGGCGGAAGCAGTGGCATTCCGCAACTGCTCGTCCTCCACCATCGTCTCAATGGCAGCAAGATCTTCACAGCGCCCCTTGGGATGGGCTGCAGCTGCACTGGCAATCTGGTCAAAAAGGCGCGATTGAAATCGTTCGGCCAGCATCAGCTTAGCCAAGACTGGGAGTTTTACCTCGCTTCCAAATCCCCGGGCTTCTGCCGTGCTCTGGCGCAACAGCAAGGTATTGAGGAAGCGTTTAATCAGTCGAGGGTTGCCCTTCGCGCCGGTAGCGAGAATGGGACCAATTTGATCACTCAAAGTGAGTGCATTGTGCGCCTGCGCTGCTCTTGCTCCCAGGACCTCATTGACCGTCGCTGCATCCAACCCCGTAGATTCCCATGGACGCTTTAGCTTTTCGCGTGCGGCGATGATGAGTTTCTCGTAACCCTCATCGTTTTCGCCCAGTTCGGCCCCAATAAGTAGCAAGGTAACATAAACGCGCGTCTCGGTCTCGCCCAGTGCCGGAATGCGAAAAGGAACTTGGATGAGCTTTTCGAGATAGTTCCGGGCATAATCGCGCGGACCTGTTGTGTCGGGCAGATCGGGGAAGTGCTTTCGCACAGCGTACTCAATCATGGCCTCGTCAGCAGCGACGATGAAAGCAGTTCTCTCGGTGAAGACGAAGAGACGGATAGCTTCGAGCGTCTCTATTGCCGTGTCGGGCAAGCAGCGGTCGAGATCATCAATGAGGACCACGAGTTGCTTGACGCTAGCTGCTTTGAGGAGCTTGTCGAATGCCTCGTGGAACGCGTGAACCTCCTCGGGCACATTCTTGGTTTCAGTCTCAGGCTTAAGGAGAGACTTCACGCCCCCCAGCGCGGACTCCACGTTCTCCTTGGTCGCAAGCTTCATCGGATCAGCGAGCAGCCCCTCAACGGTGGCGACGACCGCTTGGATCTGCTCTGGGGTGGGAATCCCGGTGAATGCAGTCCAAGCGAGGCCGCCACCTTTCTTGGCGAGCTTGAGCCAATCGATTCGCTTGAACACGTCCTTAACAGCGCCAACGGCCTTGTTCAGCATCGGCCGCTTCTCGATGAGGGCAGTGACGATGCCCTCAATAAGCGCAATTTTCGCGTCTTCGAACCCTTGGAAGCGCCACCCGTTGAACTTCAAGCAAAGCACACCATCTTGCTCTTCAAGCCCGGTCTCGATCATCTCCAAAATGCTCGATTTGCCAGCACCCCAATCCCCGTGCACGCCGATAGTCACCGGGCGGTCTGGGCGGTCCCGTAGCAGCGTGACGATGGTCGCCGCGATCGCCTCGTTGTTGAGGAGGTCAACCTTGGTCTCGTTGTCGGTCAGAAGCATCGTTTAGGGCCTCTTTGCCCGTGCTTGGTGTGCAGCATCAGCATAGGACTTTCGAAGGTTCTGTTCCAGCGAAGGTATCCAGCCGAAAGCCGCATGAACTGCGGCTTTCTCTGAGCCAAAAATAGCGAAAGCCGAGTCTGACGCCTCAACTCGAGCCGACCGCCGCGCCGCTCTTGCCCACGACCGGGGAGGACTCCTTCGTGGCTCCGGGCAGCTCCGCCTTGCCCGTCTTCACCAGCGCGTAGCCGACGCCGATGACGAGCGAGCCCGTGACGATGGACAGCAGGTAGATGAGCACGTGGTTCACCGCGTGGGGGATGAGCAGCACGAAGAGCCCCCCGTGGGGCGCCATGAGCTGGACGCCGAAGAACATGGACATGGCTCCGGTGATGGCGCCCCCGAGCACGCTGACGGGAATCACGCGCAAGGGATCCTTGGCCATGAAGGGGATGGCGCCCTCGGAGATGAAGCACAGGCCCAGCGCCAGCGCCGCCTTGCCCGCGTCGCGCTCCGGCTCGGAGAACTTGCTGCGGGCGAGCAGGCTCGCGATGCCCA
Source organism: Cystobacter fuscus DSM 2262 (assembly GCF_000335475.2). Taxonomy (NCBI): domain Bacteria; kingdom Pseudomonadati; phylum Myxococcota; class Myxococcia; order Myxococcales; family Archangiaceae; genus Cystobacter; species Cystobacter fuscus. The sequence continues at coordinate 49,756 of NZ_ANAH02000015.1, read as the reverse complement.
TGCCGATGGGCGGCACCATGCCGGCGGCCATGATGGCGGCCATGGGGCCGTAGGTGTTCTCCGAGATGAGGCCCACGCCAAAGGCATACGCCGCCTTGTTGATGGGGCCGCCCAGGTCGAAGCACATCATCGCGCCCAGCAGCGCCCCCAGGATGAGCGCGTTGCCGGTGTTCATCGTCTTGAGGAACGTGGTGACGGACGAGAGGAGCGCGGCCACGGGCGTGCCGATGACGTAGATCATCACCAGTCCGGTGACGAGGCTCGCCACCAGGGGGATGATGAGGATGGGCTTGAGCGCCTCCATGCTGGCGGGCAGCTTGACGTAGCGGCTCAGGGCCTGGGCCCCATAGCCCGCGACGAAGCCCGCGGCGATGCCTCCGAGGAAGCCGGCGCCCAGGGTACTCGCCAGATAGCCGCCCACCATGCCGGGCGCGATGCCGGGCCGGTCCGCGATGGAGTACGCGATGTAGCCCGCGAGCAGCGGCACCATCAGCTTGAACGCCGCGCCCCCGCCAATGTCCATCAGCGCCGCCGCCAGCGTGCCCTTCTCCTTGAAGGCCTCGATGCCGAAGACGAAGGACAGCGCGATGATCAGGCCACCCGCGACGACCATGGGGAGCATGAACGACACGCCCGTGAGCAGGTGCCGGTAGGGTCCGCGCTGGCCGCTCTTCCCGGCGGGGGCCGCGGCCCGCTCGCCCTGGGCGCCCTCGAGCACCGTGGCCTTGTCCAGGGCCTCGCGGATCGTCTGCGTGGACTTCTTGAGCGCGGCGCCCGTGGAGGTGCGAAAGACGCGCTTGCCCACGAAGCGCGAGGGGTCCACCTCGATGTCACAGGCGAGGATGACCACGTCCGCCGCGCGGATCTCCTCCGCCGTGAGCGCGTCCTGCGCCCCCACCGAGCCCTGGGTCTCCACGCGCAGCGGATAGCCGAGTCCCCGTCCGGCCTGCAGCAGCGCCTCGGCCGCCATGAAGGTGTGGGCCACGCCCGTGGGACAGGCGGTGACGGCGACGATGCGCGGCGAGCCCGCGGTGGCCGCCGGCATCGGGGGCACGTTGTTGGCGGGGACCGTGGGGCTCCACGGCCGGGCCTCGGCCTCGGCGCGGGTGAGGAAGGCGCGCGGGTCGGGCAGCGCCTCCGAGATGGGTGCCTGGAAGACGCGCTTGCCCGCGAAGCGCGCGAGGTCCACCGGAGCGCTCGCCGCGACGACGACCAGTTGGGCGGCCTGGAGGGTGGCCGCGTCGACGGGGACGAGCGGCGCGAGCTGGCCGTGCATCTCCACGGACGTCTTCCAGCCACGCTGGGCCGCGGCGCGCTCGAGCCCCCGCGCCGCCAGGAAGGTCGTGGCCACGCCGCTGGGGCAGGCCGTGATGAGAATCACGTTCATGGGTGCGTCTCCCTGGCGCTCGGCTCCGCGGACAGGCTCTGGACGAGGGTGTGTTGGTGGAGCTGCTCGAAGTCCACGGCGTCGGGCTCGCCGACGCCGATGTGCCGCACGGACTCGGCGGCGAGCGCCGTGGCGAAGCGCAGGACGCGCTCGCGGGGCCAGCCGGACAACACGCCATGCAGCGTGCCGGCCAGCAGGGTGTCCCCCGCGCCCACGGTGCTGACGACGGAGACCGGAGGGGGCGTGGCGGTCAGGGCCGCGCCGTCCGACGCCCAGAGCACGCCCTCGGAGCCCAGGGACAGGAGCACGTCCGCGATGCCCTCGTCATGGAGCCGCCGCGCCGCCCGGAGCCGGGCCTCGTACGTGTCGAGCGGATGCCCCGCCCAGTCGGCCAGCTCGAGATCATTGGGTTTGACGCCCGAGGGCCGCGCGGCGAGTCCGGCCACGAGGGCCGCTCCGCTGGTGTCGAGCCAGACCGGCACCTGGCGCTCGCGGATACGGGTGATGAGGTCCGCGGGGGTCGACACGGGGACGCCCTGCGGCAGGCTGCCGGAGATGACGACGGCGTCGAGCCCGGTGTCCAACAGCGTGTCCAGCCGCGCGAACAGGGCCTGCAGCGCGGAGGCGGGGATGCGCAGGCCGGGACCATTGAGGTCGGTGACGCGCCCGCCGGCCTCGGACAGCTTGATGTTGATGCGCGTCTCGCCCGGCACGCGGATGAACGCGTCGCGCAGGCCACAGGAGTCGAAGGCGCGCACGAAGTCCGTCTCGTTGTTGGCGCCGAGCAGGCCGGAGACGGTGACGTCGTGGCCGAGCCTGGCGAGCACGCGCGCCACGTTGATGCCCTTGCCGGCGGCATCGATGCGGGTGCTCTCGGTGCGGTTGACCTCGCCGAGCCGCAGGGTGCCTCCGGCGCGGACGGTCAGATCGAGGGCGGGATTGAGGGTGAGGGTGAGGATGCGTGCCATCACGCGTTCTCCAGGGCTTCGCGGACGGCCGCGGCGGTGGGTTGTTGGAGGGCGAGTCGCGCCAGCTCGCGCGCTCGGGACAGGGTCAATTCACGGACACGGGCCTTCACGAGGGGCACGCGGCGGCTGCTCACGGACAGCTCGTCCACGCCCAGGCCCACCAGCACGGGCACGGCCTGGGGATCCGAGCCGAGCTCGCCGCACACGCCCACCCAGCGGCCCTCGGCATGGGCGGCCTCGACCGTCATGCGGATGAGCTGGAGCACGCCGGGGTGGAGCGCGTCGGATTGCGCGGACAGTTGCGGGTGGCCGCGGTCGATGGCGAGTGTGTACTGGGTGAGATCGTTGGTGCCGATGGAGAAGAAGTCCGCTTCCTTCGCGAGCGTCGGGGCGAGCAGCGCGCACGAGGGCACCTCGATCATCACGCCGAGCTGCACGTCGGACGCTCGCACCTGGGCCTGCACCTTGTCGAAGAGGGCCTTGCCCGCGCGGAACTCCTCGAGGTCCTTCACCATGGGAAACATGATGCGCACCGGGCGCGTCCCCGCCGCGGTGAGCAGGGCGCGCAACTGGGTCTCCAGCACCTCGGGCCGGGTGAGCGTCAGGCGGATGCCGCGCAGGCCGAGGAACGGGTTGTCCTCCTGGGGCATGGGCCAGTAGGACAAGGGCTTGTCTCCACCCACGTCGAGCGTGCGCGCCACGAGCGGCCGGCCCGCGAGCGCGTCGAAGGCCTTGCTGTACTCGGCGATCTGCGTCGCCAGGTCGGGCTCCTGGGGGTGCGCCATGAAGACGAACTCGGTGCGCAACAGGCCCACGCCCTCGGCGCCGCGCTCCACGGCATCCGCGGCGTGCGCGGTGCTGCCCAGGTTGGCGGCCACCTCCACGCGGTGCCCGTCCTGGGTACGCGCCTCCTCGTGGCGCCGCGCGTGGGCCGCCTGCTTGAGCGTCTCCTGCTCCGCGATGCGCCGCTCGGTGCGCTCGCGGCGCGTGGCGCTCGGCGCGGCGACCACCCGGCCCAGCTCTCCGTCGACGATCAGCTCCACGCCGGACACGAGCGCCATGACGCCCTCGCCCGCGCCCGCCACGGCGGCGATGCCGAGCGCCCGGGCGAGGATGGCGCTGTGCGAGGTGGCTCCACCCTTCGCGGTGACGAGGCCACGCACCTGGGCGGTGTCCAGCCGGGCCACGTCCGAGGGCCCCACGTCCTCGGCCACGAGGATGTAGGGGTGCTCGGGGGGCGTGGGCAGTTCCACCCCGCACAACAGTCCGAGCACGCGCCGGCCCACGTCGCGCAGGTCCGCGGCGCGCTCGGCCAGCAGGCGATCCGCCAGCGACTCCTGGGCGCGCGCCGCGGTCTCGACGGACTGCCACCAACCGGCCTCCGCCGAAGCGCCTTCGCCGATGGCCTCCAGCGCTGGATCCTTCAGGGCCGGGTCCCCCAGCATCTCCAGGTGGATGGACATGATTTGAGCGACCTCGTTGCCCACGGTGCGCTGCACCATCGCGGAGAGCTGCTGCCGCGCGCCGAGCAGGGCCTTGTCCAGCCGGCTCCGCTCGCGCGCCGCGTCCTGGGCGCGCTCGGCGTAGCGGAACTCCGGGGGCCGCAGCACGTAGGCGGGCGCGATCGCGATGCCGGGCGCGGCGGGCACGGCCGTCAGGGGCTCATCCACGGGCGGCGCGGCGGCGGGCTCCTTCCGGGGGGCGAGAGGTACGGGCACGGTCTCGCTCGCCTCGCTCAGGGGCGTCACCGGCTCCCCGAGCCCGCCGCGCACCGCCTCCACCAGGGCGGAGACCGCCTGGGTGGCACCTTCGCCCTCGGCGGAGAACACGAGCGTCTGGCCGCGGCGTGCTCCCAGGCCGAGCACCTTGCTCAGGCTCGTCGTGGAGACCGCCTCACCGTTGCCCTCCAGCAGGCGGACGCGCACGGGCAGCGTCTGCTCCCGCGCCACCTGGACGAGCGCCTGGGCGGGCCGGGCGTGCAACCCATGCGCGTTGAGCAGACGGACGCGGGCCGTTTGCGCCTGGGCGGACTCGCCCGCGAGCCGCGACAGGACGGCCTCCGCGGACAGCCCGAGCAGCCGCGCGCCCTCGCCGTGGGCGAGCAGCGCATCGAGCCGCTCGAGCAGGGCGCGATGCCCCTCGCCCTGGGCGGCGAGGCAGAAGACGCCCGCCACGTCTCCGGCCTCATCCCGGAGGGGCTTGTCCGGCGTGGCCAGCGCGAGCGCGGGGGCGCGCACGCCCGAGGTGCCCACCACGAGCCACAGTCCCTGGCCGAGCGACACGGGGGGCTGCCCGGCGATGGTGGCCACGAAGCCCGCGTCCACGCAGCCCGCGTGGCGCAGCCGCGCCGCGGCGGCGAGCGCCAGCTCCCACCGGTCCTTCACGGGCAGGCCCAGGCTGAGCGTCTGGGCGTCGAGCTTCGCCGTCACCGGCTGACGCGAGAGCGTGGCGATGACCTCGTCGGGATTCGTCGCGCGCGCCAGCGACTCGGCCACGCCTTCCCGGTCCAGCACGTGCGTGAGCTGGCGCAGGATGTCCAGGTGCTCGTCGGACTGCGCGGCGATCGTCACCAGCAGGTTGACGCGCGAGCCGTCATGCCACGCCACGCCCTCGGGAAATTGCAGCACTCGCACGCCCGTGGAGCGCACGTAGCGGCGGCTCTCCGGCGTGCCGTGCGGAATGGCGATCCCCTTGCCGAGGTAGGTGGAGGACTGGGCCTCACGGGCGAGCAACCCCTCGCCGTACTCGGCCGAGACACGGCCCGCGTCGACCAGTGCCGCCGCTGCTTGAGCCAAGGCCCCCCTCCAGTCCGCGGCGTGACAACCGAGCTGGACGTCCTCTCGTGTCAGCATTAGCATCTATTGCGGTCTCCTTGTTTTGCCGCTTATAATGGAGATGCTGAATCGTGTCACCCTTTGAGTAGATAATAGGTCTATGCCGCCCGAAAATTTCGGGGTGGCATGTGTCGAGTCGGGGCGTTCATTGCGCGGGAAGTCATGATGACATTGACGGACATCGCTCGCCTGGCGGGGGTCTCGCGGACCACGGCCAGCTACGTGCTCAACGGGCAGGCGGAGGCCCGACGCATCAGCGCCAAGACGGCGGCTCGGGTGATGGCGGTGGTCGAGCACCACAACTTTCGCATCGACGCCCAGGCGGCGGCGCTGCGGCGTGGCGCCAGCCGCACCCTGGGCCTCATCGTTCCGGATCTGGAGAACGTGAGCTATGCGCGGCTGGCCAAGCTGTTCGAGCACGGCGCGCGGCGCGAGGGCTACCAGTTGTTGATCGTCGGCTCGGATGACGAGCCGCACACCGAGCGGGAGCTGGCGCTGATGCTGCGCGCGCGGCGCTGTGATGCGCTGATCGTCGCGAGCGCGCTGCCGCCCGAGGACACGTTCTACGCGGGGCTGATGGAGTCGGGCACGCCGGTCATCGCCGTGGACCGGGCGCTCAACCCGGAGCGCTTCGTGTGCGTCGTCAGCGAGAACACCCTGGCGGCCGAGACGCTGACGCGCTCGGTGCTCCACGAGGGCTCGCGGCGCGTGGCCTGGCTGGACGCGGTGCCCTCGCTGGCGGTCACCGTCGAGCGGCGCGAGGGCTTCCGGCGCGCGGTGCAGGGCCAGGTCGAGCACGTGCACGAGATGTCCGGGGCGCGCTACGACCGGGAGAGCGGTGCCCAGATGATGCGCGAGCTGATCGAGAAGCATGGTCTGCCCGACGCGCTCGTCACGTGCTCGTATACGCTGATGCAGGGCGTGCTCGACGTGCTGCTCCAGTTCCCCGACGGCCTGCCCCGGTCGCTGCGGATGGCGACGTTCGGGGATGACCGCCTGCTGGACTTCCTGCCGTTGCGCATCAACTCGCTGCCGCAGCGGCACGAGCGCATCGCCGAGGTGACCCTGGCGCGCGCCCTGGCCGCGGTGCGTGGCACCTACACGCCTGGCTGCGAGGTGGTGGCCCGGGAGCTCAAGCGACGGGACTGAGGGCTGTTGGGGATGCCATGGAGCGGGTCCGGTTGTATGACAGGGCCCATGGTTCCCTTCTCCGTCCTCGATTTGTCGCCCATCCTCAAGGGCTTCGACGCCGCGCAGTCCTTCCGCAACTCCCTGGACCTGGCCCGCCACGCCGAGCGCTGGGGCTTCCGGCGCTACTGGCTGGCCGAGCACCACGGCATGCCGGGCATCGCCAGCGCGGCGACCTCGGTGGTCATCGGCCACGTGGCCGGAGGCACCTCCACCATCCGCGTCGGGTCGGGAGGCATCATGCTGCCCAACCACTCGCCGTTGGTGATCGCCGAGCAGTTCGGCACGCTGGAGTCGCTCTACCCGGGCCGCATCGACCTGGGGCTCGGGCGGGCGCCGGGGACGGACCAGCGCACGGCCCAGGCCTTGCGCCGCAACCTCGTGGCCAGCTCCGATTCCTTCCCCCAGGACGTGCTCGAGCTGCAGTCCTACTTCCGTCCGGCCACGCCCGGCCAGCGGACGCGGGCCGTGCCGGGCGAGGGGCTCAATGTGCCCCTGTGGCTGTTGGGCTCCAGCCTCTTCAGCGCCCAGCTCGCCGCCGCGCTCGGCCTGCCGTTCGCCTTCGCCTCGCACTTCGCCCCCGAGCTGATGTGGTCGGCCATCGAGATGTACCGCGAGCAGTTCAAGCCCTCCGAGGCCCTGGCACGGCCCTACGTCATGCTCTGCGCCAACGTCTTCGCCGCCGACACGGACGCCGAGGCCACGCGCCTGTTCACCACGCTCCAGCAGCACTTCCTCAACCTGCAGCGCGGCACGCCTGGAATCATGCAGCCGCCCGTGGACGACATGGACGCGCGCTGGACGGAGCTGGAGCGCGCCCGGGTGGAGCACTCGCTGGCCTGTTCGTTCGTCGGCTCGCCCGCCACCGTGCGCCAGGGACTGGAGCGCTTCCTCCAGCGCACGCGCGCGGACGAGTTGATGGTGACGGCGCAGATCCACGACCACGCCGCCCGGCTGCACTCCTTCGAGCTCGCCGCGCAGGTGCGCGACGCACTCGCCGCGAGCGCTCCGGCTGCCCAGCCCCCGGCGCCGGTGTAGAGTTCGCGCCCATGGACGGCATGGAGCAGATGGGTGCTCGAGGCGAGGAGTTGAGCCGCGCGGGCCGGCTCTTCTTCGATCGGGGTTGGGTGCCGGCCACCGCCGGCAACTTCTCGGCGCGGCTGGATGCGCGCCACATGGTCATCACCGCCTCGGGCCGTCACAAGGGCGAGCTCGGCGCCGGGGACTTCCTGGTGGTGGGCCTGGAGGACGAGACCCTGAAGGACGTGCGTCCCCCGGGCGGCAAGCCCTCGGCGGAGACGGCGCTGCACCTGCGGCGCTACCGGAGCGGGCCGGACGTGGGGGCGGTGCTGCACACGCACTCGCTGGCGGCCACGGTGCTCTCGCGCCTGAACCCCGGCGGCGTGGTGCTCGAGGGCTACGAGGTGCTCAAGGCCCTGCCCGGGGTGGACTCGCACACGGCGCGCCTGGAGGTGCCCGTGTTCGGCAATGATCAGGACATTCCCCGGCTGGCCGCCCGCGTGGAGGCCCACTTGAGCGCGCACCCTGGCCTGCCGGGCTACCTCATCGAGGGCCATGGCCTGTACACGTGGGGCCGCTCGGTGGCGGAAGCCCGGCGGCATGTGGAAGCGTTCGAGTTCCTGCTGGCGTGCGAGCTGGAAGTCAGGAGGTTGAGCCGATGAGCGAGCTGAGGGTTTTCGACGAGGCGGACAGTGCGCGGGCGCGGGTGCACACGCGCGACTTCGACACCATCCGGCGCGAGCTGGGCGAAGTGGGCATCCGCTTCGAGCGCTGGGAGGCGAACCGGCCGCTGACGCCCGGAGCGGGCCAGGAGGAGATCCTCGCGGCCTACGAGGGGCCGGTGCGGCGGCTGATGGAGGAGCGTGGCCTGCAATCGGTGGACGTGCTGGGCATGGTGCCGGACCACCCGCAGCGCGAGGCGATGCGCGCCAGGTTCCTCGAGGAGCACACGCACAGCGAGGACGAGGTGCGCTTCTTCGTCGAGGGACAGGGCCTGTTCTGCATCCACAAGGCGGGCCGCGTCTTCTTCGTGCTGTGCGAGAAGGACGACCTCATCAGCGTGCCGGACGGGACGCCGCACTGGTTCGACATGGGCCCCCGGCCGCGCTTCACCGCCATCCGCCTCTTCACCAGCAAGGAAGGATGGGTGGCGCGGATGACGGGCAATGACATCGCCTCGCGCTTTCCCCGTCTGGAATGAGCCGCATGCTCCGGGCCATCGTCACCGACATCGAGGGCACCACCTCGAGCCTGTCCTTCGTCCACGAGGTGCTCTTCCCGTACGCGGCGCGCCACCTGGAGGACTTCGTGCGCGCCCGTGGCCACGAGCCCCAGGTGCGCCGGTTGTTGGACGGGGCCCGGGAGCTGGCCGGGGGCGACCTGGACGATGCACGGCTCGTGGCCGTGCTGCGGCGGTGGATGGAGGAGGACCGGAAGGTGGGGCCGCTCAAGGGGCTCCAGGGCCTCATGTGGGAGGAGGGCTACCGCCGGGGAGACTTCCAGGGCCACGTCTATGAGGACGCCGCCCGGCGGCTGCGCGAGTGGCACGCCCGGGGATTGCGTCTGTATGTCTATTCCTCGGGCTCGGTGCACGCGCAGATGCTGCTCTTCCGCCACACCCGCTTCGGGGACCTGACGCCGCTGTTCCGCGGGTACTTCGACACCGGCATCGGCGGCAAGAAGGAGGCGGCCTCCTACGCGGAGATCGTCCGGGAGCTGGGATTGCCCGCCGAGGACATCCTCTTCCTGTCGGACGTGCGGGCGGAACTGGACGCGGCGGCCGCCTCGGGCCTGCGCACCGCCTGCCTCCTGCGCGGCGAGGGCCCCACCGTGGACCCGGGGCCTCACCCGGTGGCGCACAGCTTCGACGAGCTGTCTGTCTAGTGGAGGGCGTGTCACGGGGCGCGAGCTGAGCCCCCTATAGGCTGGTCTTCTACACGGGTGAGACGCTCGAGGGGCTCGCGCAGCTGCCGGGCGCGGTGCGGCAGCTCTACGAGAACTCGCCGCGACCGTGGGAGGAGTTCCGCCACAAGCCCTGACTTCCGATCGGCTCACCCCGAGCAATCCCGAGCACGTCGCGCTCGCCTGGCGCATACAGAAACGGCTGGAGGAGCGGGGGCTGTTCCGGTTGATGGTCCACCCGTCTGCCATGCGGAAGACGGAGGTGAGCGGGCAATCATGAGGGGCTTCCGCCTGTCCGCTCGTCCCACCCCCAGATGCCTGGATGGACGTTGCGCCCGTCTCCACCTTGGGGCGTGTCGCGCGGCCTCGCGCGATGAGGGGGGGTCATATGACTGCTTGGCGATTGCCGCTCATCTTCTTCTGTTGCCTCGTGGGGGCCTGTGCGCCCTCCGTCGATGAGGAGACCATCGAGGCCACACCCCAGGAACTGGAGCGCAGGGAGTACGACTGCAAGCCGGAGTGCCGTCCCGCCTACCTGGTGAAGGACATCGTCCCCGGGCTGGAGACCTCGGACCCGGTGGACCTGACGGACGTGGATGGGACGCTCTACCTCACCACGCTGCCCTTCCCGAATCCCGGAGGGGTCGTCGAGTTGTGGAAGAGCGACGGCACGCCCGAGGGCACGGTCTTCATCGAAACCCTCTTCCTCGGGAGCTACCTCGGGGAGTCCCAGTATCCCACCGCCGTGAACGGGCTGTTCTTCTTCGTGGCCGCCGAGAGCGGGGAGCACGACATCGAGCTGTGGCGGAGCGATGGCACGCCCGAGGGCACCTTCCAACTGAAGGAGATCAACCCCATGGGCCCGTCCTATCCCGAGTGGCTCACCAACGCGGACGGAACACTCTTCTTCGTCGCCAGCAGTGGGGAGGGGGGCCCGGACCTGTGGAAGAGCGACGGCACGCCCGAGGGCACGGTGCTCGTCAAGGACATCAATCCCGGCGGCTTCGGCGGTGTCAGCATCCTGGGCGCCCTGGGAGGAATGCTCTTGCTCTCCGCCTCCGATGACACCGGGACCCGGCTCTGGAGGAGCGACGGCACTCCCCAGGGCACGGTTCCCCTGGCGGACATCGTCCCGGACCTGTACGTGACCGCCGTCGCGGACGGGAAGTTCTTCTTCGTCGCCGACGATGGCCTCCACGGTGCCGAGCCATGGGTGAGCGATGGCACGTCCGGGGGCACGCGCCTCGTCGAGGACATCCGTCCCGGTCCGGAGGGCTCCTCGCCCTTGTCGTTCGTCTCGGTGGGCCGCGAGGTCTTCTTCACCGCCGATGACGGCGTCCACGGACAGGAGCTGTGGAAGACCTCCGGTTCGAGCGGGAGCACGCGCCTGGTCGAGGACATCCATCCCGGCCCAGCCAACGCGTTCTTCTCCGACTACACCCAGGTGCTGGCCACCGCGAACGGCAAGGTGTTCTTCGTCGCCGACGATGGGCGCCATGGACGGGAGGTGTGGGTGAGCCAGGGTCGGAGCAGGAACACGCGGCTCGTCGAGGACCTCACCCCCGGGACCGCCAGCTCGTTCCCCGGCTACCCCACGGCTCTGGTCGGCGTGGGCAAGGGAGTTCTGTTCTCCATTCCCAACGCCACCTACGGCCAGGAACTGTGGAGGAGCGATGGGACACCGCGGGGGACGTTCTTCTTCCAGGACATCGCGCCCGGTCCCAGTGCGTCCTCCCCCTCCTGGTTCACCGAGTCCGGCGACCGGGCCTTCTTCGTCGCCGATGATGGCGTGCACGGCCGGGAGTTGTGGGCCCTCCCCCTGGAGTCGCTCGGCAACTGCTTCAAGCCGAGGCCCGATCGTCCGTGAGCGGCTTGGGCCCCTGCGGCCGTGCCACTCCTCGGGGTCCGCGCTCGGCGTGGGAGGCCGTCCATTCGAGGGCAAGCCGTTCGTCCGGTGCCTGCCCTCGGACAGGTCGCTCCGCGCCGCGCCCATCCCCACCCTGTGCTGCATGGAACCGACGACGGAGCTGGGGCAGGAGTCTCTCCGGGACATGCGAGGGGAGCACCCGGACGAGCAGCGGCATTCCTGGGTGGTGTGGTTCGATTCACTCTCGCGCGACGACGTGCCGCTCGCGGGAGGCAAGGGCGCCAACCTGGGGGAGATGACCCAGGCGGGGCTGCCCGTCCCCCGGGGCTTCGTGGTGACGTCCGAGTCCTTCCGGGAAGCCCTCCGGCCGGTGCGCCCTCGGCTGGACGAGCTGTGGCGGGACATCGACGTGGACGATCCGGAAGCACTGGCGGAGCGCTCGGCCGAGCTGCGAGAGGTGGTGCTCCACGTGGAGCTGCCCGCCGCGCTGCGCGACACCCTGCTCGCCGCCTACCACCAGTTGGACCAGAAGCAAGCGGTGGCGGTGCGCTCCTCGGCGACGGACGAGGACACGGCCGCCACCTCCTTCGCCGGCATGCACGAGTCCTATACCCACGTGGTGGGGGACGAGGCCGTGCTGGCGCGCGTGCGCGACTGCTGGGCCTCGGCGTTCGGACAGCGGGTGGTGGCCTACCGCAAGAGCCAGGGCCTCACCGCGCTGCCCGCCCTCGCGGTGGTGGTGCAGGAGATGGTGGACTCGGCGCGCTCGGGGGTGATGTTCACCGCGGACCCGTCCACGGGGGATACCCAGCGGCTCATCATCGAGGCCGCCTGGGGCCTGGGCGAGGTGGTGGTGGGCGGGCAGGTGGAGCCGGACACGTACACGGTGGACAAGCAGGGTCCGCGGCTGCGCGAGGTGCGCGTGGGGCACAAGGACTTCCTGCTGGAGCGCGCGCCCGAGGGGGGCGACCGGCGCGTGGAGCTGAGCGAGGAGCGGGCCCGCGGGCGCGTGCTGACGGACGAGGAGGTGCTGACGCTGGCTCGCCTGGGCGCGCGCGTGGAGTCTCACTACGGCTCGCCCCAGGACATCGAGTGGGCCGAGCAGGGCGGGCGGCTGTACCTGGTGCAGTCGCGGCCCATCACCACCCTGGGTCAGGGGACGCCCGAGACGGCGCGGGAAGCCCGGAAGCCCGCGCTCGTGACGGGGTTGGGCGCCTCGCCGGGGCGTGTCACCGGGAAGGTGAGGGTGCTGCGCGGCCCCGCGGAAGGAGCGAGGTTGCTCAAGGGCGAGGTGCTCGTCGCCCCCATGACGTCACCCGACTGGGTGGCCACCATGCGCCGCGCCGTGGCCATCATCACCGACAGCGGCGGCATGACGAGCCACGCGGCCATCGTCAGCCGCGAGCTGCGCCTGCCCTGCGTGGTGGGCACGCGCACCGCCACGCGCGTGCTGCGCGACGGCGAGGAGGTGACGGTGGATGGGCGCTCGGGCGAGGTGCTCGAGGGCCGGGTGGAGGAGGTGGCCCCGCCCCAGGTGGACTCGGCGCGGCCCGTCGAGGCGCCCCGTGTCGTCGCCGCGGGTGAGCCCGAGCCCCTGGCGACGAAGCTGTACGTGAACCTGGCCCTGCCGGGACAGGCGCGCGAGGCGGCCGCGCTGCCCGTGGACGGCGTGGGGCTCTTGCGCGCGGAGTTCCTCCTCACCGATGCGTTGGGCGGAGTCCACCCGCGCAAGCTGATCGCCGAGGGGCGCCAGCGCGAGTTCGTGGAGCGCATGGTGGGCCCGCTCCGGGAGATCGCCCGGGCGTTCCATCCGCGGCCCGTGGTGTACCGGACGACGGACTTCCGCACCAACGAGTTCCGGGGACTGGAGGGCGGCGCGGAGTTCGAGCCCGGCGAGGCCAACCCGATGATTGGCTTCCGCGGCTGCTACCGCTACCTGCGCGAGCCGGAGGTGTTCCGGCTGGAATTGGAGGCGCTCGCGCGGGTGAGGGAGGAGTCCCCCAACCTGCACGTGATGATTCCCTTCGTGCGCACGCTCTGGGAGCTGGAGGCCTGTCTGGAGTTGATGGACACCAGTCCCCTGGGGCGGCAGCGCGGGCTGGAGCGCTGGGTGATGGCGGAGGTGCCCTCGGTGGTGTACCGCATCCCCGAGTACGCGCGGCTGGGAGTGACGGGCGTCTCGATTGGCTCCAATGATCTGACCCAGCTCATGCTCGGGGTGGACCGGGACTCGGAGATGTGCGCGGAGCTGTTCGACGAGTCGGACGCGGCGGTGTTGGATGCCATTGTCCGCATCATCCACGCCAGCCGGGAAGCGGGGGTGACGTGCTCGCTGTGCGGCCAGGCCCCCTCGAACCGGCCCGAGTTCGCCGAGCACCTGGTGCGGGCGGGAATCACCTCCATCTCGGTGGACCCCGGTGCGGTGGGGGCGGCGCGGCGGGTGGTGGCCGCCGCCGAGCGCCGGCTGCTGTTGGAGACCGCCCGGACGCGGGATTTCATCGAAGGAGGAGGCGTCTCCCATGCCAGACATCAGCAATGACAACCAGGCCTACGATCGCGCGCGCAAGCGTGTCGAGGATCTCCGCGGCTTCTACATGCACGTCCTGTCATACCTCTCGGTGAACCTCGGCCTGTTCATCCTCGACATGATGACCCCCGGTGGACCCTGGTTCTTCTGGCCGCTCGTCGGCTGGGGAATCCTCGTGTTGCTACACGGCGCCACGGTCCTCATGAACGGGTCCTTGTTCGATGAGCGGTGGGAGGAGCGCAAGATCCGCCAGTTCATGGAGAGGGACAGGGAGCGCCTGCGCGGTCCTCCTCGGCCGCCCCGTCCCCTGATTCCCTGAGCCCCCGCGGGCTGGCATCCAACCGCGAGGCATGACGTCCGTGACATGAAGATCTCCTGGAACATGAGCGCGGGCCCCCTGGCCGTGTCGGCGGGCGGGCTGCTCGTGGGCGGTATCGCCTGGCTGCTCGGAGACTCCCGGGTGGCGGAGATCGCCTGGGCGGTGGGCACCGCGCCCGTGCTGCTCGTCGTGGCGGGCTCCATCGTCACCGCCCTGCGCCAGGGACATACGGGCGTGGACATCATCGCCCTGCTGTCCATGGTGGGCTCCCTGGTGCTCGGCCAGTTCCTCGCGGGCATCATCATCGCCCTCATGTTCTCCACGGGCCGGGCCCTGGAGGACCATGCCCGGGCCCGTGCGCGGCGCGAGCTGTCGGCGCTGCTCGGCCGGGCCCCCAAGGTGGCCACCCGCTACGAGGACGGTGGGCTCGCGCAGGTGCCGGTGGCGTCACTGCGGCCCGGGGATCGCCTGCTCATCAAGGGGGGCGAGGTGGTTCCAGTGGATGGGCTCGTGGTGTCCGCCGAGTCGGTGCTGGACGAGTCGGCCCTCACGGGTGAGTCGCTTCCCGTGTCCCACAAGACGGGCGAGCGCGTGCGCAGCGGCCCCGTCAACGCCGGCCCGCCCTTCGAGCTGCGCGCGCTCACCACCGCGGCCGAGAGCACCTACGCGGGGGTGGTGCGGCTGGTGCAATCCGCCCAGGCGTCCAAGGCCCCCTTCGTGCGCATGGCGGACCGCTACGCGCTGCTCTTCGTCCCCTTCACCCTCGCCCTGGCCGCCCTGGCCTGGGTGTTGTCTGGCGAGCCGGTGCGCGCGCTCGCCGTGCTGGTGGTGGCCACGCCCTGCCCCCTCCTGCTCGCCGTGCCGGTGGCCATCGTCTCCGGCATCTCCCGGGCCGCCCGCCGCGGCGTGCTCATCAAGGACGGGACCGCCCTGGAGACGCTCGCCCGTGCCCATGTCCTGCTGTTCGACAAGACCGGCACCCTCACCACCGGACAGGCCCGGCTCACGGCCATCGAGACCACGGGCGACACGGATCCCGCGGAGCTGCTGCGCTTGAGCGCGTCCCTCGAGCAGGTGTCTCAGCACGTCATGGCCAGCACCATCGTCTCCGCCGCGCGCGAGCGGGGCCTGTCCCTGTCGCTGCCCGCCGACTCCTCGGAGTCTCCGGGCGCCGGGATGAGCGGCGTGGTGGAGGGCCACCGCCTGAAGCTCGGCCTGCATGACTGGGTGGTGGGCTCGACTCCTCCCTCCCCCTGGGTCCGCACGGTGCTGCGGCGCATGGGGTACGAGGGGTGCTCGGGCGTCTTCGTCTCCATCGACGGACGGCTGGCCGGAGCGCTGCTGCTCGCGGATGAGATCCGCCCCGAGGCCCCACGGGCCCTGCGCCTGTTGCGCAAGGCCGGGGTGGAGCGGTTCGTCATGGTGAGCGGGGACCGGGCGGACGTGGCCGAGAGCATCGCCGCGGCACTGGGCGTGGACGGGGTGCTCTCCGAGCGCAGTCCCCAGGACAAGGTGCGCGCCGTGCTCACCGAGCGCTCCTCGGGCGTCACCCTCATGGTGGGTGATGGCATCAACGACGCGCCCGCGCTGGCGGCCGCCGACGTGGGCGTGGCCATGGGGGCGCGCGGCTCCGGAGCCTCCTCCGAGGCCGCGGACGTGGTGGTGCTGGTGGACCGGTTGGATCGGCTCGTGGAGGCACTGCTCGTGGCCCGGCGCACCCGCGCCATCGCGTTGCAGAGCATGCTGCTGGGCATGGGCCTGTCGCTGGTGGCCATGGGCTTCGCGGCCGTCGGCATGCTGGGCCCGGTGGCGGGGGCGCTCCTGCAGGAGGGCATCGACGTGGCGTCCATCCTCAACGCCCTGCGGGCCTTGGGGGGCGGCGGTCCGCACCCGGTGCACCACGCGCTCCCGGCCGAGACGGTGCGCCAGCTGCGGGCCGAGCACCAGGAGCTGCGCCCCGTGCTCGAGCGCATCCAGGCCCTGGCGGATCGGCTGGATGCGCTCGAGCCGCGGCGGCAGCGCTCCGAGCTGCTGGCGCTCGAGGGGCTGCTGTGCAGCCGGTTGCTGCCCCACGAGCACCGGGATGACACCGAGCTCTATCCCGCCCTGGCCCCGCTGCTGGGGGGAGAGGATCCGCTGGGCAGCATGAGCCGCACCCACCGGGAGATCGCCCACCTCGGACGGCTCTACCAACGGCGGGTGTCGGACCTGTCCGAGGAGGGGCCGGATCCCGCCGAGCGGCGCGAGTTGCGCCGGCTCCTCTATGGGCTGGGCGCCATCCTCCAGCTCCACTTCGCCCAGGAGGAGGAGCTGTTCCAGACCGTCTCCTGAGCGCTCCGGCATGGCTACCTTCAGGGGCGAGGCCCCGGACGTGGCCCTGTCGCGAGGGCCAGGAGGAAGATCATGGCGTCGGCGCTCCTCATGGATCTCTATGAGCTGACCATGGTGGATGCCTACCTCTCCGAGGGGCTCCACGACGAGGCGGCCTTCAGCCTCTTCGTCCGCCGGCTGCCCGCGCGCCGCAACTACCTGCTCGCCTGCGGGCTGGAGCAGGCCCTCACGTACCTGGAGACCCTGCGCTTCTCTGCGGAGGAGCTCGCCTGGCTGGAGTCACTGGGGCGCTTCTCCCGGCGGCTGCTGGACTGGCTGGAGCACTTCCACTTCTCCGGCGACGTGCACGCGGTGCCCGAGGGGACACCCCTGTTCGCGGCGGAGCCGCTGCTGGAGGTCATCGCCCCGCTGCCCGAGGCGCAGCTCGTGGAGACGGCCCTCATCAACCAGGTGCACCTGCAGACGCTGGCGGCGTCCAAGGCGGTGCGGGTGGTGGAGGCGGCGGGGGGGCGGCCGGTGGTGGACTTCGGGGTGCGGCGCATGCACGGGGAGGACGCGGGCCTCGAGGTGGCGCGTGCCGCCCATGTCGCCGGGGTGAGCGCCACGTCCAACCTGCTGGCCGGCCAGCGCTACGGCATTCCGGTGGCGGGCACCATGGCGCACAGCTACGTCCAGGCGCACGACGACGAGCTGGCCGCCTTCCGCGCCTACGTCCGCCGCTTCCCGGAGACGACGCTCCTGGTGGACACGTACGACACGCTGGAGGGCGTGCGGAAGGTGGTTCGGCTGGCGCGGGAGCTCGGCCCGGACTTCCAGGTGCGCGCGGTGCGGCTGGACTCGGGAGACCTGGTGGCGCTGTCACACGAGGCGCGCCGTCTGCTGGACACGGCGGGGCTGGTGCACGTTCAAATCTTCGCGAGCGGCGGGCTGGACGAGGACGAGGTGGCACGGCTGCTCGCGCACCACGCGCCCATCGACGCCTTCGGCGTGGGCACGGCGATGGGCGTCTCCGCGGACGCGCCCGCGCTGGACATGGCCTACAAGCTGGTGGAGTACGCGGGCCGCGGGCGGCTCAAGTTGTCCACGGGCAAGGTGCTGCTGCCCGGGCGCAAGCAGGTGTTGCGCGAGGAGGAGGGCGGCGTGGCCCGGCGGGACGTACTCGCCCGCCATGGCGAGGTGTTGCCGGGCCGGCCGCTGCTGCGGCGGGTGATGCACGCGGGCCGACGGCTGGCGGAGGCCTCGCCGCCGCTCGAGGCCATCCGGGCGCACGCACGGGCGGAGTTGGGGCGCCTGCCCTCGGCGGTGCGGCGGTTGGAGCCCGCGCGGCCTCCCTATCCCGTGGACGTGAGCGCCGAGCTGAGCGCGGCGCGGCGGCAGGTGGTCGCGGAGCTCCATGAGGCATCACACGCTCCCTGACGTGGCACTTCCTCGACGGAGAGTCGGGGAAGTGCTTCCAGGTGCGCTCATCACGGCTCGGGTGCTGGGGTCTGCTGGTCGGGTGACTGCTGCTCCCCCGCCATGCAGTTCTCCATCCTCCGCGCCATCTGCTGGACCTGCTCCACCTGGTTGGGGTCCTTCGCCGTGAGCCGCACGACGGCACCGTCGGACGTCTGCTCGACCGAGACGTTGGCGATTTCACTCATCACACAGTTCATGGGTCCCCGTTCCATCCCCGCTCCTCCCTGACCTCCACCCTGGCCGGGCCACTGACCTCCATCCTGGCCGGGCCACTGACCTCCACCCTGGCCGGGCCACTGACCTCCACCCTGGCCGGGCCACTGACCTCCACCCTGACCGGGCCCCTGACCTCCACCCTGACCGGGCCCCTGACCTCCACCCGGGGGACAGGGACAAGTCCCGGAGGGGGGCTGGGGAGGAGTGTCCTGCTGGGCAAGGGCGGATGACCCCAGGAAGAGGGTCGTGGCGAGCAGTGCTCCATACCGAGCCTTCATGATGATGCCTCCATACGCGGTGAGCGAGTCATCTCACTCGCGTGAACGGTAGGGCGCGATGACCTGCGCGGCTCGCCGTTCCTCCTGGCCAGGAAGAAGGAACGCGGGGCTCCGCCTGTTCGCGTGTCGTCGTTTCCGCGGCCGAGGCAAGAGAGGAGGCGGGTTCGGGAATGGCTGGCAATCGCTGACCAGCAAGCTGGCCCGCGGGGGGCGTCGAATCATCGACAAGACATGACCTCATGAGGAGGCAATAGGATGGAACTCACCGCCCGCTCGCTCCGCTGCCCTCGAGACTCGCCGTTTCCTACCCTCGGAGCCCGGGAGGAAATCGGCAAGTACACAGGCTGTCGTGGCGATCGCGTTCGCTACGATGCTTTCATACCGTCGCCTGGTGCTCCGCGCTCGTGATGTCTGGGTTCATGAATACCTTTCCGCGCGAACAACCAGACAACCCCTGGCGGAAAGGTCTGAATGCTCATCCCCAATCAGCAGGTACGTGATGCTTCGGCGGCGACGTTCGCGGTCCTCACCGAGCGGGAGCTCGCCGAAATCCGGTGCAAGGAAGGCGCACGCGTCATCCAGCACGGCGGTCATTACTGGGAGCAGACGGGAGCACCCGGGTTCTTCCAGCCCGTGCACCTGCTGGCACGTCTGACACCCGAGGAGGCAACCAGGCCCACGCCCTGGAGCTGGGGCTACCGCGCGACCTTGACGCCGAAGGCCTCGGACGCCGCGAATGGCACCGTCCCCATCGTGCGCATCCCGGACCTGGCGAATTACGACCTCAACAGCCTCTCCTCGAACCGGAGGAGCAAGCTCAGGAAATGCCAGCGACTCGTCAGGATCGTCCAATTGACCGGCCCCGCGCTCCTGGAGGAGCAGGGCCATGAGCTGGTCATCGATGCGCTCTCGCGAACCCAGCACAAGAAGCCGCCCTCTCGTGAGAGATACCTCGAACAGGTGAAGAAATACTTTCGGGGCAACCATTGGTGCGTCCTCGCGGGCATCATCGATGGCAAGCTGGGCGGGTACCTGGACGGTTATGTGGTGGATGGCGTCGCGTATGGATTCAGCGCGTACTACGCCACCTGGGCGCTGCCGACCAATCTCTCCACCGGGCTGGTCTTCGAGTTCGCGCAGCTCTGCCGCAGGCTCCAGTGCGTGCATACGTTCATGGGCGGCCTTCATTCGCGCGAGGCCCCCCAACTGAGCCAGTTCAAGGATGACATGGGATTCGTCGTGGACCCCGTCCCCATCAAGTGGGACATGGCCCCGCTCGCGCGGACGTTCATCCGCAGGCACCGTCCCCATGCGTATTACCGGCTGACGGGCGTGCAATGAAGTCCTCCCACGCCCGCCCCGCCCGGGTGGCCGAGGCGGATGTCTGGTGAGGAATGAGCCAGGCGGTGAGCGTTCGTCGGAGGACGCGCCGGACGGGCCTCCGCTCCCGGCTTCAGGGCGGGTGCCTAGCTTGCCGTATGCCAGACGTCGTTCCCCCCTTCTCGTCTGTCTATTGGGATGGAGGGGGCGGGCCGCCCTCCCGCTCCCGTGCCTCACCTTGCCGCTCGCGCAGCCAGCGCAGCAGGTCGATGTACGAGAGGATTCCCAGCAGCCGTTCGTCCTCGTCCACCACCGGAATCGCTCCCACCCGCTCGTCGGTGAAGATCTCCAGGGCCTGGGCGACCGACGCCCCGGAGCGCAGGGCGAGCGGATCCGGCGTCATCGCCTCTCCCAGCCGTACCTCCAACGCCTGGCGGGCGGCTCGGGGCCACTCCCGAGCGCTCCCACCCAGCCGCTCGCGCAGGTCGCGCTCGGAGAGGATGCCCACCAGCCGCTCGTCATCATCCACCACCGGCAGGTGCCGCACGTCCGCGTCGATGAGCACCCCGGCCGCCTCCTCCAGCGTCGCATCCGGCCCGAGCGCGAACGGCTCGTGCGTCATCAGCATGTCGACGGGCAGCTCCCACGGGTCGCCGGGCGCGGACAGGTGCTCGCCCGCCATGGCGGCGAGCAGATCTCCATCGGTCAGGATGCCCACCATGCGCTTGCTCGCATCGACCACCGGGAGCGAGTGGACCTGCGCCTTGCGCATCGCCCGCGCGGCCTCGGGAAGGCTCTCGTTCTCGGAGATGCTCACCACGGGGCAGGACAGCAGGTCCCTCACGCGCACCCAGCGCTCCCTGCCGAGCAGGAGTGCCTCCTCGAGGACGTCCATCCGCGTCACCATGCCGACGAGGCGGCTGTTCGCGCCGATGACGGGAAGGTGCCGGACATGGCGGAACTTCTTGAGCAGCCCCTCCAGGGGCAGGGCCTCGCTCGCGTGGAGGGTGGACACCTTCTGGCTCATCACGTCGCGCACACGCAGCCGCGACGTCAGGGGCACGCTGGCATGCTCCCCGGCTTGGGTGGACTCCGGTCGAGCCATGCCGGAGCCGGGTGTTTCCGGATGATGGGATGCCATGGTGCCCTCCTTTAGCGGTGAGCCGCTGTCCTCTCCCACGAAGTTCAGGGTGCCGGAGGCCTGGGGCAATCCGCTCCCGTCCCTTCCTTCGCCGGACTCCCGGGATGACGAGGGACTTCTCGCCCCCTACTCCGCCGGGCGCGCCCCCGGGGCGGGTCCCAGGGTATGGCCCGAGATCTGGAACTCGCCCGCGGTGGTGCTCTTGAGCGTGAGCTGTCCGAGGTCATCGGTCAGGGGGGCGCCAGCGCGGAAGGCGAAGCGGTCCGCCAGCAGCACCTCCGGGCCCGAGGGCGGCTCGAGCCAGATGCTGTACCTCCCGGCGGGCAGGTCGGCCACGATGCGCACGTGGTAGGTGGCGTTGGCCTCGTAGGGCACGGCGTTGGTGGCGGCATACCGGGTGCCGTCGTACGCGTCGAAGACGCCGGCCGGGCTCAGGCGCAGGCTCAGGGCGAGCGCGGCGCGCGACGTGACGAGGGCGGAGCTGTCGGCATAGCCGATGACGCCGTCCAGGGGCCGGGTGCGCGGCGTCACGTCGAACTCGGCCACCAGGACCCCGGTGTTTCCGCCGCCGAGCGCGCGCGTGCCCGCGGCGAAGCCCGGCTGGGAGGACCAGACGCCGCTCACGGTATGGCCGGACACCCGGTACTCCTCGTCCACGGCGCCGCTCTCGAGCACCACCTGGCCGAGGTCATCGATGGGCGGCGCGCCCGTGCGGAAGGCGAAGCGATCCGCCAGGAGGATCTCCGCGCCGCCCGGGGGCGTCACCCAGACGCTGTACTGCCCGGCCCCGAGGTCGGTCACCATGCGGACGTGGTAGGTGGAGAGGGACTCGTAGGGCACGGGGTGGGTGGCGGCGTAGGCGGCCCCGTTGCGCACGTCGAAGAATCCGCTCGTGTTCATGCGGATGAGCATGGAGAGCTGGGAGAAGGCGGTGACGGAGGTGGCGCTGTCCGCGTAGCCGATGACCGCGTCGAGCGGCTGGTCCAGGGGCGTCACGTCGAACTCGGCCACCAGGACCCCGGTGTTGCCGCCGCCAAGCGTGTGCGTGGCCGCGGCGAAGTCGAGGCGCGAGTACCAGTCGGAGGGGAGGGGAGGCCGGGTCTGACGCTGGAACCGGCGCACGGCCTCGAGGAAGTAGTAGTCCCCGTAGACGAGGCTCACGTCCACCTCCTGGCCGGCCGGGAAGTTGCCCACGCCATGCAGCAGGAGGCCGGGGCTGGTGTCGGCCGTGTCCAGGTAGGCCGGGGAGCTGAGCGAGTCGAGCATCCGCAGGGCCGCGTTCCAATACGCCACCTTCTTGTCCGCGTCCGGGACGTAGTTGCTCAGCTCCAGCAGCGCCGAGGCGATGATGGCGGCCGCGGAGGAGTCCTTCTGGGGGGTGGGCGCATCCAGGTCCCAGTTGGGCACGGCGTCCTCGGGCAGCCGGCCCAGGTAGTAGTCGGTGACGCGCTGGGCGGTCTCCAGCATGCGCGGATCCCTCGTGTACCGGTAGAGCAGGGTGAAGCCATACAGGCTCCAGGCGTGCCCGCGCGCCCAGGTGGAGGTGTCCGAGTACCCCTGGTAGGTGCCCCGGAAGCGCCTCGCCCCCGTGTCCGGGTCGTAATCCACCACATGGTAGGTGCTGCCATCCGGGCGCACGAGGTCCGCCTGGGTCCGCAGGGCATGGGTGATGGCCATGTCCCGCCAGCCGGGCTGTCCTCCGTTGCGCGAGGCCCACAGGAGCAGCTCCAGGTTCATCATCGTGTCGATGACCAGCGGCAGGTGCCAGTCCGGGTTCCAGTCGCAACAACTGATGATGCCCACCTGGGGGTTGTAGCGGGTGGCCAGCGAGCCGGCCGCCCGCAGCAGCACCTGTCTGTAATAGTCGTCGTCCGTCAGCCGGTACGCGAGCCCGTAGCTGGGCAGGAACTTGAAGCCCAGGTCGTGCGTCTGCACGTTGTCCTGCTGGACCTCGAGCGGCCGGGTCCAGGTCTCCGCCCGCGTCCTCCAGTCGGGCTCTCCCGACTGGTCGTACATGAGCCAGAGCTCACCGGGGAAGAAGCCCTGGGTCCAACCAATCATGTTGTCGGCGGGAACGAGCAGCCAGGTGCCATCGGGCCGGGAGCTCTTGGGGTACTGACCCACGGGGACCTCTTCCGCCGTGCGCGCGAGCTTCCGCCGGGCGACCTGCGAGATCCTCGACGACGCCGCTTCATCGAACGCCTGGACCGGGCCCGTGGTGAGCGCGCAGCACAGGCCCAGCAGAAGGAAGACCCCGTGTCTTGCTTTCACTCTTCCCCCCATTCCCCGCCTCCGCGTGCGTCAGCGGACAAGATGGTGTGCACGGAGCCGTCTGCTATTGGCCGGGAGGGGTGGGACGGCGTCCACCCCTCAACCCGAGGCCGGGACACCGCCAGGCCCCGGCCGCTCCGTGGGTCGGGAGGCCGAGAGCGCGTCGGGACGGGGCTCCCGCCCCGCGGGGATGGGCGGGAGACCAGGCCGCGCCCCGCCCGACTCACCACGTGCAGTGAGAGGGGGACGGACTCCAGGTGACAAAATCGGAGTTCTATTCCGGTTTTCCTGGAATTATAGGTGACGGAAGGGTGGCAATCTGCTGTTCCCGGGCTGGGGTTGGGCTAGGAGGAGCGCCCATGAGTGCTTCACCATCCTCCCTGCCCTCCGTGCCCTCCGTTCCGGGTGCTCCGGACTCCAACAAAAGGCTCGCCGCCCTGGCGATGGGGGCGTTGGGCATCGTTTACGGGGACATCGGGACGAGCCCGCTCTACGCGCTGCGCGAGTGCTTCACGGGCGAGCACGGCGTGGCGCCGACGCATGACAACGTGCTCGGGGTGCTGTCGCTCATCTTCTGGGCGCTCATCATCGTGGTGTCGGTGAAGTACCTGGTGTTCGTGATGAGGGCGGACAACCGGGGCGAGGGCGGCATCCTGGCGCTCATGGCGCTGGCGATGCAGCGCAAGCGGGGCGAGGAGGTGAAGGTGCGGCCGGTGGTCATCACCTTCGGCCTGTTCGGCGCCGCGCTCCTCTATGGAGATGGGCTCATCACACCGGCCATCTCCGTGCTCAGCGCGGTGGAGGGCCTGAGCGTGGCCACGCCCATGTTCGAGGCCTACATCCGTCCCCTGACGATCCTCGTCCTGGTGGGTTTGTTCCTCATCCAGCGGCATGGCACGGCCGGCATCGGCGCCATCTTCGGGCCCTTCATGCTCCTGTGGTTCCTCTCGTTGGCGGCGCTGGGCGTGAAGGGGATGGTGACGTACCCGGCCGTGTTGGGGGCGCTGTCGCCCCTGAATGGGGTGCACTTCTTCGTGGCGAACAAGGGGCACGGCTTCCTGGCGCTCGGCGGGGTGTTCCTGGTGGTGACGGGTGGCGAGGCGCTCTACGCGGACATGGGCCACTTTGGCGCGAAGCCCATCAAGTTGGCCTGGTTCGGGCTGGTGCTCCCGTCGCTGATGCTCAACTACATGGGGCAGGGCGCGCTGCTCCTGCGCGATCCCAGCGCCGCGCGCAATCCCTTCTTCCTCCTGGCGCCGGACTGGGCGCTCTACCCGCTGGTGGCCCTGGCCACGGGCGCGGCGGTGATCGCCGCCCAGGCGCTCATCTCCGGGGCGTTCTCCATCACCCAGCAGGCCATCCAGCTCGGTTACAGCCCGCGCCTGGAGGTGGTGCACACGTCGGCGGAGGAGCGGGGGCAGATCTACCTGCCGGGCATCAACCTGGCGCTGCTCGTGGGCGTCATCCTGACGGTGCTCGGCTTCAAGTCCTCCACGAACCTGGCGGCGGCCTACGGCATCGCGGTGTCGACGGCCATGAGCATCACCACGGTGCTCGCCTACGTGGTGGCGCGCGAGCGCTGGAACGTGTCGCGCGCGGTGGCGCTGCCGGTGACGGGCATCTTCGCCATCGTGGACCTGTCCTTCTTCAGCGCCAACGCGGTGAAGATCGCCGCGGGCGGCTGGTTCCCGCTGCTGCTCGCCCTGGCGGTGTTCACGCTGATGACGACGTGGAAGCGGGGGCGCGACATCCTGGCCCAGCGGCTGCGCTCGAGCAGCATCCCGCTCACCCAGCTCCTGGAGAGCTTTGGCGACCACCCGCCCGTGCGCGTGTCGGGCACGGCCATCTTCATGACGGGCAACCCCGAGGGCACGCCGCCCGCGCTCCTGCACAACCTCAAGCACAACAAGGTGCTGCACGAGCAGGTGATGCTCTTGACCATCGCCTCCGAGGACGTGCCGCACGTGCCCGGGGAGGATCGCGTGGAGGTCATCCGCCTGGAGTCGGGGTTCGTGCGGGTGATTTCGCGCCACGGCTTCATGGAGAACCCGAGCATCCCGGAGATCCTCAAGCGCGCGCGCGAGAAGGGGTTGCAGTTCAACCTCATGGGCACGTCCTTCTTCCTCGGCCGCGAGACGCTCATTCCGAGCAAGAAGCCCGGCATGGCCATGTGGCGCGAGGCGCTGTTCGCGTGGATGAGCCGCAACGCGCGCAGCGCGACGTCCTACTTCCGCATTCCCCCCAACCGCGTGGTGGAGCTGGGCGCGCAGGTGGAGCTGTAGCCACCAGCGGACGCCGGTACCGCCGTTCCGTCCACGGCTGAACAGCCCGGGAGGGGTTTGGCCGTCCTCGTGCTCGTCGGTCGGGCCCGGGTGGCCTTACTGATGTGCCCCATGCCCCCCCCGCTCTCTCCTCGCCGCTCGTCCGGTGCGTGTGTCCGTCTCGGTCTGTCGTTGTGCCTGCTGTCCTGGCTGTCCTTGGGGACGGCGTGTGTGAGTTACAGCTGGGAGGACGAGCCGCTCGTGCCGCCCCGGAGTGGCCACACCCCGCCGGGCGGTCTGCCGTCCACTGGCAACCCCTCCACGCCCCGGCCCGCTCCCACGACGCCCGGCGAGACGCCCGCGCTGGGGGGCTTCGTCGTGGTCACCGGCGATGACGCCGATGACCTGTGGCACTGCGAGGGCGCGCTGTGTGGTGGGCTCTTCCCCTCGCTCTTCCGCGAGGCGATCTCCCGCTCGCGTACGGGGGGCCAGGGCATCCTCGCCATCGGCGTGAACGGCGAGCAGGCCCTGACGGCCTTCGACAGCTGGAATGCTCCGGCCCAGGGCGGCCCGGGCGCCGCCGTCACCCACGTGCGCTCCACCGAGGACATCTCGCGCGTGGACTTCACCCTCTACGCCTTCGTCTACCTGCCGTCGGCCCAGCAGCACACCCTCGGGGGACTCACCGCCAAGCAGATCGGCGCCCTCAACGAGCGCCAGCCGGACCTGGCGCGCTTCGTCAACGAGCGGGGCGGCTCGCTCATCGCGCTCACCCAGGCGGGTGTCACCGGGGGCTGGGGCTTCCTCCCGCTGCCGCTCACCACCCGTGACACCGAGTTCGACGTCGCCCAGCCGACCCAGGAGCTGACCGCCTTCGCGCCCTCGCTGACGAGCGCGGAGCTCAGCCACAAGTCCTTCCACAACGTCTTCACCGGGCCGAGCGGCTACTCGGGCCTGCGCGTGCTCGCCGTCAACGACGAGGTCTACCACCCGGACAAGGGCCAGCCGGTGATGCTCGGGGGCTCGGCCATCGTCCTCACCGCCGAGGACTGCGCGGATGGGCGCGACAACGACGGGGATGGCGCGGTGGACGGCGCGGACCCGGACTGCCAGGTGTGCGGCAATGGCCGGGTGGATCCCGGCGAGGCGTGCGATGACGGCAACACGGTGGGCGGCGATGGGTGCGGCGCCTCGTGCCAGAACGAGAACCACGCGCCCGAGGTCACCTGCCGCGATGCCACGGTGTGCACGGACCCGGGGCTGTGTGTCGCCACGAGCCCCACGGGGCTGGCCACCGCCACGGATGCGGACGGGGACGAGATCTCCTGGGACACGCACCCGCTGGGCCCCTATGCGCCGGGCACGCATGGCTTGTGCGTCACCGCGTCGGATGGGCGGAAGATCGACTCGTGCTGGTCCAACGTGACGGTGCGCGACTGCGAGGCGCCCCGGTTCACCTGCCCCGCGGACTTCACGGTGGAGTGCTCGGCCGAAGGGAGCGCGCCGGTGTCGCCGCCCGAGGTGGGCGCCACGGACAACTGCGCCGTGGCCCAGGTGACGAGTCCCCAGGGAGGCGAGCTGCCGCTGGGCACGCATGAGCTCGTCTACACGGCGACGGACTCGGCCGGCAACACCGCCACGTGCGCGCCCAAGGTCACGGTGGTGGACTCGCGGCCGCCCTCGGTCTCGTGCCCCGCGCCCATCACCGCCGAGTGCACCGGCCGCAACTCCGCCTACGTGACGCCCGGCGCGGCCCACGCCACGGACTCCTGCACCGAGGCCGCGCTGTCCGCTCCCGAGGCGGACTTCTACCCGCTCGGCGTGAGCACCGTGCGCTACACGGCGCGGGACAGCTCGGGCAACGAGGCCTCGTGCACCTCCACCATCCAGGTGGTGGATCAGACGCCGCCCACGGTGGACGTGACGCCACCCGAGCCCCTGTGGCCGGTGGATCAGCAGTACCGCACGCTGCGCCTGGAGGACTGCCTCACGGTGTACGACCGGTGCAGCGGTGGGCTCACGCAGACGGGGGCCACGGGCGGCATCACCTGCGTGTCCTCGGACGAGCCGAAGGGGAGCGAGCCGGACGTCGTCTTCGTGGACGCCACGACGGTGAAGGTGCGCGTGGACCGCGAGGCCGAGGGAGATGGGCGCGTGTACTCGCTGCACTTCGAGGTGCGGGACGCGGCGGGCAATGTCACCCGGGGGCTGTGCCCGGTGGGCGTGCCGCTGGAGCGCGGTGGGGCGCCCGTGCGGGACAGCGGCGAGCAGTGGCGCTCGTGCCGGAGCGAGGGCGGTGCGCCCTCGTGGAAGCCCCTGGCCTCCCGGGCCCGCTGAGGAGGGCGGCCTCGGGCCCTCTCCGACCCCAAAGGGGCGGGCTACTCGTCCAGCAGCAGGGGCGAGAAGCCCGCCGCGTCGCACGAGGCCAGCACGTAGCGGATGCCGGCCTTCTCCCCGGTGAAGCCCGCGGGGATGCCCCCGGCGTGCAGGTGCCCGTAGACGCACACCTTGGGCTTGTACGCCTCGATGGGCCCGAGGAACGCCGTGGGCTTCTCATTGGCGTAGATGGGCGGGAAGTGCACCGCCACCACGCGCGTGAGGGGCGTGGGGCTCTCCTTCTCCTTCTTCTCCGCCTCCGCGATGGACGCCATCAGCCGGCGCGTCTCGCGCTCCACGTAGCCCGCGTCCCCGGACTCATCACCCATCTCCCCGCCGGGCATGGGCGGAGCCTCGGGCGCGGTCCACAGCCGCGTGCCGGCGATCACCCACCGGCCGATGACCACCGAGCTGTTGTGGAGAAAGCCCTCCATCGTCTTGTAGGGCTCGAGCAGCCGGCGCAGCTTCGACGCCGAGTCGCCCCACCAGTAGTCGTGGTTGCCGCGCACCAGCACCTTGCGTCCCGGCCGCTCGTCCAGCCACTTCAAGTCGTCCAGCACCTCGTTGGCGCGCGTGGCCCACGAGATGTCGCCCACCACGAGCACCACGTCCTCGGGCCGGACCTTCTCGTCCCAGGCGCGTTGCAGGGGCAGGGGGTGATCCGTCCACCCGAAGCGGTGCATGTCCTTGTTGCGGGTGGAGGGCAGGTGGGTGTCGCCGATGGCGAAGAGACGCATGGTGTCTTCTCCTAACCCAAAGCCGCTACCCGCGTCGTCCTCGACGTCCCCCATCTGTCTGCCCTCGGGACGAACGGGGTGCGGGCTGACGGACGTTTCGCCGCATGGCGTTGCACGGGGCGCACGCCCTCCACCATGAATGACGGTCTCAGCCGGGACAGACTCCGCGTCGGAGTGAGGCGTTGGACGCGGTGCGAAATACGGTTCTTTTCTAAAAAATCAGGTTCTGAGAAAGAACCGACTTCCCTTGGGGAAGGGGAAAGAGCATTTTGGCTGCCCTACCCCCAGCCTCGTTCAAGGAGATTGCCCATGCGTCCTTTCCGTCCCCCGATGGTGGCCGCTGTCGCGGCGTTGTGCCTTTCCGCCTGTGGTCCGCAAGACACCGTGGAGAACGCCCCTCCCTCCGCCGTGGAAGACACGCGCACCCCGGAGCAGAGTGAGGCGCAGCGCACGCCCCATGAGCTGAACGAGGCATTTGCCCGGGCGGCCGGTGAGTTCCAGGTACCGGCGGATCTGCTCAAGGCCATTGCCTACGCCGAGACGCGCTTCGAGATGCTCTCCACCCAGCAGGAGTTCGAGGGCATGCCGGCGGCGCACGGTCTGATGGCGCTGCGGGGCGAGAACCTGGCGCGAGGCGCGCGGCTGGCGGGAGTGACGGAGGAGGCGGCGCGCACGAAGCCGGAGGAGAACATCCGGGCGGCGGCGGCGCTGCTGTCGAGCTACGCGGCGCAAGCGGGACTGGACCGGAGCGACGTGGGGGCGTGGGCTCCGGTGGTGGTGAAGCTGAGCGGCATCACGCATCCGGACGCGCAGGCGGAGTACGTGCACCGGGACGTGTACGGGGTGATGCGCAAGGGCATGGTGGCGCGGACGCCGGAGGGCCGGGTGGCGGTGTCGCTGATGCCGAGCGAGGTGGCGGCCCGGTTCGACTCACCGAGGGTGCGCGCGATGCTGGCGGGTCCGGACTACGCCGCGGCCGTCTGGCGTCCCTCGCCCAACTACGGCTCGCGTCCCACGGGTGCCCAGGGCGACGTGCAGATGATCGTCATCCACACGTGTGAGGGCACCTACTCCAGTTGCTGGAGCTGGCTGACGAACTCGGCCTCCGGGGTGAGCGCGCACTACGTGGTGAGGGAGGATGGCGGCGAGATCTCCCAGTTGGTGCGCGAGTCGGACCGGGGCTGGCACGTGGGCGCGTCGTACGATCCCTCGCTCAACGGGGGCACGATGGGCTCGCTGAGTGGCGTGTCGGTGAACCACTTCTCGGTGGGTATCGAGCACGGCGGCTCGGCCAGCCAGAGCTCCTTCCCGGCGGGACAGATCGAGGCGTCGGCGAAGCTCTCGTGCGACATCTCCAAGGGCCAGGCGGTGCCGATCGACAGCTACCACATCGTGGCGCACGGCAAGCTCCAGCCGGCCAGCCGCACGGACCCGGGTCCCAACTGGCCGTGGAGCACGTACCTCAGCAAGGTGAAGAGCTACTGCGGCACCCCCAGCACCACGGCCATCACCGTCGACAGCGACAACGCCCTCAACGACAGCGCCAAGGGCTACATCGAGCTGACGGGCACGTGGGCGTCCGCGTCCTCGACGCCGAACTACTTCGGCTCGGACTACCTCTACGCCGCGACGGAGGCCGTGTCGGAGCCGGCGACGTTCCACTTCTACCTGCCCACGGCGGGCACCCGGACGATCTCCGCCTGGTGGACGTCGGGCACCAACCGCTCGACGGCGACGCCCTTCGTCGTCTACGGGGGCGCCACGAAGCTGGGCTCGGTGAACGTGAACCAGCAGGTGGGGGGCGGGGCCTGGAACACGCTCGGCACCTGGAGCTTCCCGGCCGGATGGAACAAGGTGCAGGTCAGCCGCTGGGCTCCCGCGGGCTTCGTGGTCGTCGCGGACGCCATCCGCGTGCAATAGGCGTGGAACGTGATGACGCGTGAGCGGGTGATGCGGACGGGACGGGGGGGAGCGCGGCGGCTGGCCGTGCTCGCCCTGGCCCTGGCCGGGTGTGGGACGGGGAAGTGTGGCGGGGATGCGTCCGCGCCCCTGTCCCTGGACGAGCGGCGGGCCCTGCCGGGCGTCATCGCCTTCGTGTCCGAGCGGGCGCCCCAGCGCGACGTGTGGCTGGTGCGGCCCACGGGCGAGGAGTCCCAGCTCACGCGTGCTCCCGAGGACGAGTACCCCGCCGCGCCGTCTCCGGATGGCGCGGCGATGTTGGTGGTGTCCGCGGCGGAGGTGCAGGGGCTGCACATGGAGCAGCTCTGGCTCGTGCCGTTGGACGGAGGCCCCCGGGTGAAGGTGACGGAGCCCCGCGGGCGGGCTCGCAACCCGAGCTGGGCGCCGGACGGAAGCTGGCTGGTGGCCGAGTCGGATGCTCAGGGCTTCAGCGACGTGGTGCGGCAGGCGCCGCGCGCGGACGCGGAGGTGCTCGGACTGGCCACGGCGCGCGAGGGCAACTTCGAGCCGAGCGTGTCTCCGGATGGCTCGCGGGTGGTGTTCGTGTCCAGCCGAGAGGGGGACCCGGAGCTCTACGTGATGAAGGCGGATGGGACGGACGTGCGCCGGCTCACCCACTTTCCCCGGGAGGACGTGGCGCCGCGCTGGAGTCCGGATGGGCAGTGGATTTCCTTCCTGAGCGACCGGGATGGGCGCACGCGGCTGTATGTGATGAAGGCGGACGGGACGGAGCTGCGCCCGGTGTCGGCTAGCGCCACGGTGGGTGATGAGCGCGAGCCCGCGTGGAGTCCGGATGGACGCAGGCTGGCGTTCGTCGCGGCCTCGAAGGATCCAAAGGAGACAAAGGCGCGCATCTGGGTGGTGGACGTGGCGGGCGGCGAGCCGGTGGCGCTGACGCGAGGCCAGGCCGTGGAGGATCAACCGGCGTGGAGCCCCGAGGGCAAGCACCTGGTGTTCGCCTCGGAGCGCACCGGAGACGTGGAGCTGTTCCTGATGCGGGCGGACGGCAGCGGGCAGACCCCCTTGACGACGTCCCGGGGCGCGGACTGGCTGCCGCGCTGGTTCATCCCCCGGAAGCCGCTGTCACCGGACGCGGGCGGCCCCTGACGCGAGTGGCTCAGCGCGCGTCGTTGCCCGGCGAGAGCGTGAGCACGAGGGCCGAGCCGGGCGTGACCGCCACGTTGCGGGGCCCGTAATCCTCGCTCCCCTTCACCGAGAGCAGGAAGCTCTCCGGCGCGGTGGCCGAGTGCACGTAGACGAAGAGTCCCGTGGCGCTCGTGCCGTCCTGGGGAGCGCCCTGGAAGTCCGGCGAGGGGTAGTAGATGCGCGAGGCGAGCTCCTCGCGGTCGGGCACCACGACGGCCCCCGCGAGCGGCGCGCCGGAGGCATCCACGACGCGGCCGAGGACGAAGCCCGCGTCGCGCAGGGTGCCCGCCCGCTGAGCGCTGTGGCCGCGGATGGCCGCCTCGCCGATGGCGCGCGTCAGGGCCTGCTCGAAGGACTCGGGCAGGGCCCAGGCGCGCGTGTCGGAGATGTCGGTGCTCGGCCGCGTGCGCATGAGCGCGGTGTCGAAGATGACGGTGGAGCTGCGCACGAGTCCCGGGTGTTCCAGGCGCGCCGCGAGGCTCAGGTGGATGTCGCGCACGCGCACGTTGGACACGGAGAAGGCATGGTCCTCGCCGAGGAGTCCCTCGCCCAGGACGGCGTTCTCGTCATTCACCCCCATGCCCCAGGGTTCCTCGAGGGTGACGGTGAGCCCGTCGAGCACGGGCAGCCGTTGCCCCTGGGCATCGAGCAGGTGTGCGGCCTCGGGAAGCAGCTCGGCGCGGCCGGACACGGAGATGGTCAGGTGATCGAGATCCACCTGGGTACTGCGATTGCCGTTGGGATCCGGAGCGCCACCGGACGAACAGGCGGTGGGGAGCAGACCCACCAGAGCGCAGCAAAGGAGGACATTCGAACGCTTCATGACTGGAAGCCAAGGTCTCCACGCTCTGGCCTGTTGGCAATCCACCCCCCGGGTGCTGGGCGTTGGGCGGAGAACGGACATGGGGACACGAAGAAGGGCCGCCCCCCGTCCTCCAGAGAGGAAGGGAGCGGCCCTTGGAATCCCGGCGAGGGTCGTTACCCCCGCCTAGCGGCGGCCCCAGCCACCGTTGCCCCGGCCACCGCCGTTGTCGCCGCTGTTGCCCCGGCCTCCGCCGCTGTCGCTGTTGCCGCCCCGGCCCCAGCCGCCACCGTTGCCGCCGCTGTTGCCCCGGCCACCGCCGTTGTCGCTGTTGCCGCCTCGGCCCCAGCCGCCACCGTTGCCGCCACCAGTGTCCCCGCCACGCGAGGGCGGCGGAGAGTTGTCACTGTTACCGCCCCGGCCCCAACCACCGCCGCGGGAAGGCGAATCATCCCGATCCCTCGAGGGGCGGCCCGGGCCGGCGTTGTCGCGGGGCGCGGGTGGATCCGTGTTCGGATTGCCCGGATTGCTCGGAGGAGGATTGGGCTGACCCCAGCCACCACCCGGAGGCTGGGAGCCGGTGCTCGTTCCCGGAGGCGGCCGGTCCTGGCCTCCACCCGAGTCTCCCCGGGGAGGCCGCGAGCCGTGACCGCTGCCCGGAGGCGGCCGGTTGCCCGACGAGCCCCAGTCATCGTCACGCGGACGCGGCGAGGAGGGAGACGGAGCCGGGTAGTAGCCCCCACCCCGGGGCGGGCGCGCGGGCGAGGCGTCGTGGCCGTTGTCCCTGTCCCTGTCCCATCCCCCGGAGGAGTGGTGGCGCGGCGGGGATGGGCGGTAGTTGTTGTAGACGTACACCGAGCGGCCCCGGTCCCAGTTGTACGTGCTGCCCGAGTAGGTGCGCGGGAAGTAGTCGTGGTGGTGCCGGCCGTGCAGGTAGCAGGCGTCCCCGTTCGGACCCGGGTGGTAGTCGAAGTACCAGACCTGGCGCGGGCCCCGGTAGACGTACACCTGATTCGAGTAGGTGTAGGCGTTGACGTCCGAGGGCGCGTACTCGTGGACGTGGTCGTAGTCCTCGGTGCACCAGCCTCCGTACACGTCCGGGTGGGCCCCCGCGTAACGGTACTCGTACACGCGATAGGTCGCGGGCCGATGGTAATGGGCGACACAGCCGGAGCCCATGACCAGGGCGGCCGACACGCTGAGGAAGAGGAGGCGACGCATTGAGGTTCTCCGGGCCCGGGGCGGTGGGCCTACCCGCGCAGTGCTGCACGACGAAACGACTGGACGGCCCGGAGAGATGAAAATTCAACCCTCAATGGACCACGCGCTCGGACGAGCCGGCGCGGGGCGTGTACAGCTTGCTCAGACAGCCGAGGATGTACTCGCGGTACTCGCTCACCTCGCGCAGGCCGCACACCATCCACCTGCCGGCGATGACGAGCGTGGGCACCCCGCGCACGCCCCGGCTCGTGGCGAGCTGGTGCTCGTCGAGGATGAGCTTGCGCGTGTCGGCCGAGTGGTACGCCACCGAGAAGGGGCTCATGTCCAGGCCCACGCGGCTGGCCAGCTCGAAGATGACATCCGTGCGCGTCACGTTGACGCCCTGCTCCAGCGCCGTCTTCTGCATGGAGCGCGCGAGGTGCGCGCGCGCCGCGGGGCCCTGCAGGTGCGCCGCCTCCAGCGCCGCGAGCGCCGGGATGCTCGAGCGCGGCGGATCTCCTCCCCGCCACAGCTCCGTCGACAACAGCCGCGCCGTGGGCTCCGGCTCCTTCTGCGCCAGACTGATTTCCTGCGTCAGTCCCCGCAGTTCCTTCTCCGTGGGCCGCTTGTCGTGGACGCGCAGGGGATAGGGGCGCACGCGCCAGCGGACGATATCTCCGAACTCATGCTTGAGGGTCTCCAGCCGCAGGTCGGCCAGATAGCACCAGGCACACAACACATCCTGGTAGATGGTGATCTGCAGTGGTTTGGAGGAGGGCTTCATGTGCGGGCGCGCACAGATTACGAAGGCCCCGCGCTCGTTGTCACTCCCCCCGCAACCCACCGCCGCCAAGGTCATTCCCAGGAGGGCCAGGCATGGGGCTCGTCCGCCCGCCTGCTCTGGAAGTCCTTGCCGACCTTCCTCCTCGCCCTTTCCTACAACGTCGGACGGGTGGCGACCGCGCGCGCCTCGACCAGGGCGAGCGCGTGGTCGATCATCTCCCCGGCGATGTCCTGCCCCGTCGCCCGCTCCAGGCCCTCGAAGCCCGGACTGGAGTTGAGCTCCATGAGCCGTGGCCCCTTGTGGCCCTCCAGCATGTCCACCCCCGCGATCTCCAGCCCGAGCAGGCGCGCGGCCCGCACCGCCACCTCGACATAGGTGGCGGACAGCTCCACCGGGCTGCCCTCGCCGCCCCGGTGGATGTTGGAGCGGAACTCGCCCTGCTTGGCCCGCCTGCGCATGGCGCCCACCACCTGGTTGCCCACCACCAGGGCGCGCACGTCCCGGCCCTTGCTCTCCGCGACGAACTCCTGGAGCACCACCTCCTGCCCCAGGTCCCAGAAGGTGTTGCCGATGGTCTGCACCTCCTGCAGCGTGTGGGCGATCATCACCCCCACGCCCTGCGTGCCGCGCAACAGCTTGATGATGACGGGCAGCCCTCCCACCTCCTCCACCAGCTTGCGCATGTTGCTGCGGTCGTGCGCCATCACCGTGCGCGGCGCGTCCAGGCCCGCGCGGCACAGCAACTGGAGCGCCCGGAGCTTGTCGCGGCTCTGGGAGATGGCCAGGGCGCTGTTGAGCACCGGCACCCCCATCATCTCGAAGTGCGCCACCACGGCCAGGCCATAGCCGGTGATGGAGGCACCAATGCGCGGAATCACCACGTCCACGCCCTTGATGTCCACCCCCCGGTAGAGCATCCGCGGCTGGCTGGGGGCGAGCACCATGGTGCAGCGCAGCGTGTCGAGCACCAGGGGCCGATGCCCGCGCCGCCGGATGGCCTCCACGAGCCGACGGGTGGAGTAGAGCGAGCGCTTGCGCGAGAGGATGACCACGGTCCGCTTCGACCGGGGCAGGCGGGGGGGGGACGCCGCGCCGGAGGAGGGCCGGGGCTCCACGGTGCGCGGGGGCGCCTTGGCGCGCGCCTGGACGGACGCCTTCTTGGACGAGACCTTCTTGGCGGGCATGGGGGCGCGGGACCCTACCACGGACGTGGGCGGGCCGCGCCGGTGGTGTTTGCTATGATGACGTGAGAATGCGTACCCCCGAACCGCACCCGGACGACATCCTCACCAATCCGGGAGAGAACGGTCTCGACTCCGTCGTGGCCCCGGATGCGGGCGTCGGCGCCGGCACGGAAATCCTCGTGTTGGAGCCCCGCGCCACGCTCAAGTTGCGCAAATGTCGCGTTCAGGTGACGGCCGGACCGGACGAGGGGCGCTCGATCGTCTCGGACAAGGAGCGCCTGCGCTGCGGGGCCCACCCCACCAATGACCTGGTGCTCGCCGAGGATCGCACCGCCAGCCGCCACCACTTCGAGATCCTCAACACCGAGCGGGGCTGGCTCCTGGTGGACCTCAACTCCACCAATGGCACCTTCCTGGAGGGGCGGCGCGTGGAGCGCGCCTACCTGTCGGCGGGGGCCGTGGTGCGCGCGGGCTCCTCGGTGCTCTCCTTCACCCCCATCGACGAGGAGGTGACGGTCGAGCCGGACCGCGAGGGCGAGCTTGGGGGCATGGTGGGGCAGAGCGTGCACATGCGGCAGGTGTTCGCGCTCATCAAGAAGATCGCCCCGCTGGACGTCTCCGTCATCATCGGGGGCGAGACGGGCACGGGCAAGGAGCTGGTGGCGCGCGCCATCCACGAGCGCAGCAGCCGCGGCAAGGGCCCCCTGGTGGTGCTCGACTGCGGCGCCATTCCGCCCCACCTCATCGAGAGCGAGCTGTTCGGCCACGAGAAGGGCGCCTTCACCGGCGCGGTGACGGAGCGGCCGGGCGCGTTCGAGCGCGCCCACGGCGGCACCATCTTCCTCGACGAGCTGGGGGAGCTGCGGCTGGACCTGCAGCCCAAGCTCCTGCGTGTGCTGGAGAACCGCGAGGTGCGGCGCGTGGGCGGCAACGACGTGCTGTCGGTGGACTGCCGCGTCATCGCCGCCACCAACCGCGACCTGGTGAAGGAGATCGCCGCGGGCCACTTCCGCGAGGATCTCTTCTTCCGCCTGTCCGTCATCCACCTGCAACTGCCGCCGCTGCGCGAGCGCCGCGAGGACATCCCCCTCATCCTCTCGCGTGCCCTGGCGGATCCCGAGGTGCTCGCGCGCCATGGCCGCAAGCACATCTCCCCCGAGGCCCTCGCCCTGCTCATGGCCTACGCCTGGCCGGGCAACGTGCGCGAGCTGGTGAACGTGCTCTCGCACGTGCTCGCCTTCAGTGAGGGCGAGGAGGTGCTGCCCGAGCACCTGCCCGCGCGCGTGCGGGGTCAGGCGCGCGAGCTGCCGCTGCCCTTCAACGAGCACCTCACCTTCAAGGACGCCAAGGAGCAGCTCCTGGAGAACTTCGAGCGTGAGTACATCACCCGGGTCCTCTCGCGCTGCGAGGGCAACCTGTCCCGCGCGGCCCGCGAGAGCGGCCTGCACCGCAAGTCCATCGAGCGGTTGGTGAAGAAGTACCAGCTCGATGCCAAGGGCATGAAGCCGCGCTGAGCCCGGTGGCCCGGCGGGCGGGCGCGGGGCGGACGGCCCGAAAATCTCTCGGCCGGGACAAGCTCGGCCCCCGCTGGCGTTGAGGGCGAGCAGCCGCCCAAAGGGGGCAGGCGTCCACTTGACCGATTGGACAGCAACTGTCGGTTATAAGAAAACGAGAGTCCCATGACTCCGCGTGCGCGCTTCAAGCAGGGACAGTCCGGCCAGGCGTCCGTCGAGGCGGCCTTGTCCCTGCCACTCGTCGTCTTCTTGATGCTGGGGACCTTGCAGCTGTTCCTGATGCTCCAGGGCCGCATCATGGCGGAGTACGCCGCCTTCCGGGCCGTGCGCTCGGGGAGCGTGAAGCATGGGGACTGCACGGCGATGACGCACGCGGCGGTGCTCGCCCTGATGCCCAGCTACCACTCCTTCATGGCGGGCGGTGGCTCGCCCGCCCAGAAGCTCGGCCAGGCGTTCGGCAGGTACAAGGACAACGTCTACCGGAGCTCGGCGCGGGGCAATCCCGTCGAGGGCGCCCTGGTGTGGATCCTCCGCGACAGCCCCGTGGCCGCCACGGTTCCCACCGAGGACCAGAACTTCGATCAGGCGGACAGCGCCAACCGGCGCATGGAGATCCGGCTCGTCTACTGGTACCCGCTCAAGATTCCCTTCGCCGACTGGGTCATCAGCCGCATGACGCTGGCGCGCTGGGGCCTGCAGGACTACACGGCGCAGGATCCGCTCACCCCCGTGCGGCGGGCGAACTGGACCGCGGAGAACCCCACCTCGCTCGAGGGGGCCATCCGCGCCGAACTCCTGCGTCGCGTCTCGATTGGCTTCTACTCCATGCCCATTCACGCCTCGGCGAGCCTGCGGATGATGACGCCCGTGCGCCAACGGCACTTCCTGACCCAGAACTGCGCTCCGGCGCCGGAGGTCCTGTGAAACCCTACCCTCGTCGGGGCCAGACCATGGTCCTCATGGTCATCTCCCTCTTCCTGCTCACGCTGATGGTGACGCTCACCCTGTCCATCGGCTCCAAGGTGCGCGAGAAGATGGAGGTGCAGGCCGTGGCGGATGCCGCCGCCTACAGCAACGCGGCCGTCACCGCGCGCGTGTACAACGAGATCGCCCTGTTGAGCCGCGCGCAGATCGCCCACATGGTGTCCATGGCGGCGGTGCAGAGCCTCATCAGCTGGTCCACGCTCTTCCGGGCCAACGTCGCCGCCACGTCGCTCAACTACTCCATCATCTCGGCGCAGCACGCCAAGGACGCCGCCAGGTGCTGCAAGAAGTACTCGCCCTGTCCCCACCTGTGTGGCTGCTCCATCGCCGCTTCCGCCGTGTCGGGCTTGAAGGCCTTCCAGGTCTGGACCCGGGACGTCGCGGAGTCCATGCAGTTCGAGGCGCTGGACACGGAAGCGGCCGCCCAGTCGCTGCGCCTGCAGAACGCGGCCATGCGCCTGCATGCGGTGCAACTGCTCGAGTACACGCGGCTGATGGGAGAGATCAACAACCAGAGCCTGGCCGATGAGATCGTGGATGCCGCGAAGGCGGGCAGCCGGGTGGCGGGAGAGTGGAGCGCGCCGGGTGGAGGTGACTCGGTCTCCAACCGGGAGATTGGTTTCTTCACGGGCGCGACCACGCCCATCGACATCCTCAACTCCCACCATGTCTTCGCGGCCATGGGCAGCCGGGGCTTCTCCTTCATCACCGGCCGCTCCGGCATTCCCGCGATGGTGATCCAGCAGCAATTGCAGGCCCTGGGCTACGTGGTGCCCCCGGACAGGGCGACGGTCGTCAACCAGGGCAGCTCCTACTTCTCCACGCTGCCCAACCACGGCGCGTTGTGGCCCCTGGTCAACGGCAAGTACTCCTGGACGGATGACCACGGCATGAACACGCTGCGCTACAACCACACCTTCATGCCGTGTCGCCGCTACCAGTCCGCGTTCCCCACGATGGTCTTGTTGAACTCCACGGACTCGACGGATCCCACCGACCTGCACGTCTGGAGCCCCTTCTTCTTCGTGGACACGGTCCCCGCGCCCGCGCGTCACACCCTGGGCCGGTGCGTGCGCTGTCCGAGCATGTGGCCCACCTTCATCGACTACAATCCCCTGCCCCTGGTGCAGGAGGATGACAACTTCGGGCAGCCGAAGAACTTCGCCGTCATCCAGCGCGACTACGGCGTGCGCGCGGCCAGCGGTCAGTCCGTGGACCCGTGGAACCTCGGCTTCCGCTTCCGCTTCAGCCCCTCCCGGGAGTCTGGCTTCGACAACCGGGCACTGGTGCTCGCGGACGGAACCGACATCAGCAAGCAGACGGCGCTGTCGGCGGGCATCGCCTACTACCACCGCAAGGGGCACTGGAAGGAGCCGCCCAACCTGCTCAACCCCTACTGGCGCGCCACCCTGGTCCCCCTCACGGTCGATGAGGATGGCGAGGGCGATGTCCCCGATACGTTGGGCAACGTGGGCACCGGGTGGGCGGGGGAGACTTTCGAGGCCCTGCGTGGCCAGGGCTACGAGGGAGGTCCGTGATGAGCAACCTTTCGCGCCGTCGCGCCTCGCGCGGCCAGTCGCTGGTGGAGCTGGTGCTCGGGTTGCTGGTCTTCGTCACGGTGCTGATGTTCGGCATCCACTTCGCGGAGATCGGCTACCTGTCGGTGAAGGTGACGGAGGCGTCGCACTCGGCGCTGCTGGACACCACCGGGCACAAACTGCACTCGTGGCCGTCGAACAACAATCCCTCCGACCGGGCCGCGGAGATCGCCGCCGCGGAGGCCACCGAGCGCTACCGGGACTTCGACAGCCGGACCTCCACCGCCCACGGAGACGGGCTCGCCCAGGTCTTCACCCGCGTCTCGGGCCTGAACGTGACCTGCCGCACGGGCGCCGGCCCCTCGTTCGGTCCGAGCCTGTTGACCAGCGTCGCGTATGAGGACGCGGGCGGATTGAGCTGCCAATCCGAGGCACTCGTCGAGCCGGTGGGCGCTTATACGCTTCCCCGGAAGTTCATGGAGGGCCCCACGGGCTTCTTCTCCCAGCCGCACCTGCTGCGTCCCGATCCCTTCCGCGTGTGCGGCATGGGCCGGGCCCGGGGAGGCGTCTGCACGGGGCGGTTGACCATGGCGCTGGATGACTGGGGCCTGTCCGGGGACAACGAGTCCGGCATCTGCCCGTTCATCCCCGACGTCCCCGCGCCGTGCCCCACCAACCTTCCCTTCTATGGGATGGCCCTCAGCGTCTTTACCCTCAACGGGTTGGGCCAGGGCATCGCCGGCAGCAAGATGGCCATGGGCATCGTCAAGAGAATGCCCATGCCCTTCTTCTATGGCGGCGAGAACATGTTCTGGATGAGCAGCGCGGGCGAGCCGCTCTTCGTCCAGCCCACGGGCTTCTCCATGGCCGAGGGCTGGCCGCTCTGGCCCACCACTCCCGGGGCCGCGCCCATCGGTGTTCCCGGTCTGGCGTATTCGGCGGCCTACCTCATGCGGGATGGCTGCTTCCTCGGGAAGGATTGCCCCTGATGCTCCTCGTCCTGACCTGGCTGTTGGCGGCGAGTCCCACCTCGCCTCCCCCTGCTCCGGCCACCGCGGGCGCCCCGAGCGCGCCGTCAGGGGCCCCGGCGAACGGGCTGCCGTCCGCGCCTTCCAGCACGCCGGTTCCCCTGCGCTGGGATGTCCCGGGACTGCTCGCGTGGGTGGACACGGATGGGCCCATCGCGGCCAATGGCATACCGGTCCTCATCCAACTGGCGCGCTCGTCCCGATCCGTGGATGACCTCGCCGCGCACTTCGTGCGCTTCTTCGAGAAGGCGGGGCTCTACGTCGCTCCGCTCGAGAAACAGGCCGCCATCACCCGTGAGCCCCAGCTCACGGCGTTG
Organism: Cystobacter fuscus DSM 2262; assembly: GCF_000335475.2. NCBI lineage: Bacteria > Pseudomonadati > Myxococcota > Myxococcia > Myxococcales > Archangiaceae > Cystobacter > Cystobacter fuscus. The sequence goes on along the minus strand of NZ_ANAH02000015.1, from coordinate 8,899 downwards.
GATCCCAAGCAGATGCTGTCCTATACGGTCATCCTCCAGTCCAATCCGGACAAGACCACCTCGGTCATCCTGGGCACGGCGAACGTGGGGGCCTGGAAGCCACAGAAGCAGAGCCAGTCACTCGGGTGGGCGCCCCTGATGCCGGGCGCGCGCAACCTCTTGCGCACGGAGGCGGAGGGACAGTCGAGCGCGGCCTACGACGTGGACAGCACACCCGACAAGGTCCAGGCCTTCTATCGCGAGCAGCTGGAGAAGGCGGGTTACAAGGCCACCGGACAGCCGGGGGAATACCGGCGGGCCACGGAGTGGCTGCGGGTGCGTGTCCGGCCGGACGAGAAGGGGCTGATGGTGTGGCTGGTACGTCAGGTGGGCGGAGTGGACCCGGCGGCTCCGGCCCCTTGAGCGGGCTTGGGCGCCGGGCCGCCTTCACCCCGCGCGCCTACTCCTGCGGCTTGGCCTCGGGGAGCAGGTCTCCGCACGTCTTGGTGATGCAGGTGGTGAACTTCTCGCCACAGTTCATGTTGCAGTCCTGGTTGCCCTTGCAATCGTCCATGCACGACTTCATGGGGTCCTGGCACTTCGACATGCACTTGTTGAGCGCCTGGGCCTGTTGGGTGTTCATGACTGGCTTGGGCTCCTTGTCCCGCCGGGAGGGAGCTGGATCCTTGGCCAGGGCGGCGGTGGGCAGGAGACAGGAGAGCGCGAGGGTCAGCAGGAGCGAGGAGCGTGTCATCCGGCCACTATAGGAGCTGCTGGACTGTAATTGAAGTGTCTGGCTTGCGGACCCCGGTGCCAGACAGGAATGACATTCCCAGGCCCTAACCGACCTGGCTCGGCACCGGCGCACCCGCACTGTCGTCCGTCGCGTGCGAGTCCGGAGCGGCGCTGGCCCTCGCGGTGGCCTCGAGCCGCTCGCGCAGCTGCTCGAACACCGGATCCCTGTTGCCCGCCGGGTCCAGGGAGAGCCCATGGGCTTTGAGCAGGGAGGCGTACTGGCAGTCTCGCAGGAGCAGGTCCCGCTCGGCCTCCAGTTCCTCCCGGGCCGGAGGGGCGTCGAGCGCGAGCAGCGAGTCGAGGAAGGACATCCGCAGGGGCACGTCCTCGAGCTGATGGGTGGCCGCCAGGCCCGCCAGCCAGCTGCGCGCGGCGGCCTCGGGCAGCCCCACTCCCTGGAGCACCTGTCCCAGGTAATACAAATAGCGAAGGACCCGCTGGTCCTTGGGGGGCAACCCCTCCGGTTTCAGGACACGCTCCGCGAGCTGCAGCCCGAGCTGGCGCGCGGCGTCCACGGAGCCGGAGGCCGCCAGGATGGCGACGCGGTAGGTGACCCGCACCAGCTTGCCGTGGAAGCCATACCGCTGCCACGAGGCCTTCTCCGTGAGGGCCATGGCCTCCTCATGACGGCCGAGCTTGAAGAGGGTGATGAACTCCGCCTCGTCCAACAGCAGCGAGGAGGCGCTCTGGGGCCGCTCCCGGGTACGCTGGATGAAGCGCGCCGCGCCCTCGAGGTCCCGGGCCGCGAAGTAGCTCTTCGTCGAGTCGATGACGTAGACCGCCTGCACGAAGGAAAGCATCGACGGCTGGGCCGCCGCGTGCTTGCTCCAGAACGGAAGCTCGAGCTGCAACGGCCAGAGCCGGGGGGAGACACCCGTCAGGACATCGTAGAAGACCGCGAAGGAGTCGAGCGCGCGCTCGAACTGCCCCTGGATGCGCAGCAGCCGCCCGAGGTTGACCCAGGGTTGCACGACGAACTCGACGAAGGCGTTCGCATCATGGAACCGGATGAGGTTCTCGGCGGAGCGCAACTGGAGCTCGCACAGCGCCTGGGCACTCCGCGGCCGGTTGCGGTAGACCTCGATGAGCGACGCGTTGTTCAGACAGCCGCTGACGTTGAGCCAGTTGCCCGGCCCGGCCTCACCCGACTCCAGCCTCCGCAGGAGGGTCCGGGCCCAGGCCCGCAGGGGAGGACGGTTCACCCGGCCCTCTTCGATCAAGAAGTCATTGGGCACGAGTGAGGGCTGGTGGGATGTCATGGCTTCTCCGGTCTGAAAAAGAAAGCGGGCAGTTCGGGTGAACTGCCCGCCTCGGGGAGGCGGCGGATTCCCCGGGTGCGACTAGCTGGGGTTGTTGGCACTACCACTACTACAGTGGCACTGGACGCCGTTCGGCGCCTCATGCTGGGCACCGCCGCTCACCGCGTCCAAGGCGGCGTCGTCCAGCTCGGCGACCTCGAAGAGAATGTTCTCCTCGAGCTTGCTCGTGTCCTTCTTCTCGATGCTCTCCGACATGTGCTGCTCCTTTTGCAGCCCTGGTGGACAGGCTGCGACGAAGGCTGCCCGGCATTGGGCAGCCAGGCTCTAGGGCTTCTCCTCGAGACGTTGAACCGTCTGAGCGACTTCCCGCTTCACGACGGCGGTTCCAAACTTCAACGCCTCGCGGAGTTCCGCCTTGGCCCGGAGCTTGGTGGGGATGCACGGGCGCTTGTTCTCATCCAGGCGCGGCAGGGGACACGAGATTCCCTGGCAGTTGGGAAGGACGAAGCACTTCTGGCACTTCGCATCCTTCTCGAAGGAGGGCTCCGTCCAACGCGCCATCTTGTTGTTGTTCAGCAGCAGGCTGCCGTCCTCCATCAGGCGGCCGACGACGTTGCGCTCGTCCATGTCGAGGAGGACGGTGCACTTCATGACCTTGCCACTGGCACCGATGATGAGGTTGTAGGGGCGTGCCGCGTAGCAGACCATGCCGCCCAGGTAGTTGTAGTCCTTGAGGTTGTTGACCCGGAGGCCTCGTGCATGGGCGGCCTCCTTGAGCTGGGTCATGATGTTGACCTTCTCGTCCCCACCACACACCTGCAGCTGCGGGTCGTTCGCTCCGCCCCAGCGGCCCACCGGGTGGAAGGCCAGGTTGAATCGGGAGTCGGGGTTCAGCTCCTTCTTCACCAGGTCGAGGAACTCCTCCAGCCGGTTGCTGTTGGTCTTGTCGAAGTTGACCCGCAGGTTCACGTAGAACTCATCCGTGCGCTTGCCCAGGGACTTGAGGTTCTCGACAATGGTCTCGAAGGTGGGGCGGCCGTCCCGCGTCGGCCGGCTGCAATTGTGGGTGTCGGGAACACCGTCGAGCGTGATCTGGTAGGATCTGACGTTCCAGTCCAGGAGGCGATCCGCGACGTCCGGGGTGAGCAGATAACCATTGGTGGTCATCTGGCTGCGGTGGTTGACCCCGTACTCCTGTGAAATCCGGCGGAAGAACGGAGCCAGCTCCTCCACGGCGGCCCACCCATACAGCGGCTCACCACCAAACCAGCGGATGTCCAACGTGCGCAGATTCTTGATCTGCTTCTCCACCATGCGCTTGATGCCCTGGCGGACCTCCGGGCGCATGGTGCCGCGAGTGAACCGCTCGTAACAATAGGTACACCGGAAGTTGCAGTCCTCCGAGGAGAGGACGAACAGCTCCAGCACATCGCTGCGATAGTGCTGCTGCCCGAACATGAGCAGGAACTTGCTGTACTCATCCGTACCCTTGGGGATCAGCACTCCCCGCCTGGCCAGATAGCCCGCGAGTCCTTCCTCACGTGACTGGACTCCCGCGGGCTTGAGCATCGCGAGGACGTAGGGGGCCTGCTCCTTCTTGAAAACGCTGATCGTCCGGCTGAGCGTGTTCCACAAGATGAGCTGCCCATCATCGGTGGCGGCCCGCACGGTGTAACGGGATGGTACCCAGTGCTGAATCTCGTTCTCCGTGCCCGACTTCTTGTCGTCTTCCCACCCGGCAGCATCGTGCGGAGAGGAATGGAGAATCTTGAGGTCCTGCGCTTCGGCGATTTCATCGGACTTCATGGAGACCTCCAGGTACGACCCTCACCGCATGAAATGTAATGTTCGTATTTCAAGGGTCACGGTTCATGGGCAGATGACATCGGAAATGGGGGATGAGACGCGGTAGCCCGGGCATGGAGCGTGATTCCGTTGGGCTGGGCCGGCGTCGGAAAGGCCCTGAACTGACGGAATGACTCCTCACTGATGTGCCGCATGACAGCCTCCAGCAGGATGGAGGTGGCATCTGGCTGTTGTGATGGGCTTCCAGGGCGCGAAAACGATTCCGAAAGGGACTGCTCGGCTCCCAACTCCCCAGACAGGCCGAGCCTGCTTCGTCCTCAATGCATCGTCGAGGTTCTCATGCGGCCCGCAGCAGAGGCGGTGGGGTGGAGTCTCTGAGCACGATCCGGAGCGCCGACCTCATCGTCGTGATGGCCCGGAGCGGGGCCTACGCCGAGCTCCTCCACGCCCAGCTGGAGCAGACGCGGAAAACGGCGCGGGCCGGATGAGCGCGGCCGAGCTGACGGGCCTGGGCTCCTCGTGCCGCCTGGTGGGTGCTGGACTGTAATTGATGCGCCCGTCCCTCCCGTGTTACGGCCCCGGCATGAGCGACGCCGGAGCACCTCCCCAGGATCCCAAGGACACCGTCAACCTTCCCAAGACGGACTTCCCCATGAAGGGGAACCTCGCCCAGCTCGAGCCCCGCATGCTCGGCTGGTGGGCGGACCACGGCATCTGGGGAAAGATCCTCCAGCGGCGCGTGGGCCACGAGCCCTTCGTCATCGCCGACGGGCCGCCGTACGCCAACGGACACCTGCACGCGGGCCACGCGCTCAACAAGGTCCTCAAGGACATCGTGGTGAAGTACCGCAATCTCTCCGGCCGCCAGTGTGACTACATCCCCGGCTGGGACACGCACGGCCTGCCCATCGAGCAGGCCGTGGAGAAGCGGCTCAAGGACAAGAAGATCGACAAGCGCACGCTGGACCGTGAGGCCTTCCTCACCCAGTGCCGCGAGTACGCGCTGGAGTTCATCGACATCCAGCGCACCGAGTTCAAGCGCCTGGGCGTGCTCGGGGACTGGGACAATCCCTATCGCACGCTCGACTTCGCCTACGAGGCGCAGGAGATTCGCGAGCTGGCCACCTTCGCCCGGCGCGGCATGCTCTACCGGCGCAAGAAGCCGGTGTACTTCTGCCTCACGGATCAGACGGCGCTCGCCGAGGCCGAGGTGGAGTACGAGCAGCACGCGAGCCCGTCCGTGTACGTGGCCTTCCCCGCGGGCCCCGAGGTGGCCGAGCGGGTGCCGGCGCTCGCGGGCCGGAAGGTCTCCTTCGTCATCTGGACCACCACGCCCTGGACGCTGCCGGCCAACCTCGCCATCGCGATGAACGCCGAGTACGAGTACGTGTTCTACGCGCTCGGCGAGCGCGTCATCTGCGTGGCCAAGGATCTGCTGTCCCGGGTGCTCGCCGAGGTGAAGGCGGACGAGCTGGAAGTGAAGACGGTGAAGGTGAAGGGCAGCGAGGTGTCGGCGACGGCGCTGGTGGAGCCCGAGCGCATCCTCGCCTACGCGCGGGGCGACGAGCTGGAGGGCTGCACCTACCAGCACGTCTTCTATCCCCGGCAGGGGAAGATCCTCCTGGGCGAGCACGTGACGCTGGAGGCCGGTACGGGCCTGGTGCACACGGCGCCGGGACACGGCCAGGAGGACTACGAGGTGGGCCTGAAGTACGGGCTCGACATCTACAACCCCATCCGCCACGACGGCCGCTTCGACGACAGCGTGGGCGAGTGGCTCGTGGGCAAGAAGGTCTTCGAGGCCAACCCGCTCGTCATCGACGTGCTCGCCGACAAGGGCGTGCTGCTCAACGGCAAGACGGACAAGGTGGAGCACAGCTATCCGCACTGCTGGCGCTGCCACAACCCGGTCATCCTCAGCGCCACGTACCAGTGGTTCATCCCGCTGGACAAGCCGCTGCACGGCGGCGAGGGCAAGACGTACCGCCAGCAGGTGCTGGACGAGGTGGACCGGGTGCAGTGGGTGCCCTCGTGGGGGCAGAGCCGCATCCGGGGCATGCTGGAGACGCGGCCGGACTGGTGCATCAGCCGCCAGCGCAGCTGGGGCGTGCCCATCCCCATCGCCTACTGCGAGGGCTGCGACGAGGCGCTCATCTCCCCCGAGTTGATGGAGAACGTGGCGGCGGCGGTGGAGAAGCAGGGCGTGGGCGTGTGGTACCGCACTCCGGTGGCGGACTTCCTGCCCGAGGGCCAGCGCGCGTGCCGCAAGTGCGGCAAGACGGCCTTCCGCCGCGAGACGGACATCCTGGACGTGTGGTTCGACTCGGCGTGCATGTTCAGCGCGGTGCTGGACCGGCGCCAGCGCATTCCGGCGGACCTGTTCCTCGAGGGGAGTGATCAGCACCGGGGCTGGTTCCACTCCTCCATCCTGGTGTCGGTGGGCACGCGCGACGTGTCGCCCTACAAGGCCTGTCTCACGCACGGCTTCGTGGTGGACGGCAAGGGCGAGAAGATGTCCAAGAGCGTGGGCAACACGGTGGCCCCGGAGAAGATCATCCAGCAGTACGGCGCCGAGGTGCTCCGGCTGTGGGTGGCCAGCAGCGACTACCGCAACGACGTGCGCCTGTCGGATCAGATCCTCAAGGGCCTGAGCGAGGGCTACCGGAAGATCCGCAACACCATCCGCTACGCGCTGAGCAACCTGTATGACTTCGAGCCGGAGCGGGACGCGGTGCCAGCGGAGCGGTTGCAGCCCCTGGACACGTGGGCCCGGGGCCGGCTCGCGGAGGTGGTGGCGCGGGTGAAGAAAGCCTACGAGGCGTACGAGTTCCACCTCGTGTACGCGACGGTGGTGGACTTCTGCGCGGGGGACCTGTCGGCGGTGTACTTCGACATCCTCAAGGACCGGCTCTACACGTCCAAGGCGACGGGCGAGGCACGGCGCGGCGCGCAGACGGTGCTGCACGAGGTGGCCACGGTGCTGCTGCAACTGCTGGCGCCCATCATGAGCTTCACCGCGGAGGAAGCGTGGCAGTACCTGCCGGGGAAGAAGGCGGAGAGCGTCTTCCTGACGGACTTCCCGGAGCCGGCGGTGAAGCCCGACGCGGCCCTGGCCGAGCGGTACGCGAAGCTCTTCACGGTGCGGGGCGCCGTGCAGGGGCTGCTGGAGGCGGCGCGGCGAGAGAAGATGATCGGCTCCTCGCTGGAGGCGCGGGTGGTGCTGAGCGCGAGCGGCAAGGCGCGCGAGTTCCTCCAGGCCCATGCGGCGGAGCTGCCGGGGCTGCTCATCGTGAGCCAGGTGGAGCTGGCGGACGGGGCGGGGGAGAAGGCCCAGGTGCTCGCCGTGGCGCAGGCGCTGGGCGAGGACGTGAAGGCGGAGGTGCTGCCGGCCCGGGGCGCCAAGTGCCCTCGTTGCTGGACGTATTCGGAGCAGGTGGCCGCGGGCGCTTCCGTCTGCGGCAAATGCCAGGAGGCATTGTCATGAGTGGCACGATGAAGCCGTCACGCCGTTCCCTGCTGGGTTGTCTGGCCCTGGTGGTGCTGGGGTTCGCCTCGGTGCCCGCCTGGGCGGATGAGCCGGCGAAGAAGGCCCCGGAAGGCAAGAGCACCCCCGCGACCGTCTCGGTTGTCTTTGACTATGGCAATGGCAAGGAAAAGGCCCTGACGGGCATCGAGTGGCGCCAGGGAATGACGGCCTGGGAGGCCACCCAGGCCGCGGCCCGGCGCTCCCCTCCCATCGAGCTCAAACACTCGGGCAGTGGCGCGATGGTGTACGTCACGGGCATCGATGGGGTGAAGAACCAGGGCGGCGGGCGCGACAAGCGCAACTGGCAGCTCTGGGTCAACGGCACCTACGCCGACGCGGGCGTGGGCGCCAAGGTGCTTCAGGCGGGGGACAAGGTGCTCTGGAAGTTCGCACCGCCCCCGCCTTCGGGCACCTGAGAAGGAGGCGCGGTCGCCTTGGCGCTTCTCGATGCTGGACATTCCCGGTTACAGGCTCCTGGGTAGGCTGCGAGCCAACGGCTCGAACGTCCTCTTCCACGCGGTGCGTGAGTCGGATGGCCTGCCGGTCATCATCAAGACTCCCGGGGTGGAGTTCCCAGGTTCGCGCGAACTCGAGCGCTACCGCCGGGAGTTCGCCCTCCTGCAACGGCTGCGGGAGGTGAGCGGCGTGGTCCGCTCCTATTGCCTCGAGCAGATTCTCGAGCGCCCGGTGCTCCTGATGGAGAAGGTGCGGGGCGAGCCTCTCTCCGAGCTCGTCGGCCAGCCCATGGAGGTGCCCCGGTTCCTCGAGCTGGCCACCTCCCTGGCGTCGACCCTGGCGGAGATCCACCGCCACGGCGTCATCCACAAGGACATCAAGCCCTCCAACATCATCGCCGAGCCCGAGGGAGGAGCCCGCCTCATCGACTTTGGCCTGGCCACGCTCCAAAAGGTGGAACAGCTGGACGCGGTGCCCACCCACCTCATCGAGGGGACGCTGGCGTACATGTCGCCCGAGCAGACCGGGCGGATGAATCGCCAGGTGGATTACCGCACCGACTTCTATTCGCTGGGCGTGACGTTCTACGAGCTGCTCACGGGCAGCCGCCCGTTCCACGGGCGTGATCCGCTCGAATTGTTCCACGCCCATATGGCCCAGAGTCCGAGGCCCCCCCACGAGTCCCTCCCCAGCATTCCACCCGCCGTCTCGGCCATCGTGGTGAAGCTGTTGGCCAAGGTGGCCGAGGAGCGCTACCAGAGCGCCGAGGGGCTGCGGGTCGATCTGGAAAGGTGCCGCGGGGGAGCACTCGAGGTGTTCCCCCTGGGCGAGCGGGACGTTCCCCAACGGTTCCATCTGCCGCAGCGGCTCTATGGGCGCGAGGCCCAGGTCTTCACGCTGCTTCGGGGCTTCGAGCGGGTCCACGGCGGAGGACAGGCGGAGCTCATGCTGGTGCGCGGCTACTCCGGCATCGGCAAGTCGTCCGTGGTGCAGGAACTGCACAAGCCGGTGGTGCAACGGCGTGGGTTCTTCCTGAGTGGGAAGTTCGAGCAGTTCCAGCGGGACATCCCCCATGCGA